>NZ_QULA01000010.1:0-108007 GCF_003481595.1 Blautia sp. OM07-19
TGGAGGTCACCTGCTGTTACCGGTTTCTGCTCGGATACTTTACCGTAGGTATATCCGATGATGATCCTGGAAAGTCTTTCTTTCAGGTCTGAAATATCGCTTGCGAGGCAGAGAACTGCCATGATCTCGGATGCAACAGTGATGTCATATCCGTCTTCACGCGGCATTCCGTTTGTTCTTCCGCCGAGGCCGTCTACTACGTTACGGAGCTGACGGTCGTTCATGTCCACGCATCTTCTCCATGTGATTTTTCTCGGGTCGATGTTCAGTGCGTTGCCCTGGAAAATGTGGTTGTCGATCATTGCTGCAAGAAGGTTGTTCGCTGCGCCGATTGCATGGAAGTCACCTGTGAAGTGAAGGTTGATGTCCTCCATCGGAACTACCTGTGCATAGCCGCCGCCTGCTGCGCCGCCCTTAACACCGAATACCGGTCCGAGGGATGGCTCACGGAGAGCTACCATAACACTCTTACCGAGTCTCTGCATACCGTCTGCAAGACCTACGGTTGTAGTTGTTTTTCCTTCACCTGCCGGTGTCGGGTTGATAGCGGTTACGAGGATCAGCTTGCCGTCCTTTTTGTCGCTTTCTTTCAGAAGATTGTAATCGATCTTTGCTTTGTACTTACCGTACTGCTCCAGATATTTGTCGTCGATGCCTGCTTTTTCTGCGATCTTGGTGATCGGCTCCATTGTGCACTCCTGTGCGATTTCGATGTCACTTTTGAATCCCATAATGTTACCTCCCGCGTTTTATTTTAGTTTTATTTATAACTAGAGGGTTTTCCCCTTTTTTGTATCAGAGGTTTGACATGATAAAAATCTCAGATTGCTTTTGCAAAAGCTTTCAGTGATCCGATGATCACATCTCCCATAACAGCCATGTCTTCTGCCTGGAAGGATACCGGGAAATTGTCGGAGAAGAGGATCTGTGAGGACGGTGGAAATTCATCGTCTCCCTCCCACAGGATCATCTGCACCAGGTATCCCGGAAAGATCTCAAGCTGATAAGCAATGTCACCGTGCTCTACCGGAACACAGTGGATGTGTTCCATGATCGCCTGAAAATCTTTGATGCGGTTTCCGTAGGAAAAAGCCAGTCGTTTAATGCATCTTCCATCAAACTGTCTCAGGTAGACTTCTCCCCACGGCATTTCGCGATAAGTTTTGAATTTGCCTGTGCCGGTAGATGCGGCACCGTTCAGCAGAAAGCGAATCGTCAGAGTTCTGGCATAAACCATGGTTTCCAGCGGGTAAAATCCCATATCGTCTGCCTCGTGGCTAACCTGAAAATCCGGCCAGAAAATCTGATACGTCGTTCCGAGGAATTTCAGAGTAAAAGATTTCTCTTCCTCATTGTAGGAAATGCCAAGTCTCTCGGCGATTTCCTTCGGATCAGCCTCCTGATACTGGCTCAGATAATGTTCCCACGGGAGACGCTCTTTGCTGTCTTTTCCATATCCCAGTTTCTCTCCCACAGATTCCATCTCTGCCGGATCAAATATTGTTTTTATATCAGAACTCATAATTCACCTCTTAAATTTTAAGTATTATCATCTCCACGGATTGCTTCGCTGTTACGCAGTTTCACGATTCTATCTCTGATGAACGTTTGGGAACATGGATGCATCGGTATGTGGGATAAAGCATGCTCCCACGAATTCATCCATGTAAGTCGGAACTGTTGAAAGTTCCATATAAGTCATATTGGCTGCAAGATCATATGTTTTCTTTTCGGCTTCTGTGGAATAAAGCATCAGGTATGCACCAGTCAGGGAAGAGTTTCCGATGTAGTGGAATTTCTCCAGCGGAACATCCGGGAACATTCCGATATTGACTGCATTCTGCATATTGATACCACTTCCGATACCGCCTGCAACATAAACATCATCGATCATTGACACATCGAAATCCAGAGAAGAAAGCATCGTTCTGATCGCTGAGAAGATTGCTCCCTTCGCACGGATAAAGTTGTCAATGTCGACTTCTGTGATCTCTACATCCTTGGAAGAACCAGCTTCTTCCTCAAACGCGATCACATAGCTTCCCATTCCATAATGGTCATGACGGATCCTCTTGCCTTCGCGGACAAATTTGCCCTTCGGATTGATGATTCCTGTCATATAAAGCTCACTAATCACATCTATGATACCGGAACCGCAAAGACCGACCGGTTTGGTTCCCGGTTCACCAACGATCTTGTATGTAGGTTCCATAGTTTCCTTGTCAATGGTACATGCCTCGATCGCACCGTCTGTCGCACGCATACCACAGCTGATATCTCCACCTTCAAAGGCTGGACCTGCAGAGCATGCACAGCTCATCATGAAGTCAGAGTTACCAAATACAAGCTCTCCGTTGGTACCAAGGTCGATGAACAGAGAAAATTCTGGTCTGTTCCAGATCATACTTACCAGAGCGCCTGCCGTGATATCTCCACCTACATAGCTTCCGATATTCGGAGCCATGATGATGTGTGCGTCTTTGTTGATCTCGATGCCTACATCAGATGCAAACATGGAGTTTGTCTTAAAGAATGCCGGGATGTATGGCTCTGTACGAAGATAGTCTGCATTGATCCCAGCAAACAGATGGTTCATCGTCGTATTAGAAGCCACGCACATACGATAGATCTGATTTTCCGGAAGATGGATGCTTCTGCACATCTCATGGATCATCGGATTGATCGTCTCTTTGATCACGGCATCCTGTAATTTCTTGATTCCACCTGGTTTTGTCGTCTCAATGATACGGTTGATGACATCCGCGCCATAACGGATCTGTCCGTTTCCGGAAGAACTCTTGGCAAGGATCTCGCCTGTCGCCATATTGATGATCACAGCAGAAACGGTCGTTGTACCGATATCCACTGCCAGACCGCCCATGATAACATCTTCTTTGCTGTCAAAGATGTCATATACAAACATGTCATTCGGTGTCACGCGAACAACACATTTGACAGAAAACTTGCTCGCACGAAGTACATCCGGAAGCTTACGGAGAACAGCATACGGAACTCTGATCCGGTTAAGGTTCATAAATTTCCGAAGTGCCCTTGTCAGTCTCTCAACATCCGGCATAGTATCATCCAGAGATGGTTCTGCCATCTGAAGTTCCACAACTTCCAAGCTGTTTCTGAACTGGATTCCGGTTTCTTCGATCTGAGATTTTGCTTTTTCAAAAATTGCAATTTCTTCTTTGGAACTTAAATCTGCCACTTTCATTCTGCTCTTGTATGCAGATGCGATATCCGGCACCAGTACCTCCACGTCGGCACTGATCTTGCTCATGCAGGCAAGACGCCAGCCTTTTTCAAATTCCTCATCAGAAATATGAAGTGTCTTCTTGGAGTCCACTTCTCCGCCTTTTAACTGTACCCGACATTTTCCGCAGGCTCCATTTCCGGAACATGGAGCGTCGATTGCCACGTTTGCGCCACGTGCAACTTCGAGTAAATTATCCCCCGCATTGGCAAATGCTTCTACCTTACTGCCATCTTCAAATGCAAATGTCACCTTAAACATGCGGTAACCACCTTTCTCGCCTTGTGAATTTTTGTTTTTCACCTGTGGCACTGGGAGTCAGACCTGGCTGAATTGATAAAAAAAGCCAGAGGCCGCGAAGCCTCCAGCCTTTTTTTGTCTACAGCCGTAAAAAAGTCAGACTGATTAGATTTCCAGATAGGAATCTGCGTACAGGTAGTTGTTCTTAATGATATCGCAGGATTTGATTGTTTCCATCAGACGCAGGTCGTTAGGGTTAACGATTGCGGATGTAAGTCCCTGCATCATAGCCATAGCTACCATAGCGGAGTCCATGATCGGACGGATGTGTTTCGGCATACCGTTGGAGTTATTGGAAAGACCACCGGTGCTCTTCATTCCCATATCAGAGATCATTTTGATGAATTCAAGAACTTCCATCTGTTTGTCCTGCATTCCTTTGATAACCAGGAATAACGGGTCAAACCACATGTCGTTCTCAACGTCCATACCATGCTCCATACCTCTCTCCATCAGAGTCTGCATGTACATCATACGTTCGTCATTGTCTTTTGCGATTCCTTCGCCGTTGCAAAGTGCGATAACGATTGCATCGTTAGCTGCTGCAACATCAACGTATCCGATTCTTCCAGCTGCGTCAGCGGAGTTTACGATCGGTTTTCCTTTGGAACGGTTGTATACGGAGATACCAGCTTCGATAGCTGCAACGTTGGAAGTATCCAGTGCCAGCGGAACATTGTCGAAGTTGCCCTGCAGAAGTTCTACAGCCCATTTCATCAGTTCCGGTCCATCGTTCTCAGCTGGTCCGATGTTTACATCAAGATATGTAGCACCTGCGTCAAGCTGCTGTTTTGCTCTCTTGAGGATCGGCTCAGGATCTCTCTCTGTGAATGCTTTATTTACTGCTGGTGCTGTTGTGGAAAGTCTCTCTCCAATTGTAACAAATTTTGCCATACCCTGAATCTCCTTTTCATTTTTATGTTTCAGGGAGGTTCACTCCCTGAACATTATTTTATTTTTATGCGGCAATTATGCCTGCATATCCTTTAAGAATTTTACAAGCTGTACTGCTTCTCTAGGTCCTACGATGATCTCCCATCCCGGAAGTTTAGCTTCAAGGTCGCCCTTGAGAACTGCTACTTTACCAGGGATAACGAGCTTACGGCATTTAACCTTCGGCTCAACTTCTTCTTTGATGTACTCAGAAATGCTGGTGCTGGAGAATTTACCTGCAGCCCAGGATGTCAGTACGGAAAGTCCGCCTGCATCGTTGATAACCAGGTTAAGCGGAACACCGGAACGCTCCAGCTCTCCGGAAACTACGAAATATGTAAGAGCGAAGTCTACGGTTGTAACAACGAGGGAGTTCTCGTCTGCACCGTTGAGTGGGTAGATACCCGGCTCTACTTTCATCGGCTTCTGCGGGTCTGTGTAAACGTTCTGACGAAGACCGAACAGCGGAAGTGCCTCTGCATATGTCATCTGCTCCATAACGATGATGGAACCATATTTCATTGTAAATACGGAAGCAAGTGCTGCCTGTAAATGATAGTCACCCTTAGCAAGTTTAACCAGGTTTACGATAGACGGATACCCGAATGTTCTATCCTGGTCTTTCAGAGCTGCACGACGAACCTGTACAGTGTTTGCAAAGGTTTCTTTGATGTCAGCGCCTGTTGTGTCAAGAACAAGGTTCTTGTTGCCAAGTTTTTCAAGAGCTGCTACGGTATCATAGAGCTCGTTTAAGTCTTTTCCGGATACTCCGAGAACTACGCCAGCTTCTGTAGCAACTGCGTTCATTGCTTCATAGTTGTCAGCGTTAGCTCCGTTAAGAACCGGTTTGCCATCCTTGCATACTTCAAGAGCAGCTTTAGCAATCTCAGGATCTGTACATCCAAGAACGAGAGTTCTTCCAAGGCCTTTTGCTTTTTCTACAAGTGCTGTGTATTTGGCAGCATCTGCATCTGCGCTGCAGTTTACGTATACAAGTTCTACATGCATTCTCTCACCGATACGGTCATAGTCTACATGTGGGATTGCTGCAAGCTTCGCATCAACTTCTGCATCATCCATGCATGTGCAAAGAGATACAGCGTATCTTGGTTTGCTTACGAATGTTTTTTCATGTCTGAACAGAACAGTCTCTCCTCCGAGAGTGAACTCTGCATCGCCTGTTCCGATCTTGATTGTCTTCATCGGCGGAGCAGTTGCCTCAGACAGGGAAGCCAGTGCTTCGTCAGACATATGTGGACACTGTTCGATCTGCATAGCGCCCTGTGCAACTTTCATAGAGAAAGCCATACATGTCGGACATCCACATTCCTTACAGTTTTTCTTTGGTGTTAATTTAAAAATCTGAATACCATTCAGTGCCATAGCTATTTGTTCCTCCTATTATTCCTTAAGCAAGTGCTTTGATCAGTTTGGAAATTGTCTTAACAGATTCCGGATGTCTTAAGATTACGGCATCAGAACCAGCAGCAAGGTCTGCTGCTGCAGTCATAACTTCCATATCGATTCCACGCTCGTCTGCTGATCCCCATTCAGGCATATCAGCTTCAGAAGCTGTAGCTTCTTTTACTGCCCATGTCTCTGCGGATACTGGAGTAATAATAGGCATCTGCAGCATATTGTCGCTCTGACCTAATGCTGCACCTTTGATACGGTCCATAGTAGAAACTACGTACTCATATCCGTAACCAGCTGCTGCACTACCGATGTTCATAACGATCTTCTTCGCATCAACACCAAGCTGTGTAGTAACAACGTTTAACTGTTTTGCAAGGTTGATATCAACGGCTGATTCAGCACCAACGATCTGATTGTAAGCAAGACCTGCTGCTGCACCGATTGCTTTGTAGTTTTCTTCTTTTTCGGAAAGAAGAAGTGCGTTTCTTCCCTGAAGAACTTCTGCAACTTTCGGGAGAAGTTCCGCATCCTTCTCTACGTTCTTGCATCCTTCTACAACAAGTGGACAGTCGATAGCGCCAGCCACTTCTTTAACAACCTCGATAAGTTCTTCGATAGATTTGTTTGCTCCGTTCGGGTCTCCACCATCCAGGATCAGAGCAACAAAATCAGCTCCTTCAATAGCTGCTGCTTTCTGAGCGATCTCAGCCATTGTTGTAGCTCCTTCATAATAAGCTTTTACACCTTCTGAAAATTCATCCAGTCCAAGGTCAGAGATCTCTACACCGATTTTGGCTGTGTTCTCTGTTGGTGCATCAAATGTGTAGAACGGGAAAGAATTTTCTCCACCGATTGTCACAGTCTTATCTCCGCTTCCGATTGTGACAGCGTTAATCTTTGCATTAAATTTCTGTGGTTTCTGATTAAACGGCATTTCTCATAAGCCTCCTCTTAATTATTAATAACTCAAATAGCAAATAGCATTATACTACATAAAATCGCCAGTTACAAGGGAAGTTGGCTATTTATGTTAAAAAAATATCAAAAATTGTAACGTAATGCATTCCATAAACAATTTAAGATTAATCTCCCAGGGAATGAATGCAAGCATTCATTCCCTTTGCGGAGATTACATCATCGGATCCATTCCAAGTGCCGGATGTCCCTTTTCTGTCAGGAATGCTACCAGTGTTTCTGGATCTTCTGCTACGGTCTCATCACCGATCATGTCTGTGAAGTTTTCGATTCCGTAGAGTTCCTGAGCTGTCTTGTTCAGACGTTCTGCTACGAATTCTTTCAGTTCTTTTGGCATCCATACGATACGTTCGATACCGCCTTCAGCCTTCATGAATTTCTTAGAGGAGATGAAGTGTTTTCCATGTCCCATGAATCCAGGAGTCTGAACACCGCCGCCTGTCATGGAAGCCATTTCTGGGAAGGTCATTCCAAGAGGTGTCATGCCTGCATACTCACGGTTAGCGATAACTACACCATTGGAGAATGGCTCGATACCACAGATACATTCGAAGCATCCACAGGAAGTCATAGGATCCTGCATGATGGAGTACAGTGTAACGTGCTCCAGAGCACCCTGTGAGAATTTCTGAACTGCTTCATCAACGTCTTCGTAAGAACCAAGGTTCTCATCGATCGGACGCTCTTTGGTGATGATCTGGCAAGGTCCGTTAGGATCAAGCTGATGTGTAGCTTTTGCATCCAGCCATGAAACGGCACCGCAAAGACCAAGTCTCTCTGGTGTTACTACGCATACGTGGCTTGGAGAGAATGCCTGGCAGAGGATACAGCTGTAGTATACATCTACAGACTCATCTGTCAGAGTGTCAAGACGCTCATCACGTTTGTCGAAGGTCGGGATAGCAACCTCATGACGGATTCTTGTACATTCTGCCGGATCTGTATAGATAACAACTTCACATTTGTCAACAACTGCGTCGAATTCGTTCTTGACAGAAGCGTAAAGAACTTCACCGATATGTTTGATCTTGAAGCCTGCGTTGAATGCTTCGATGCTGATACGGATACGCTGCATATCACGCTGTCCTGTGTGGTATACACCCTCGATACAGTTGATGTAGTTGTGGAATTTACGCTCGATAACCGGTTCAAAGTCTGCCTGCATGTTCTTGCCTGCAACTTTAACAACATATGCGATGCTGTTCTTGCTTCCAAGTTCCATGTCGTCTACTTCCGGTCCAACTACTGTGATCTTGTGATCTTCGATCTCAGAAGCGTCACAGGTCTGTACAAGCTCTGCACAGTCAACACGGGAACCATCGAATTCAACCTGCATGTCTTTACGACGGATGATCTCACCTTCGAATGCGGATGCGAAAGCAACCGGGATATCGATGTTTGTGATCTTGATCTTGATGTCACGTGCTTCCAGGGATGTAGCATTGAATTTGCTTACATCTTCCTGAACGATAAGGCTCTTCGGTACGCGGAAGATATTCTCTGTCTCGTTTGTAACTACCGGGAATCCAAGTGCGATAGCACCTGCACCACAAGCTACGATCACGTCATCCAGAGGTTTGAATGCGTTTACGAATGCCGGTACACGGTCCATTGTGTATTTCATCAGTGTGCCTGCATCTCCAGGTTTTACGTTACCGAAGATCAGAGCTGCACGAAGTGCTACAGATACTACATGGATAACTGCTGTAACGTCTTTGCCAAGCGGGATAACACGAACGTTTGCGCCTGTCTTCATTCCAGCTTCTGCAACCTGGTCGATGATTCCGCCAACCAGTGTTACGAGGATACCCTGTGCCTGATAGCTCTTAACAAGAGCAACACCTTCTTCTGTTGTAGGAGCAGCTCCGAGGATTACTGCTACACCAGGGATATCGCCTGTTACAAGCGGTACACCAAGTTCACGGATCACTGCATCTGCAAGATGTCCGTAGCATGGTTCTTCGTATGGTGTTGCACCATCAATGTATTTCAGAACTTCGATGAACTCTGCGCAGAGTGCTGTAGCAACACCTGACATGAATGCATCGTTTAATCTTTTTTCTCTTGTCATAAGTGTTTTAACAACACCAAGAGCTTCTTTTAATTCTTTTAATGTTGTAACTTTTGTTCCTGTTACAGCATAATAACATGGAAGGCTGTAAGCGGTGTTCGGGAAGCTGACAGCTTTGTCTTCGCCGTACTGAGCGATTGCTCCGTCGATAGCGCCCTCTGTTAAACCATATACAGCATCATTTCCGCCGAATACTCTATCAAATAAAGTCACGTTAATACCTCCTGTTTTTAAAGACTTGAGTTCTGGTCAATCTTTTCTTTTATTTTTGTTATTTCAGCCGTTACAGTCTGGCTGAAATCGTAAGGGGATTTTCCCTGACGGTCAGCGTCTATAACTTCTGTGTTGTAGTGGATCATTCCAAGAAGATCTTCTGCCGGGATTCTGGAACGGATGAATGCTTCATCGTCCTCGTTCCTTACTTTATTTGCCACAACTTTGACCTGTGCGACACCGAGATCTTTGGCAAGTCGTTTTACATTTTTGTAGGTCTGCACACTTCTTGCCCCTGGTTCAATCACTACAATAAATTCATCCATGCTTTCCGTGGTGCCCCGGCCCAGATGCTCCAGACCGGCTTCCATATCAAGGATCACCACATCGTCCCTGTGAATCACAAGATTATTAATGATCCGTTTCAACATAACATGCTCCGGACAGACACAGCCGCCCCCGCCTGTTTCCACGGTACCAAGGACAAGCAGTTTCACGCCATTGCAGGTCTTGCCGTAGGTATCCGGGATATCGTCTACCTTCGGGTTCAGTTTATAAAACTGATTCTGACTGTTGGCTCCGGTACGCTCCTCCACCAGCTTACGCATTCTGGAGATCGGTACGATGGAATCCAGTGTTTCCTCGTCAAATCCAAGTGCCAGACCGAGATTTGCATCCGGGTCTACATCTGCCGCAAGGACCTTCTTTCCTTCGTCTGCGTATAATCTGGCAAGTGTTGCCGCAAAAGTTGTCTTTCCTACTCCGCCTTTACCGGTTACTGCTATTTTCATAAGTTAATCGCGCCTTTCCTGCTATCAGATGCCGAGAGCTGCTCTCTTCTCTTCGATTCTCTCGATCATCAGATCGCCTAATTTGTCAATGTCTTTTTCTACTGTGTAAGCAGCTTCTACCCAGTCACGAACACCTTCGGTAAGAAGTCCTGCCACCTGATCAGATCCGGATACATATGGATCTACGCCAAGGAAGGTATCAAGACCTGTTGCTACTACGTAGTTTCCGATGGAAACAGCTTTCTCAGACATCCACTCAGGAGCACATCCTACTACTGGAAGCTGGGAAATGTTAAGTCCGGAATCCTTTGCAAGTTCAGATGCGAGGATCAGCATACGGCTGATATCTACACAGGATCCCATGTGTAATACTGGCGGGATGTCCGCAAGCTCACAGACACGTTTCAGTCCTGCACCGCAGAGATCTTTGGCAGCTTTGTCCATAAGGCCTGCTTTTGCAGCTGCCTGTGCTGAACATCCGGAAGCGATGATAACGATATCGTTTGCAAGCAGTTTCTTCATCAGCTCGATATGAGCGGAGTCAGGTCTGATCTTCGGGTTGTTACATCCAACCATTGCAACAGCACCACGGATAACACCAGATGTGATGCACTCAAGGAGAGGTTTGGTTGTTCCTGTTTCATCTACCTGAGAGTTTGTTACACCGTCAAGTGTCTTAACGATTGCTTCAACAGAGTATCCAACAGTTGCTTTCTGTTTCATATCCGGGATATATACGAGATCCGGTTTTCTGTTCTTGAAGTTCTCACATGCCAGTTTAACGATCTGACGTGCTTTTTCTCCTGCTGTGCCTGCGCTGAATTCGATGAATTCGGAATCTGGCATCTGACAGATCGGAGAAGTTGTGATGAATTTAGTATGGAAACATTTGCTCAGAGGTCCTAATGCCGGGAAGATACACTGAACGTCAACAACGATCGCTTCACATGCACCAGTCAGAACAACGTTTTCCTGCTGTAAGAAGTTACCAGCCATCGGGATACCACGACGCATAGCTACTTCGTTTGATGTACAACATACACCGGAAATAGTGATGCCTTTTGCACCCATGGATTTTGCGTAGTCGATCATTTCTTTGCTGTCTGCAACTTCACAGATCATCTCAGAAAGGCTCGGATCATGTCCGTGTACTACGATGTTTACGTTTTCTGCGTTCATAACGCCAAGGTTTGCTTCTGTTTCGATCGGCTTCGGAGTTCCGAACAGTACGTCAGAGAACTCTGTTCCACACATGGAACCGCCCCATCCATCAGAAAGTCCGTTACGAAGTGCCTGACGGATCAGTGCCTCCGGTTTGCAGGTGTTACCCATATGGGTCATATGTAATGCACAGGAAACCTCACGGTCGATTGCTCTTGGCTCGATTCCTGCTTCGTGCCACAGATCCTGTGTATGCTGAGGTGCTCTCTTAAGCCATCTGGAAAAGCCTCTGATCTTTCCGTATTCTTCCTGAGCCAGGTCAGACATCTCATGAGCAAGATCGTAGATGTCTTTGCCTTCTGTCTCAACGCCCCATTCTTTTGCGATACGGATCAGTTTCTCAGGATCTTTTACCTGATAGTCGCCGCCTTCTTTTGCATGTCCGAGGGTGATACAGATCTCACGTCCATGATCGGAATGTGTAGCTGCTCCGCCTGCTGTGAAGCGAAGGAAGTTTCTTCCTACGATACCGTGTGCATCGCATCCGCAGATTCCTCTCGGAGCCTTTGGAGTAATACGACATGGTCCCATGGAACAGATACGGCAGCAGATACCCTGCTCACCGAACTTACAGTGTGGAGTCTGGTTTTTTACACGGAACTGCCAAGCGTCTGCGCCTACCTTTGCGCCAGTTTCCAACAGTCGGTTGGTAGCAGCTTCAAATTCTTCCACTGTAGTTAATTTGAATTCACTCATTATAGACCTCCTTTTATTATACATGATGAGTCATGTATTTTTACCTTTCTATAAAGTTTTATATAATAACCCTCCAGACAGAACCCATCCCCGCCCATGGGTTATTTTCCTGTAAAAAATCTGCTGAATCCTGTATTGTTCAGCATCTGTTATAAATTCTCCTGCTGTGATCGCAGGAGAATCATGATTATAAACTTAACTTGCCGGCAATTTCCCTTAATGCCTTCTTGACCGGATTGTCCTCCGGAAGACTGGCTGTAGGTTTGCCATCACAGTCATATTCATAAACAGTTTCATCCTGCGGTACTACGCCGAGAAGATGAAGTCCCTGATTGGCGATCTCTTCTTTGATTCCGTCATTCAGTTCTCCCTTCGGTGCACGGTTGACGATCAGTCCTACCGTGTCCGGTTTCATTCCGCATTCATCGATCAGTTTCGCGATCCTTCCAACAGCCTGGATTCCTCTTCGGGAGCAGTCGCTCACCAGGATCGCAGTCTGCATGGACGGAAGAACGCCTCTGCTGATATGCTCCATACCTGCTTCGTTATCTACTACGATATATGGATAATGATTCTGATACTTGGCAAGCTGAGCCTGAAGCAGGCCGTTTACATAACAGTAGCAGCCCTTTCCCTGTGTTCTGCCCATTACGAGCAGATCAAAATCATCTTCCTCAACCAGTGCATCCTCAAATCTGAGTTCAGCATAATCTGCCTTGGACATTCCTTTCGGAATCGGGCTTTCCTTTGCGATCTCTGCCTGTGCGATCTCCTCACGTACATCACCGAGAGTTGTGTCAACCTTTACTCCCAGGACTTCGTTCAGGTTGGAATTCGCATCTGCATCAACTGCAAGGATCGGTCCTTTGTTCTGTTCGCAGAGATACTGGATCAGCATTCCACATAAAGTAGTTTTACCTACGCCGCCTTTACCGGCGACAGCAATCACATGTGCCATAACTTAAAGAGTGCCTCCTACTCTATTTTCATATTAATGTACGCATGCCAGATGCATTGATGATCTCGCTTACGTCTTTCCATTTATTCAGCGCATACAGGTGGATACCTTCTACGCCAAGAGCACGGTATTTGTCAATCTGCCTGATCGTGTACTCAATACCGGCTTTCTTGAAATCTTCTTTCTTCTGTTCAAGGTTATCGTCGAATGGTGCTTTATCGAACGGATTCGGGAAGATCCAGTATTTAGAGATAAGTCTGGAAAGTTCTCGATCCATAACACAGCCATTACGTGAAAGAGCCATGCTGATCGTAGCTGCCTGATCCAAGATCGGCATGATCCCTACATCGATCGGCATCGTGACACCGGCCTTGCGGATCTTGTCCTGCCAGCGTGCGAACTGCTCCATATCCCAGCAGAGCTGCGTCATGATATAATCAGCACCATTGTCCTGTTTCATCTTAAGGACGGAAACATCTGCATCCAGGCTGCGGCATGCGATATGCCCTTCCGGCGAACCTGCTACTGCAATTTCAAACTTGTCTCCAAATTCCCGGCGGATAAACTTGACAAGATCTGTCGCATAGTTAAAATCTCCGCCTGTGGAGTGTTCTCCTCTCGGGAAATCTCCGCGAAGAGCAAGGATATGATCAACGCCCTCACTCAGGTATGTCTCAAGCTGATCCCTGATTCCTTCTTTGGTGTTCTTGATAACCGTAAAATGAGTTACCGGAACAGTACCGGCTTTCTTTACCATCTGGCATACTTCTCTGTTCGCTCCTACATTGCCGCCTCCGGCTCCGTATGTAACAGAGATATATTCTGGATCAAACTGACAGAGATGCTCGATCGTTCCCGGAAGATTCTCCATGCCCTTGTCGGTCTTGGGCGGAAACAGTTCAAAAGAAAGAAGTTGTCTTTCTTTCATCAGCTCAGTCAATTTTACTGATGCCATAGCTGCACCTCCTTATGCAATTTTATTTGATTCTTGTAAGTCCCGGACGATCAGTCATCGCAGCAAAGCTTTACAATGCTGTTTGCCAGGTCTACCATAAGGATATGTCCCTCTACGACACGCTCATCTCCCATAATGTCTCTGAGCACCAGTTTATTTCCATCTACATCAATTCTGGATACATTCTTAAAGATAACAGAATTATCGCTTTCTTTGTATACAGTTGCAAGACACATAACTCTCACCTCCGCCGTTCTGTTGTGTCATATTATTGTGTCATATTAAAATTCAAGATTACCGTTCACAGTAACAGATCCTATTTCATTTCTTCCTTAACAAGTGTAAGTGCAAGTCCCAGGCGCATGTTGCCCTTCTGGAAATCTGCAACTGCTTCCTTGATTGTCTTGGCTGAACTTGCAAGTCCCATCTTCTCCAGGTTATCGGCCATCTGGTCAAGCTCTGCTGCGTGATGCTCATTGTGCTGCAGCATGTAAGTCAGAAGTGCTACTGTCTCTTTCTTGCAGTCTCCGCCCTCACAGGATCCACAGTGTTCCTGGCTGGAACAGCTGCTGTCGTGTGTATGTGCATGTTCGCCGTCTCCGTGAGAATGAGAATGTGTATGAGTCACACCATCCGCATGTGTGTGTTCGTGTGTGTGTCCCTCTGTATGTTCGTGTCCATGCTGGACAAGGTTTCCGTTTTCATCTTTTATTAAGTGCATTGTCTACTCCTTTCTGCACGAATCCCTGTCAGTCTGTCTTAAACGTGACAAACTTCTGACAAGAATTTATCAATTAAATTCATTATACATCTTTTGTTATAGTTAATCAAGGCTATATTGAGAAAAACCGCACAAAAATCATTCCTGTTTCTATTTCTTTTTTTGCATTTTTTCGCATCTGCCGATCATTTTTCTCGTTATATAAATAACGCCATCGTTTTAATATTAACAATCTTTATTTTCACCTTTTTTCCATGCCTATGTAACTTCATGTATTAAATATTTAACATATTTGATGTTCTTCTTTCACATTTTTATGTTATAATATATAAAAATTTTTAAATTGATAAGCAAGGAGGAAGCATTTTGACTACTTCTGTATTCTTAAATAATGACAGAACCATGCCGCTTCTGGGACTGGGTCTATATAAAGCCACCGCTGACGACGAGGCAGAGAATGCCATCATATCCGCAACCAAGAACGGCTACCGCCTGTTCGATACTGCTTCTGCATACAAGAACGAAGAGAGTGTCGGACGTGGTATTGCACGATGCGGAGTTCCGCGCAAGGATCTTTTTATCACCACCAAGATCTGGAATAACGCACAGCGTCTCGGAGATGTGGACGGGGCTTTTGAGCGAAGCCTTGACCGTCTTGGTCTTGATTATATCGATCTTTATCTGATCCACTGGCCGGTTCCGGGATGTTATCTCAATACCTGGAAGGAAATGGAGAAATTTCTTGAATCTGGACGGGCTCTTTCTATCGGTGTCAGCAATTTTGAGATCCGTCATCTTGAAGAACTTCGTAAGGTATCCGGGATCATTCCTGCAGTCAACCAGATCGAATGCCATCCTCTCTGCTATCCGCGGGAGCTCATTGAATACTGCCAGGCAAACGGGATCCAGGTACAGGCTTATGCTCCACTGGCGCGAGGCGCTTATCTGGACAATGATATCCTCTGCGTACTTGGTACGAAATATGCACATACGCCTGCTCAGATCGGACTACGCTGGGCTGTTCAGAAGGGTATCTCCGTAATTCCAAAATCCACCCGCCCGGAGCGTATTGCTGCCAATGCACGTATTTTTGATTTTGAGATTGAGCAGGAGGACATGGATCTTCTCGACACGCTCAATCAGAATTACCACAGTTCTCATGTTCCGGAGGATCTGAGAGATACTATTTTTTGATTATTTTCATATTATACGCGGTCAAAAGCCGGTTGATCACCTTTTGTGTATGATCGACCGGCTTTTTTAAGCCTTACATTCAGTTATTCGAAGATATCTTCTCTTGTGATATTCTTTGCCCATTCTCCCTTGCGGTAATGACGGATGACCCATGGCCATTTTACAAATTCATCGGTGCACAGAAGGAAATATACCCAGAGCACCGGAAGCTTCACCACGAACGCTGCAAAGAATCCAAGCGGCACTGCGTAGACCCACATATCGATCGTATCACAGATCAGACCGAATTTCGTATCGCCTCCCGCGCGGAAAACCCCGGCGATCAGTGCTGTGTTTACCGCAGATCCCATGATATAGTAGCTGTTGATCAGGAGCATATATTTCAGATAATGCATTGCCGTATCATTCAGAGATGCAAATCTCAGTACAAACGGAGTAACCGCCAGTACGATCACGCCTCCCACTGCTCCTGCCACAACTGTCATCTTCAGCATTCCGGACGCATAGGATTTGGATTTCTCGAGTTCTCCCTGTCCCATCACTCTGCCGAGAAGGATCGTTCCTGCACTCGCGATCGCAAAGCAGAAAACAGATCCAACGTTTCGAACAACAGTCACCAGTGAATTGGCTGCCACCGCCTCTGTTCCAAGATGTCCCAGAATTACGGAATACATGGAAAAAGCCACGCTCCAGGAAAGGTCATTTCCAAGTGCCGGAAGAGAAAGGTGGATGAAATCATTCAGCAGTGTCTTGCTTCGGATAAACATATAAATAGGATTCAGTTTCACATCTTTGCTCAACAAAGATACGATCACGCAGGCAATGAGCTGTATCAGTCTGGAAGATGCCGTTGCGATCGCCACACCGGTCACTCCAAGTTTCGGCGCTCCAAACAGTCCGAAAATAAACACTGCATTCAGCAGAATATTCAGTCCGAATGCCAGCATGTTCAATGCCATACTAATCGTCACGCGACCGATGCTTCGAAGGATCGCAAGGTAGATTTCTGTCACTCCCCAGCAGAGATAAGTAATTCCCATGATCCGTATGTAGGAAGATCCGATCGCGATCAGTTCCTGATCCGAAGTGAATAACAATAACATTCTCTGCGGTATGGTAAATGCAGCCAGTGCCACAAGTGCTGAGATCGCAAGCGAAAACCGAAGGGCAATTCCCTCTACGGCGTGGATCGCCTGCATGTTTTTCTTACCAAAGTACTGCGCACACAGAAGGGACGCTCCTGTGCCCAGTCCATAATATACCATAAACAGAATGTTAGAATAATTTGCTGCCAGTGATACTGCCGAGATCGCAGACTGTCCTACATAATTCAGCATGATCACATCCGATGAGTTTACTGCCGCACTGAGCAGGTTCTGAATGATGATCGGAATCGCAAGCTTGAACATCTGCCGGTAAAAATCGTCTTTTTTGACTGTTTTTACCATGGCAGCATTGGTGTTTCTACTTTTTTATCGCGGAGCATCAGATCTCTTACGGCGTCGGCTGCTGGTTTGTCTTCAAACAGGACTTTGTTGACTTCCATGATGATCGGCATCTCTACTTCGTATTTCTCAGCAAGGCTCTTGGCTGCCTTGGCGGAATAAACGCCCTCGACGACCATCTGAACTTCATCCATTGCCTGCTGCATCGTGTATCCCTTACCGATCAGATAGCCGGCTTTGCGGTTACGGCTGTGGACACTCGCGCAGGTTACGATCAGATCTCCGATCCCGGAAAGCCCTCCAAAAGTCTCCACTCTGGCGCCCATCTTCGTTCCAAGGCGTGCGATCTCCGCAATTCCTCGTGTGATCAGAGCCGCCTTGGTGTTGTCTCCATATCCAAGTCCGTCTGCGGTTCCTGCCGCAAGTGCGATCACATTCTTGAGTGAGCCTCCAAGTTCTACGCCGAGCGTATCCGGTGTCGTATAAACGCGGAATACAGGACTTGTAAAAATCCCCTGGAGATACTCTGCTGTCTCTCTCTTCGGTCCGCTGATCACGCAGGTCGTCGGAAGCCCTCTTCCCACTTCCTCTGCGTGGCTCGGTCCGGAAAGCACGTAGACGCCTGCTGCCGGGATCTCTTCGCTGATGATGTCTGTCATGGTCATCAGGGTCTTTTCTTCGATTCCCTTGGCAACATTGACAATGATCTGTCCTTCCTTTACATCAGGTGCCATCAATTTCGATGTACTTCTGATATATGGGGACGGCACAGCCAGAACGATCACTTCTGCGGTTTCCACGCAGCTTTTCACGTCTGCAGTAAGATCGATATTCTCCGGGATATGTACCCCCGGCAGTTTGGAAGTAAGTTCTCTCGTTTCTTTGAGAGCATCTACTTCTTCCTGAAATCTGGACCAGAGACGAACCTCATGTCCATTATTGCTCAGAAGGACTGAAAGTGCAGTTCCCCAGCTTCCTGCTCCCAATACACTGATTTTTGCCATATATGCTACCTTTTAACCTTTCTTTGATTTTCCGACAAGTACTTTGTTTTCTTCTCCGCGTACCAGCCTCACGATATTGGCTCTGTGTCTCCAGAACGCAAGGCAGGTCAGAAACACCATCACCCCGTACATCTCCAGGGTGTGTGGTCTGTCCATCCCGTAAGCACCATGCTCGCCGCGCACGATCAGTGCGATCAGTGCAACCATATAGCAGCTTAATGAGCACAGTGAAACATAATGTGTCAGGAAAAAGATCACAAAGAACACGATCGCACAGAGGACAAAAATTCTCCAGTCAAAAGCGATCAGGAATCCAACAGATGCCGCGATCCCCTTTCCACCGCGAAATCCAAGGTTGATCGGAAAGTTATGTCCAAGGACGCAACCTGCTGCCGCATAGATCGCAAGCAGAGGCATGACATCAGCGGCAGAGTTACGGAAGATCAATCGCACGGCCACGATCGCCAGCACACATTTGAGACAGTCGCCAAGAAGCGTCATCGCGCCGGCTTTTTTGCCAAAGGTACGCAGGGCATTGGTGGTTCCTGCATTGCCGCTTCCATGTTCACGGATATCTGTCTTATGCATCTTTCCAATAATATAAGAAGTCTGAAACAGTCCAAAAACATAACCGACCAGAAGGCATATCAAACGTTCAGTCATTTCATTCAACTCTTTTCCCCGCGTTCACGGATAATAAATTTCAGCGGTGTGCCGCGGAAACCGAATGCATCCCTTACCTTGTTCTCAATATAACGGGTGTAGGAGAAATGCATCAGTTCTTTGTCGTTTACAAAGATAACGAATGTCGGCGGACGCACTCCAACCTGAGTCATATAGAAGATCTTGAGACGCTTACCACGGTCAGACGGCGGCTGCTGCATGGCAACGGCCTCTGCGAGGATCTCATTGAGCACACCGGTTTGGATGCGGAGTGTCTGATTCTCGATAACAGCATCAATGGTCTCAAAAAGCTTCGGCAGACGCTGGCCTGTCTTGGCAGAGATAAATACAAGTTCTGCGTACGGCATATATGCCAGCACTTCTCTGATACGGTTTGTGTGTTTGTAGATAGTCTTGTCGTCCTTCTCAACGGCATCCCATTTATTCACTGCAATGATAACGCCCTTGCCGCGCTCATGTGCAATTCCGGCGATCTTGGCATCCTGTTCGGTAACACCCTCTGTCGCATCGATCACGATCACGACAACATGTGCACGCTCTACTGCGGTCACAGTACGGATCACGCTGTAACGCTCGATCTCTTCTTTGATCTTGCCTTTGCGGCGAAGTCCGGCGGTATCGATGAAGATGTATTCCTTGCCCTGCCATTTGACCTTGGCATCAACAGCATCTCTTGTGGTTCCTGCGATATCGGACACGATCACACGATCCTCGCCGAGAAGCCGGTTGATAAGAGAAGACTTGCCGACATTCGGTTTACCTACAACGGCGATCTTCGGGATATCATCTTCCTCCTCTGTATCAAGATCCTCAGGAAATTCCTTGACGATCTCATCCAGCATATCACCAAGTCCGGTGCGGTTGGCTGCTGAAATCGGTACTGGTTCTCCGATTCCCAGATTGTAGAATTCATAAACGTCCATCATATATTTCTGAACGCTGTCTACTTTGTTTACAACAAGAATGACCGGTTTCTGGCTACGGCGCAGCATGTCTGCAACCTTCGCATCAGAATCCACAAGTCCCTGCTGTACATCTGTGATAAATACGATAACATCGGCAGTGTCGATCGCAATCTGTGCCTGCTCTCTCATCTGAGAAAGAATGATGTCACCGCTGTCCGGCTCAATTCCGCCAGTATCGATCATGGTAAAGGATTTGTCCAGCCATGTCACATCAGCATAAATTCTGTCACGGGTCACACCCGGTGTATCTTTTACAATAGATATCATTTCGCCTGCCAGGGCGTTAAACAACGTGGATTTGCCGACATTAGGCCTGCCCACTATTGCTACTACTGGTTTGCTCATACATTTGTCTCCTTGTCTGTTTTTTATTCTGAACGGGATCCAGTACAGAAGATACCAGATCTTCCCCGTCTTCCTCTACGATTACGATTTCTCTTCCAATTGCCTTTGAAACATCATCCACGGTCAGATCATCCAGAAAAACATTCTCACCGCTTCTGAGCATATTGCACGGGATCAGAACTCTCTCACCCAGCTTGCGGTTCGAAAGCTGTTCTTTCAGGTCGGTGCCTGTGATAAGCCCGGAAACTGTGATCTTTTCGCCGAAGAAATTGTTCCTGATCGTGATCACTTCATATTCAAGATTCGGATATTTCGTGGAAATCTTTTCGAGACATTTCTCGATATAAGGTGCTGCCAGCTTGCCGGTCGCAACAGTAATGGATCTTGGTTTCTCATCTCCCGTACGTTTCTCAACAGCCAGTCTGACCTCTGTATCCAGAAGTCTCAGCATTCCCACTCCGTTCTCAAGCTGAAGATAACCATCATACCGCTCTTCCTCTGGAAGTTCCAGTCCTGCGAGAATATACCACTCATCAGAAGCGTGGATGAAATGGATTCCATGTTCCTTGTACATCTTACGCTGCCAGCGATGGATCTGCTCGAGGACTTTGATCGCATCCTCCCGCTCAAAACTCTCCAATGGATAAAGTCCGTCGCGGAATTTCGTCAGGCCTACCGGGACCACTGATACACTCTGAAGGACCGGCGCATATGCAGAAAGTTTCTCCAGGCTGTACTCCAGCTCCTCACCATCGTTGACTCCCTTGCACAGAACGATCTGTCCGTTCATGGTGATCCCCGCCTCGTAAAGCTGGTCCACTTTCTTGAGGGCATCCCCCGCGAAACGATTGTGGAGCATCTTGCAGCGAAGCTTCGGATTCATTGCCTGGAAAGAAACATTGATCGGAGACAGGTGATATTTGATCACCCTCTGAATATCCTCCTGGCTCATATTCGTCAATGTCACATAGTTTCCCTGCAGGAAGGAAAGCCTGGAATCATCATCCTTAAAATAGAGAGTCTCCCTCATTCCCGGCGGCATCTGGTCGATAAAGCAGAACATGCAATGGTTGCTGCAGGAACGGTAATCATCCATCAGGCCATTCTCAAACTCTATTCCCAGATCCTCATCATAATCCTTCTCCACTTCCAGCTCCCAGATCTCTCCGTTGGCTTTCTCTATAAGAAGTTCTATATATTCATCGTTCATCAGATAACGGTAATCAAAAACATCCTCCACCGCCTGATGATTGATCTCTGCCAGCACATCTCCCGGCTCCAGCTCCAGCTCCTCGCCGATGCTTCCAGGAAGAACTTTGGAAATCTTATGTTTCTTTTTTTTCATGGTGTTCCTTTCTTTTTGTCATTCGGATATGCCTTCGTCCATATCCGGATCATTACTATGATAACAATTCTCCGGGTAAAAATCAATAAATTCCTTGACGGGATTTAGGTCAAATGTTATAAATGTAGTAGGACTCAGTTTGAAAAACTATACCTAGGAGGAATATTATGCCAAATATAGAGTTACTTGAAAAAGCGACCCCGGTTGCTCCCATCCGTATTGCAGCACTTGCCGGATGTCAGGATCTTGCAAAAGAGGTTGACAAGAAACTTGTAAAATTCCGTAAAGAACTTGTAGCAAAGAAGAAACCGAGCACTGTACCACAGGGATACAGCCTTCCTTCTTTCCTTGTCGAGTGCGAATGCGTCCGCTTCGGTACCGGCGAGGGCAAGGGTTACATCAAAGAATCTGTTCGTGGTGCCGATCTCTTTATCATGGTAGATATCACCAACTACACAGAAACTTACACCGTATGCGGTCATGAGAACCACATGTCACCGGACAACCATTATCAGGATCTCAAGAGGATCATTTCCGCAGCTACCGGTAAAGCTCATCGCATCAACGTCATCATGCCGTTCCTTTACGAAGGACGTCAGCACCGCCGTACCAAGAGAGAATCTCTTGACTGTGCACTGATGCTCAAGGAATTAAGTGATATGGGCGTTTCCAACTTTATCACTTTTGATGCGCATGACCCACGTGTACAGAACTCCATCCCGCTCAACGGATTTGATAACTTCTTCCCGACCTACCAGTTCCTCAAAGCACTGGTTAAAGAAGTCAAGGACTTCAAGCTTGACAACGATCATCTGATGATCATCAGCCCGGATGAGGGTGCGATGTCACGAGCAGTATATTTCTCTAACATTCTCGGTGTTGATATGGGTATGTTCTACAAACGTCGTGATTATTCTACCGTTGTCAACGGCAAGAACCCGATCGTTGCCCATGAGTTCCTCGGAGATTCCGTAGAGGGCAAGGATGTTGTCATCATCGACGATATGATCTCTTCCGGAGAGAGTATGCTCGATGTTGCCAAGCAGATCAAGGAACGTAAAGCAAAGCGTGTCTTCATCTGTACTACTTACGGTCTGTTCACAGACGGTCTCAAGAAATTCGATGAATACTATGAGAAAGGCTGGATCGACAAGGTTATCACCACCAACCTGAACTACCGTGATCCTGAACTGCTCACAAGACCATATTACGTCGAAGCAAACATGAGCAAATACCTTGCAAGTATCATGGACATCATCAACCATGACTTATCTGTAGAGAAAGTTCGTTCCAGCAACGAAAAGATCATGGAGCTGATGGAAAAAGTAAGCAAACGCTGATTTTTCTCTTACATGTATATTTGCGGGCTGTATACAGTTTTTGTACTGTATGCAGCCCGTTTTTTATTGCCTGTGCAGTTGTAGTTGTATCTTATCAGCGGATCCCCAGAAATGCCCCCAGATTTCCTCTCCTGCCATGGGAAGCCCTGTGCGAAAAAAGGAATTCCGGATTGCAGCAGGTGCACAGATTTGGCATGGAAATATGCTCTTCTTTCAAGCCTGCTCCCAGCATGATCTGGTGATTTGCCTCCCAGAGATCCAGCTGGTATTTGCCATCCGGCTTACCATAAAACAGAGCATCCCACTTGTCTTGTGGGAAAGCAGCGCGGAACTGTTCGATCACATCTTCACTCACTTCATAACAGTCCTGGCAGATGGATGGACCGACTGCGCCGTAGATCTCCGACGGGTCAGAGCCGAATTCTTCCTGCATCCTTCGAACTGTGACCTCCCCGATCTTTGCCACCGTTCCTCTCCATCCGGAATGAGAAAGTCCGATCGCGCGGTGTACCGGATCGATAAAGTACAGAGGCACACAATCCGCGTAAAATGTCGCAAGGACCAGCCCCGGTACATTGGTGATCATCCCATCCACGTCTGTGTACGGTCTTGGTTTCGTGATGCCGTTTCCGCGGTCTTCTTCTGTGACAAGGCGCACATTTGCCGTATGTGTCTGGTCAGAAGTCACGATATCTTCCATTTTGAAACCGACTGCATCTGCCAGTCTGCGATAATTTTCTCTTACCGCCTCGTCTTTGTCACCTCTTGTAAAACTTAAGTTCATAGAAGAATAGATCCCCTCACTGACACCGCCAAGTCTGGTGCTGAATGCATGCACAAATCCCGGCAGTCTGTCAAATTCCGGATAGGTAAGATACGTTACACCTTCTCTTGTATTCACATGCATCCTGGGTTCGTTTTCCTGATGCCATTTTATCTTTATCATCGTGTACTCTCCTCTCTGCATTTTATCCGCAGTAATCAAATGCATTTCTGATCCACTGGATCTCATCTCCGTCAATTGCCACCACATCAAATCTGCATGGAGGCTCCCCATATCCATAACGGAGCAGATAAAACTGTGCCGCCCTGCTGATCCGACGCTGTTTCTTAAAGTCTACGGCTGCTGCCGCTTCTCCGGAAGTTGTTGTCGCCCGGTATTTCACTTCTACAAAAACAAGATATTTTCCGTCTTTCGCAACCAGGTCAATCTCGCCTCCCCGGCAGAAAAAATTGTGTTCAAGGATCTTAAGCCCTTGTTTTTCCAGAAAGGCAGCCGCCTGTTCTTCATGACGACTGCCTACTTTACGTTTGTTGATACGCGCCCGCTCTTTTCTTTTTTATGTGTCGGTATCTTTGGTATTTATAAAATTTTATACGA
Source organism: Blautia sp. OM07-19 (assembly GCF_003481595.1). Classification (NCBI taxonomy): domain Bacteria; kingdom Bacillati; phylum Bacillota; class Clostridia; order Lachnospirales; family Lachnospiraceae; genus Blautia; species Blautia sp. OM07-19. Next base: position 24,213 of record NZ_QULA01000010.1, read on the forward strand.
AGTGTGTGATAAAACTTGCTCTGTGTATCGGGGACGGACCATATTTCTTGAGGGCTTCAATGTGCTCCGATGAGCCATAGCCCTTATTGGAAGCAAATCCGTATCCCGGCAGAGTCTTGTCATACTCAACCATCATTCTGTCCCTTGTGACCTTGGCAACAATGCTGGCCGCTGCAATGGATGCGCTCTTGGCATCTCCCTTGATGATCGGAACCTGCGGGATCGTCACCTGCGGAATCGTCACTGCATCGTTGAGAAGAAGCTGCGGAGTGACTTTAAGCTTACTGATTGCCTCCCGCATTGCCTCATAAGTCGCCTGGAGAATGTTGATCTCATCGATCCTCTGTGGACTTGCCATGCCGATGCCTACCGCGACAGCTTTCTCCATGATGACATCATAGAGTTCTTCTCTCTTGTGTGCTGTCAGTTTCTTGGAATCGTTCAGATAAAGGATATCATGATCCTTCGGCAGAATCACTGCGCAGGCAATCACCGGTCCTGCAAGCGGCCCCCTTCCAACCTCATCAATACCGCAGAGATATCCCAGATGTTCGTATTCATGCTCATACTGCATCATCTGCTCCATGCGGAGTTTTTCCTTCTCAAGATTCTCCAATTTCTTCTGATACTGAGAAACGATCTTCTGTACGCCGCTTCTCTGGTCCTCCGCGTAACCTGCACACAGATCTGCCCACTGACCTTCACTGGCTGCGGCAAATTCTTCTTTGATCTCGCCTATCTTTTTCATTTAATTATTCTCCTGCTGTCCTGCCCATTCCAGGGTAATGCGTCCGATCTTGCCTCCGCGGAAATCGTCGAAGATCAGCCCGGAAGTCTTCACATAGTCCAGTTCTTCTCCACGTTTCAGGCAGCCCCTCGCTCTGGCGATCGCCTCAAGTGTCTCAAGTGGAGTTCCCTCCTCAGAAATCCCATAACGTTTCTCAAGGGCTCCCGGATAATCCTTTTTCAGTTTCTCGAGAAGCCAGAGAGCCAGTTCCTCGATGTTCAGGATATCATCCTTGATAGAGCCGACACAGGCAAGGCGGATTCCTACAAGCTGGTCTTCAAATTTCGGCCAGAGAATTCCCGGGGTGTCCAGAAGTTCTACGTTCTTGTTCAGGCGAATCCACTGTTTGCCCTTGGTCACACCCGGTTTGTTTCCGGTCTTGGCACAGGCTTTTCCGGCAAAGGTGTTGATAAATGTGGATTTACCAACATTCGGGATTCCGGCTACCATCGCACGGATCGGACGGTTCTTGATCCCTCTTCTGCGATCACGCTCGATTTTTTCTTTGCAGGCCTCCTGGATCACGTTCTGGATCATTTTCATTCCCGAACCGCTGCGTGAATCGACTTTGACTACATAAAAGCCCTTGCTCTGAAAGTATTCCTTCCATGCTTCATTCTGTCTCTCGTCTGCGAGATCAGCCTTGTTCAGAAGGATCAGACGGGATTTGTTCTGTCCAAGCTGGTCGATATCCGGGTTCCTGCTGGAAAGCGGCACTCTGGCATCTACCAGCTCTATGATCAGATCGATCAGTTTCAAATCTTCCTGCATCTGTCTTTTTGCCTTGGTCATATGACCAGGATACCATTGTATATTCATATCTGTCTTAACCTTTCATAAAACCAAACTTCTTCATCGGCGAGCAGGTAAACCACAGCTTACCGACAATGTATCGTTTCTTCACATTTCCAATATCTGCATATCGGCTGTCCTCACTGTTGTTCCGTTTGTCTCCCAGGACGAAATACTCCCCGGATTCCAGCGTTACTGTAGTGGAAGCCAGCCCCGGATTCGTGATCTCAGGAAACTGGTTTGCCTCTTCGTATTCTTTGCCGTCGATCAGTATCTTGCCATTCGAGATCTGGATCCGTTCCCCCGGAAGCCCGATCACTCTCCGGATATGCAGAGCCGCATCATCACTGGCACTCGTCCGAAAAACGATCAGATCACCTCTCTGCGGCGAAGAAAACTTATATACTGCTTTATTTACAAAAAAACGGTCGCCGACGGAGATCGTCGGTTCCATAGAATTCTCCTGCATTGTCACAGTCTGAAACATCATCAATGCCACAACTGCTGCAAACACAAGTGTCACGGTGATCTGAAAGGCCCATTTCAGGATTCCCCGGGTCTTGCGGTCCTCCAGTTTCGCCCTCAGTTCCAGGACTTTGGGATGTTCTTTCCAGTTTTTTATATTCATAACTGTTCTCTCCATAATGGAAAAGAGGGACAATAGCTGTTCGTTATTGTCCCTGCTTTTAAAACCTTTGAAATTTTCAGATAAAATACATTATCTAACGCGTTCTTTAACCTTTGCAGCTTTACCTACACGATCTCTCAGGTAGTTCAGCTTAGCACGGCGAACTTTACCCTGACGGATAACTTCTACTTTAACAACGTGTGGGGAGTGAAGCGGCCATGTCTTCTCAACGCCAACACCGTTGGAGCTCTTTCTTACTGTGAAAGTTTCTCTTGTGCTTCCGCCCTGTCTCTTAAGAACAGTTCCCTCAAAGATCTGGATTCTCTCACGGTTTCCCTCTTTGATCATAGCGTGTACTCTTACTGTGTCACCAACGCGGAACTGCGGTACTTCTGCTTTTAACTGAGCAGACTCAATGTTTTTGATAATGTCGTTCATTTTATTCTCTCCTATTCTTATCTGGATGTTCTTAATACATAATCTTGTAACAGAGGACCATCGTTTTTACAACATGTACGATTATACTATAAAAGATTCTTAATTGCAAGAAGTTTTTTATTTAATTCGCAGATGTATTGTCGGAAGAGGAAGCAGTATCCGCAGAAGCAGTATCTGAAGAACTGCTCATGATCTGGTTCAGTTCATCGATCATCTCTTCATCCTTCAGGCGGAACTTGATCTCCACTCGTCTGGATGCATCCTTATCGACATTTCCATCTGCGTCAAGGACAGGATTCGCCATGGAATGCCCGTTTACTGTCAGATAATTCTGAAGGTTCGCTGACTGTGTGGAATCCAGGAAATTCCCCTGAATATCAAGAAGATACTGAGCCACCGCCAGAGATCTCTGCTGGGAGAGCTGGAGGTTATAGCTGTAATCCCCGTCTGTATCGGTATAACCGTCAATGATGATCTCTGCAAGATACTTCATATAATCATCCTGCAGAAGAACTTTACAGTAGATCGGAAGGATCTGCTCCAGTGCCTGCTTACCGGCATCGGTCAGTTCTGCCTGGTCATAGTCGAACATGACACTTGCTTCCAGCGTCAGCGCACCGGTCTGTGCATCGATATCTACATTGATATTATTTTTGGAAAATTCATTCTTCAGTGCCTCGATAACCTCTGCCTTGACACCGATGATCTGGTCGATCTGTTCCTGCTGGCTCTTAAGCTGTGCAGTTTTGGTATCAAGAGCGGACTGCTGGCTCTTGAGTGTTGCTTCCTGTTCTTTGAGCTTGGCCGCCAGTGCAGTCAGCTGTTGCTGCTGCTCATCCAGTTTTTCCTGCTGTGTCTTGAGCTGTTCATCCTGGCTCTTGAGCTGTTCGTCCTGATTCTGGATCGTTCCTTCCTTCTCATCGAGGGCAGTCTGCTTGTCCAGAAGCTGCTGTGTGTATTCTTCCTGAAGAGCGATTTTGTCATCTCTCTCCTGGATACTCTCGTTGTAGCTTTTTTGGGCTTGAAAAAGGGTCACACACATGATCAGCACAAAAAGCAGAAGGACACCTGCCATCATATCAGAATAAGAACGCCAGACATTGAAGCCGTTGTTTTCTGATTTTTTCTTTCTGCGCATCTGATTCTCCTATTCTATCTGAATATACCAAATTTGCCTTTCTGTGCTCCCTTGGTCAGTTCGCGTAAATTGCGGTTCAGTTCTTCAAGAAGTGCCTGCTGCTGATCTCCCTGCTGCTCCAGAAGTTCTTCTAATTTGTCGAAAGACTGCTTCTGTGTCATCTGTCCGGCAGTCAGTGTCACATTCTTGCTGCTTCCTGCCGCGGAAATATCCGCAAGAAGACGGCGTACCTGATCCATGGTCTTGTAAGACAGTTTCTGGTAATTCATAAATTCCTGAAGTCTCGCATCGAACTCTGCAACAACCTGCTGATTTGCCTGTGCAAGTTCTGCATTTCGCTTGCCGGATGCTGTGATCTTATCCATTCCCTGTGCAGCCGCCTCGACATATTTCTGCATAGTCTGGTTACATGCAACCCAGAACTTCGCGGAAGAAGATTCTGCTTCCTTGAGATAATCCGCAAGGTGCTGATAATCTGCCTGCTGTTCCTTCTGGATCGCCTGGTTGTCCTTGAGGATGCGGCCAGCCATATCCAGATAATCCTTCTGAGCGGCGCTGGTATCCTCAAGCATGCTTCTCATCATACGCTCATGCTCCGCATAGGCCTCACTTAACTGACGGCTCATGGACTGATAGAGATTTGTCGTGTAATTCGTATTATCCGTCTGTGCATCCTTAAGCTGTGTAAGTGCTCTGCCAAAATCCTCGAACTGTGTCTTGAAGGAAAGATTCATTTCCTTAAGGAACGTATCCAGGATCTCCTTGATCGCATCTTCCTGACATTTGGTGACAGAATTGACCAGCACATCGAGAGAATCGTTCATCTTCTGGAAAGTCGGAGTGATGACTTTCTCAAAGCTGTCTGCCATCTGCACAGAGAATTTCTCTGCCATCTGTTCCATGGCTGCTGTCTGGTTCTTCTGGCTTGCAACCAGAATGTTCATGGACTCGCTCTCAGCAGTCGGCATGACATATGTATGGAAACGATCCAGAAAGCTCTGGAGATTGGATGTCAGAGAAGAATATTCTGATTTCATGCCACAGCTGTAAACGATGGACATCGCAATACCATAAATAGAAGTCAGGAACGCAACCTTGATACCATCTACCAGAGACGCAACGGAAGTTGTCATCGCCTCATAGTTGCTTGGTTCAAAGTTCTTAAGTCCCCATACAAGACCTACGAAAGTACCAAGGATACCAAGGCTGGTAAAGATATCCGGCACCATTTCCAGAAGCCTCTTGTGAATGTGTTCATCCACGTCTTCCTCATTCAGATATTCCTCAATATCACCAATTCCCTCCTGACTCTGAGAGATCGTATCGGTGAATGCCTGCATCTTGTCATCCAGATAACGGTGATGAAAAATGCCGTTCAGGGAAGAAAGCTTGCTTGTATCGATCTTGCCTGGTGACTGAAAAATATCCTTAAGCTCATCTGCCGCATCACGGAATGCTCTGGAAAGGTCATTCATGCGGAACATTCCGCCGAACATTCCCACCACATAAGCGATCACCATAATTCCCAGAAAGCAGAAGTTGTAAACCAGTATGCTGGCAGCTCCGCGGCCAACATAAAGTGTCATTCCGACAGCCGCGATCACAACTGCCAGAAAAAGTATTACATTTAACGCTTTTTTTCTCATAGCTTACCTCCTATTTCTGTTTCTTATCATATCATACCACTTTTTTGTGAACAAGTTGTTTTCTCCACTTTACCAAAAGTCTCACACTTTGGACACATTTTCCCCGGATAACACAAAAACAGCCCGGAAACTCTGTCAAAAAGTTTCCAGGCTGTCTTATTTCGTTTTATTTATGCATATACTTTGTCATCTTCCAGAAGAACGGCCTTGCCATCTGTGACCTCAACTACATTGACACTGCAGTTTGGAGGAACAAAACCATGCCAGAAATCCTTCGGATCATTATATACATTATGAAGAAGTGCTCTTACCGCACATCCATGAGATGCGATCAGGATCGTCTTATCCTGAAGAGCGGGATCGTGGATGAGTTCTTCCCAGAAGTCCTTTGTCCGAGTGAGGATATCCTGAATGTTTTCCCCATCCTTCGGACGTTCAAAGTTCCATGGATCTGTAAAAAACTTCTCCATCTGCGGATCCAGATATTCACGCGCATCGTTCATGCACACGACACCTTCCAGGACACCGAAGTTGATCTCCTGAATCCTTGCATCCTCGATCACCGAAACCTTTCCCGACTGTTTCTCAAGGATCAGCTCGGCTGTCTTTCTGGCTCTTATGAGCGGGCTGGTGATACAGAGGTCAAAAGAAACATCTTTTAATGCTTCCCCTGTCTTTTCGGCAAGAAGGATTCCATTTTCGGCAAGCGGGATATCTGCTACTCCCTGTACCTTATGAAGTTTGTTCCACACAGTTTTCCCGTGCCGTACAACATAAAGTTTCATCAGCTTCTCAGCTCGATTCCAAGGTCTGTCAGACCATTCAGGATCTTCTTCATTGCTGTTGTGATCTCAGCTTCTTCAAGAGTCTTTTCATGATCACGGAATACCACAGAATAAGCCATGGACTTGTATCCAGGTTTGATCTGTGCACCCTCGTAGATATCGAAGAGCTGGTAAGATTCAAGGATCTTGCCGCCTCTCTGCTCAAGGACATCCTCGATCTGTCCTGCAAGGACATGTTTCGGAACAACCATACTTAAGTCACGGGTAACTGCCGGATATTTGGCGATTCCTGTAAATTTGTGGTTGAATCCGCAGAATTCAAGGATATTCTGGATATCGATGACTGCGATGTAAGTTCTCTCACCGATTCCATAGTTATCTGCAACGATCGGATGAACTTCTCCGAGGTAACCGACTACTTTGCCTTCGTAGCTGATGTTTGCCTGTCTGCCCGGATGCAGATAAGTCTTGTTGCTGTCCGGTGTGTAGTGGACTTTTTTCTTCATTCCGGATTTTTCGAAGAATTCTTCTACAACGCCCTTCATATCAAAGAAGTCTCCTGCGCCGTACATTCCAAGAGTGAAGTGTGTTCTCTCATCCGGAAGTTCTGTCAGCGGCAGTGCTTTTGGCAGATATACCTTGCCGATCTCATACAGACGAACGCCTTTGTTTCTTCTGTTGTAGTTTGTTGCCAGAGAAGAAAGCATGCCATGCAGAGTTGTTGTACGCATGATGCTGTAGTCCTCTCCAAGCGGGTTGCTGATCGTGATCGCTTTGCGAAGGTCGCTATCCTCCGGAATGCGAAGTTTGTCGAATACTTTCGGGCTTTCGAAGGAGTAGGTCATTCCCTCTGAAAATCCGCAGTACTCAGCGATATCTCTTGCCACGTTCTCGATGCGGAGTTTGAATGGAAGTCTTCCTGTGGTAGCTTCTCCTGTCGGAAGTGTGGTCGGGATCTTGTCATATCCGAAGAATCTTGCAACTTCCTCTGCCACGTCTGCCATGCAGTGGATATCCTGACGGAATGTCGGAGCTACGATCTCATTTGTCTCCGGGTCCAGAGTCAGTTCTACTTTTGCAAGGTATGCAAGCATTTCTTCTTTTGTAAGGTCTGTTCCGAGAAGTGCGTTGATGCGCTCCGGCTCAAACGGTACTCTGGAAGGTTCTCTTGTCTCGTTACAGATATCTACGATTCCGCCTACGACTTCACCTGCTCCCAGTTCTTCCATAAGCTGGCATGCACGGTCGATTGCTGCTTTGGCATTGTTCGGGTCAAGACCTTTTTCGAATTTACCGGATGCATCGGTACGAAGTCCGATCCTCTTGGAAGAAAGACGGATGTTTGTTCCGTTGAAGCATGCTGCCTCAAAAAGTACCGTGTGTACATTGTCTGTGATCATGGAGTTTTCTCCACCCATGATTCCGGCGATGCCGACTGCTTTCTTGCCGTCGCAGATCATCAGAACCTGGTCGTCCATCTCACGTTCCTGACCATCCAGGGTTACAAATTTCTCGCCTGCCTTTGCACGGCGTACAATGATCTCTCTGCCTTCGATGGTATCCAGATCGTATGCATGCATCGGCTGGCCATATTCTTCCATAACATAGTTTGTGATATCAACGAGGTTGTTGATCGGGCGGATTCCGTTGGAAGCCAGACATCTCTGCATCCATTTCGGGGATGGTCCGATCTTGACGTTTTTGACAACTCTTGCTGTATATCTCGGGCAAAGTTCCGGATCTTCTACGGTAACTTTGACATAGTCAGATGCTTTTTCGTCGTTTCCTGTTTCTTTTACTACAGGAGGAACGAATTTTTTGTCAAAAGTGGCTGCTGCTTCTCTTGCGATTCCAAGTACACCGTAGCAGTCTACACGGTTGGATGTGATCTCGTATTCAATAACAACATCATCAAGACCGAGTGCTTTGATCGCGCTCTCGCCTACAACTGCATCTTCCGGGAAAATGTAGATACCGTATTCCGGAGCTTCCGGATACATTTCTCTTGTGCTTCCAAGTTCTTCGATGGAGCACATCATACCGCAGGATTCTACGCCTCTGAGTTTACCTTTTTTGATCTTGATGCCGCCAGGAGTCATTTTGCCGTCATGACCGCCTGCAACACGTCCGCCGTCCAGAACGACCGGTACTTTGTCTCCTTCTTTGACATTCGGGGCACCTGTTACGATCTGAATGGTCTCTGTTCCGATGTTTACCTGGCAGATGATGAGTTTGTCTGCATCAGGGTGTCTTTCTATTTTGTCAATCTGTCCGATCACGATCTTGTCGAGATCTGCATCCAGTTTTTCGAAGCCTTCCACTTTTGTTCCTGACAGTGTCATGGCATCTGTGTATTCCTGGGCTGTTACATCCAGATCCGGCACATACATTTTAATCCAGGACATTGATGTATTCATGTTTTATATCCACCTTTCGAATTTTTCATAATAGACTATGCAAGAATTGAACTAGTGTACTTCGCTCAACGATGCCACCGCATCGCCTCGTTCAGTCGCCTTGTCGATGAAAAAACATTCTGCGTTATTTATGAGACAGCACACTAGAATTGTTTAAGGAAACGTACATCGTTCTCATACAGAAGTCTCATATCGTCGATCTCATATTTGAGAAGTGCGATACGCTCAAGACCTACACCAAATGCGAATCCTGTATATTCATCCGGGTCGATGCCGCACATTCTCAGTACGTTTGGATGAACAGTACCGCAGCCGAGGATCTCGATCCAGCCGGAACCCTTGCAGAAACGGCATCCTTTGCCGCCGCACTTGAAGCAGGAAACGTCTACCTCTGCGCTTGGCTCTGTGAATGGGAAGTGATGTGGTCTGAATTTTGTCTTTGTCTCTGGTCCGAACAATTCCTGTGCAAACTCCTGAAGAGTTCCCTTAAGGTCTGCAAATGTGATATTCTTGTCGATGACCAGACCTTCGATCTGATGGAAAGACGGGGAATGTGTTGCATCTACTTCGTCAGAACGGAATACACGTCCCGGTGCGATCATACGGATCGGAAGTTTGCCTTTTTCCATGGTACGTGCCTGTACCGGGGAAGTCTGGGAACGAAGAAGGATAGAATCATTGATAAAGAAAGTATCCTGCTCGTCTCTTGCCGGATGGTCTTCCGGAATGTTCAGTTTGGTGAAGTTGTAGTCTGCATATTCTACTTCCGGACCTTCGACTACTTCGTAGCCCATTCCGATAAAGATACGCTCTACTTCTTCCAGTGCGATGCTGTTCGGATGACGATGTCCGATCATTGCCTTTTTTGCAGGAAGTGTAACGTCGATCACTTCTGCTTTCATTTTTTCTTCGCGAAGTGCTTCTTCCAGTTTCTTTCTGGTTGCTTCCAGATGTTCCTCGATCCTGGTTCTTGTCTCGTTAACCATCTGTCCTACTTTCGGACGGTCTTCCGGAGCAACATCTTTCATACTTTTTAAGATTGCTGTCAGCTCACCTTTTTTGCCAAGGTAAGCAACTTTTACTTCATTCAGTTTATCCGGACCGTCTGATTCTTCGATCCGTTTTCTGGCTGCTTCTGCCAGTTCCTGAAGTCTTTCCTTCATATCCATGGTTTTGTATCTCCTTTTTGTTTATTTATTACAGCATCAAAAAAGACCCCGTCCCACATAAAAAGGGACGGAGTCATTATCCGCGGTACCACCCTGTTTCCTGCTAAAGAGCAGGCACTCGAGTCATGCTTAACGCGCATCAACGTCATCTCCTACTGAAATAGTTCAAAGATGAAGCTCCGGCGGGAAAATAAGAAACTGTCTGAACTTAAGGGGGCTTACAGCCGCTGACTCCCTCTCTCTGAAAGGAAACAATTCCCTGAAACGCCTTCAAAGCCTTTGACTTATCTTTTCTTACTATGCCACATAGTGAAAAATCTGTCAAGATTTTTTTTGACCATCTGCCATAAAGTAATCTGTGCCTGACGGAACTGATTCTCAAAATAAGCATTGATCTCTGCACCGTAAAGCAGAAGGTTCATACAGCAGTAGAGCCACAGCATGACCATGATCAGTGCCGACAGACTTCCGTACATGTTGCTGAAATTCGGGAAAAATGTAAAATACAGCGAAAAAAAGTACGAAAACAGCGACCACGCGACAGCTATGATAAAAGCTCCCGGAATCTGGCTCTTGAGCGATGCTTTACGGTTCGGAAGGTAACGGTACAGCACCAGAAATACAAGAAACAATACTACAAATACAAGAAATGTCTTGGCACTCAATATCCTTCCAAGGACTTTCCCCAGAAACGGCATATGAATCACAAGCACCGCATGGATCCGGTTTCCCATGACAAGAAGCAGAAGGCTTATGATAATTGCGATCACAAACAGAAACATATACAGCATAGAATACAGTCTGTTTATCAGCCAGTTTCGGGTCTCTTTGACATGATAGATCACATTCAGTCCCGTAATGAGTGACTGCATACCCTTGCAGGAGGACCACAGAGCAAAAACACCTGAGATCGGCACGACCGCTGCGCTCTTGGTAAATACTTCTGCAATGATCTTGAGTACAAAATCCTGAAGGTTTGTCGGAACAAACCCGATAATAACCTGTCGAAGCATCCGATAGGTCAGCGGGGTATATTGGATCAGTGCGGTAAGAACCAGCACAAAGGGAATAAACGACATGATCAAAAAGTATGCCGCCTGTGCAGCGTAAGCACCGATATGGTCATTTTTGGTCCGGTCCATAAAGCCCAGGATCAACTGTACCGTGCTTTTGGCTTTCTTCTCTTCCATATTTCTTCTCCTGGTATCAGCAAATTTGTCTATTGACCATTGTACCATATCGTGTACAATGTGACAAGTTTGAGTTACTGTTCGCTCCGCACACAGCTACTGAGCAAAAAAACACTTATTTCACACCATAAATGTCTACAAACTCAATCTCCCGAAAAAAATATTCCAGGATCTCCTCATAGCTGTATCCTTCCTTTGCCATCTCATTCGCGGCAGTCTGACTCATTCCTACGCCGTGCCCGTATCCCCCGCCTTTCAGGGTGATTCCATCCGCATCCTGGCTCTGGATCTCGAAGTAGGCACTGGGGAGAAGTTTTCCCCCTTCTGTAACGCTGCCGTCTTTTTCTGTGATCTTGCAGCCCCTGGGAGAAAGAAATTCCCTTATGGAATACTCTCCGTCAACCGTTCCTGTTCCACCCTCTGTCGTTACGGTAAGTTCTGTCACTGCACCGCTCTGGCTTTTCTTCTGAACAGAAACTGCTTTCAGTTTTCCTGCGATGTTCAGAAGGGAAACGGCCTTCTCTTCCAGAGCAGTCCAGGGGATCTGCACCGTCCATGCACTCCAGGGCTCTTCTGCGTCAAATTCACAGGGAACGCTTTTGAGATAAGATGCAGTTTCGCTAACTCCCCAGATCTCATCCGTGCTCGTCACACCCGCCGAGGTAGAAAAATAATACGCCTCTACAGGCTGTCCATTCTGGGACAGGATCATTCCTTCGGTTTCCCTGACCGCTTTTGTTGTCGATTCCTGCGGTGCAACATTCTGGTAAACCTGATAACTTACGCTGTCATCCACATCTGCACCATATTCATGGAGTCTGCTGCCCTGCATCTGCTTCCAGGCGTAGGTTCTCGCACAGATTGCCTGCGCTTTGAGTGCTTCTTTTTCGTATGTGGATGGCATCTCACTCGGGACAACTGCCTCCAGATATTTTTCCAGCGGAAGAATATTGATCGCCAGAAGTCCCTCTTCACACGGCCGGATCTCAAGTCTGCCGCCATAGGAAGGTGTCCCGCACTGCCTGTGGATCGACGGGATCAGGATTCCTCCTTCCTGCTCCGGGATCGAGATGATCTCATTTCTTCCACGCAGTGCCTCCGCTTCATAGACAGTCTCTTCTCCATTTAAGGAAATTGTCACAGAATCATGATATACAAACTGAAAATCAGAATCTGTAAGTGCTACCCGGATCTCGGGTTCTGCTTTGTTTTCTTTCGTCTGTCCGGCTGCTGCACAGTCATGTACAGACAATTCATTCAGCAGTACCACAAGCAACACTAAATACACATAAAAAAATCTGGCTTTCCTCATAATCCATTATATGAGGAAAGCCAGAAAACATGGCTGTTATTTTCTTACAGAGAATCTGTAAACTGTCTCAGAGTAATATTTCTCTCCTGCTTCCAGAACTGGTGAATGGAAATTCTCTACATTGACTGCATTCGGCTCTACCTGTGTCTCAAGGCAGAATGCCTCACGTTTATTATAAACATGTCCGTTCTTACCGTGCTCATCCTCCACGAAGTTTGCCGCATAGAACTGTACGCATGGGCAATCTGTAAGAACATCCATCTGGATACCGGATTTCTCTGACCACGCAGAAGCGATCTCACGGATGCTCGCCTTGTTGTATCCGTCTGTCACATAGTTATGGTCAAAACCTCCTGTGAATTTGAGCTGTTCAAAATCAGCCCCGATATCTCTGCCGATCTGCTTTGCGGTACGGAAATCCATCGGAGTTCCCTCAACAGATGCATTCTCGCCAAGCGGAATGGAATCCTCACGGACCGGAGTGTATTCCTGCGCATGAATGGTAAGATACTGGTCCATTGCAGTGCCGCTGCCCTCTCCGTTCAGGTTGAAATAGGAGTGGTTCGTCATGTTTGCAACGGTTGTCTTGTCGCTCACACCGGAGTAAACGATGCGGACTGCATTCTCCTCTGTCAGCTCATAAGTAACAGAAACTTCGAATTCTCCCGGATAGCCATTCTCTCCATCAGGACTGATCCTGGAAAAAGTAACTGCATTCTGTCCCTCTACTGCAGATGCATTCCACAGTTTCTTCTCAAATCCGTCCGGGCCGCTGTGGAGATTGTTCTTGCCTTCGTTTGGCGTCAGTTTGATCTCTGTGCCATCCAGCATAAATCTGGAATCTGCGATACGGTTGCCGCTTCTGCCGATGCATGCTCCGAAAAAGCATCCATTTACAAAATAACTCTCAAGATCATCGTATCCAAGGACTACGTCTGTCAGTCTGCCATCCTTATCCGGCACGCAGACATTCACCAGGATCGCACCATACTGTGAAACTTCTATGTAAGCTCCTGCCGCATTCTCAATGTGATAAATATGTGATTCTTCACCTGAAGGTAAATTTCCAAAAATCCACTCTGTTACCATGCTGTAATTCCTCCCGATTCATTCTTCAAAAAAAGAGCCATATACAAATGGCTCATTCTTTCTTAATTCCCCCGGAATGCCGTTCCCTTCCATTTGACGCCTAGCTTTCGCCAGGTTGGGTGTCCTCAACTGATGATCTGCCTTCCACGACGAGAGGCCTGACATCACAGCAGCGATGTTGGATTCCCTATTAATAAATGTAGGTTCAAATAAAAAAAGGGGCATCGCACATTCCAGGAATTCTTTTGTTGTATTTTATTGTACTCTATTGTATGTGATTTTTCAACATAAAATGTTGGAAAAATTTATTATTTTGCAACAAAGTTGATGATCTTGTTCGGTACATAGATCTCTTTGATGAGGTTCTTGCCTTCGAGGAAGGAAGCGATCCTCTCATCTGCTTTGGCGATCTCGAATGCCTTCTCTTTCTCACAGCCGTTTGGAAGAACTACAGTTCCTCTTACCTTACCATTTACCTGTACACCGATCTCAACTGTCTTGGCAACAGTCTTGCCTTCATCGTATACCGGCCAGGAAGCAACTGCAAGCAGACCTTCTCCGCCGAGGAACTCCCAGATTTCTTCGCAGAGATGCGGAGCAAACGGGCTTAAGAGCTTGATAAAGATGCCCAGGTCATCTTTGCTGAGGCGTCCTTCTGCTGTGATCTCGTTAAGAAGAGTCATCAGGCTGGCGATCGCTGTGTTGAACTTCAGGTTCTCGATATCGGAAGAAACTTTCTTGATGGTACGGTGGATCTTCATTTCCAGTTCATCGGAAACAGGTTCCTCAGAAATGAGATCTGTCAGACCTGCCACACGGTCAAGGAATTTCTTGCAGCCTTTTACAGAGCTGTCACTCCATGGAGTTGCTGCGCCGTAATCACCCATGAACAGTACATAGGTACGAAGAGTATCTGCACCATATTCTTCTACGATGTCAAGCGGGTCAACAACGTTTCCTTTGGATTTACTCATCTTGTCTCCGTCCGGTCCGAGGATCAGTCCCTGGATGGAACGTTTTGCATATGGTTCCGGTGTGTTGACAACACCCAGGTCATACAGGAAATGATGCCAGAATCTGGAGTAGATCATATGTCTGGTAACGTGTTCCATACCACCATTGTACCAGTCAACCGGCATCCAGTATTTCAGTTTGTCCATATCAGCCAGTGCATGTGTATTGTGCGGATCTGTATATCTCAGGAAATACCAGGAAGATCCTGCCCACTGAGGCATGGTATCTGTCTCACGTTTCGCTGCAGCGCCACATTTCGGGCAGGTGCAGTTTACGAAGGAATCGATCTTGGCAAGTGGTGACTGTCCGTCCTCACCCGGCTCGAAGTCCTTGACATCCGGCAGACGAAGCGGAAGTTCTTCTTCCGGAACAGCTACAACACCGCAGTTCGGGCAATGGATCAGCGGGATCGGCTCACCCCAGTATCTCTGGCGGTTGAATGCCCAGTCTTTCATCTTGTACTGAACGCCTGCTTTACCGATGCCCTTCTTCTCAAGTTCTTCCAGCATACGCTCGATAGAATCTTTCTTCTTGGTGTATCCGTTGAGGAATTCAGAGTTGACCATCTCTCCGTCACCTGTGTAGGCTTCCTTGGTGATGTCTCCACCCTTGATGACTTCGATGATGTCGATGCCGAATTTCTTTGCGAAATCATAGTCACGCTGGTCATGAGCCGGTACTGCCATGATCGCACCTGTACCATAACCCATCATTACATAGTCTGCAATGTAGATCGGGATCTTCTTGCCGTTTACAGGGTTGATTCCCTCAAGTCCCTGGATACGCACACCTGTCTTGTCCTTGACAAGCTGAGTTCTCTCGAACTCTGTCTTCTTGGCACATTCATTACGGTATGCAGTGATCTCGTCCATGTTTGCGACTTTGTCTTTGTATTTGTCGATGATCGGATGCTCCGGTGCGATTACCATGAAAGTAACACCAAACAGAGTATCCGGTCTGGTTGTATAAATCTCAAGCTTCTCGTCGATTCCGTCGATGTCGAAGTCTACAAAAGCGCCCTTGGATTTACCGATCCAGTGGATCTGCTGCTGCTTTACATTGTCCGGATAGTCAACGTCCTTGAGGCCTTCCAGGAGTTTGTCTGCGTACTGAGTGATCCTCAGATACCATACGTCCTTGGATTTCTGCACAACTTCGCTGTGGCAGATATCGCATTTGCCGCCCTGGCTGTCCTCATTGGAAAGAACGACCTTGCAGTGCGGGCAGTAGTTTACAAGAGTTCTGTCTCTGAATACGAGACCCTTCTCAAACATTTTGAGGAAGATCCACTGTGTCCATTTGTAGTAATCCTCATCTGTAGTATCGATCACACGGTTCCAGTCAAAGGAAAATCCAACTTTCTTTAACTGGTTGGAGAATTTCTTGATGTTCTCATCTGTGATGATACGTGGGTGTGTTCCTGTCTTGACTGCATAGTTCTCGGTAGGAAGACCGAATGCATCAAATCCGATCGGGAAAAGTACATTGTAGCCTTCCATACGACGTTTTCTGGAAATAACCTCAAGGCTTGAGTATGCTTTGATGTGTCCTACATGCATACCTGCACCACTTGGATATGGAAACTCTACCAGACCATAGAACTTCGGTTTGTCACTGTTGTCCTTGGCTTCGAAGACTTTGCTTTCTTCCCATTTCGCCTGCCACTTGGGCTCAATTTTTTTAAAAAAGTATTTCATCTCTATGGTTCCTCCAACATTCATTGTTGTATCTGAGAATTAATTTTAATTCAAGGAGAGCGTTTTGTCAATGTAACGTTTCGCGATTATCCGCTTATTCTCAACAAAAAGGTGAACTTTATCAAAGTAAAGCATTTCTGTTGACGCACATTTTTCGACATGATATAATTTTTTTTCGTGTTTTTTATTATTTTTATGAGGAGGGAACAATATAATGAAGTCTTTTTATTCCTGGTACAAGAAGCATATCACCCAGGCGATCTTTACCGGACTGGTCCTTGGTATCCTGACCGGACTTTTTCTTGCCGGACGATATACACCGGTTCTGACTGTCACCAGTCTGATCGGAGGCATCTACATGAATGCCCTGAACATGATGATCTTCCCTATGGTCTTCTGTTCGATCGTCATCGGTATCTGCAGCATCGGAAATATCCGCACCACCGGAAAGATCACAGGCTCTGCCATGGTATATTTTCTCAGTACCACCGCACTTGCCAGCCTCGTCGGTCTTATCATCCCGCGTCTGATCCATCTTGGAAGAGGTGTTTCTTTTGAGATGGCAACTGCCGATATCCAGGCAACCGAGATGAGCAGTATCCTGGATACGATCAAAAACCTGATCCCGTCAAACCCTGTCAAGGCTTTTGCCGAGGGAAATATGCTCCAGGTTCTCGTATTCGCAGTGATCATCGGTTTTACCCTGATCTCCATCGGAGAAAAAGGCAAACCATTCCTTGATTTTATTGATTCACTGAATGAGATCTGTCTGAAGATCATCGGCACGATCATGTACTTTACCCCGATCGGTGTCTTCTGTACGATCGTACCGGTCGTTGAGGCAAACGGAACAGAGACCATCCTTTCACTGGCAACACAGCTCATCATCCTTTATGTGGCATTTTTCGGTTTTGCTTTTCTCGTGTATGGTCTGTCTGTCAAGATCCTTGGCAAAGAAAGCCCGATCCGCTTCTTCAAAGCGATCATGCCTGCTGCACTGAATGCATTCGGAACCTGTTCAAGCTCCGCTACTATCCCGATCAGCAAACAGTGTATGGAGGAAGAGATGGGTGTTTCCAACCAGATCACCAGTATCGCGATCCCGCTTGGTGCCACTGTCAACATGGACGCGGTATCCATCGTAATGTCCTTTATGATCATGTTCTTCGCCAACGCCTGCGGAATCAATGTCAGCGTTTCCTTGATGATCGTGATCCTTCTGGCAAACGTGCTTCTGTCTGTGGGTACTCCTGGTATCCCTGGCGGTGCGATCGCTTCTTTTGCAGCACTGGCAACCATGGCAGGACTTCCGGCAGGTATCCTTGGTGTTTACATCAGTATCAACACTCTGTGTGATATGGGTGCAACCTGCGTCAATGTTATTGGAGACCTTGCCTGTTGCGTTGTACTGAAAAACAAGATCAAGATCAAAGAATGATCCGGTTTTTCTGAATTACATATTTTATGCACAGCAAAAACCGGCTGCTGAATCTATTCAAAACAGATTCAGCAGCCGGTTTTCTTTATTTCTTAATTCACAGGAGTCTGATCATTTATGCATCTGCGTTGTCTACTTTGCTTGCACGTGCCTCAATCTCCTTAGCCTGGATATCGCTCGGAGCCTGCTCATAGCGTGCAAACTCATAGGAGAAGTCGCCGCTTCCACCAGTCATGGAACGAAGTGTTGTAGAATATCCATAGATTTCAAGCTGTGGTACATCAGCCTCGATGATAGTATTGCCTTCATGATCCGGGTTCATTCCAAGAACACGTCCACGTCTCTTGTTGAGATCGCCCATAACATCACCGGTGTATTTGTCCGGAACAGTGATCTTCATGCTTACGATCGGCTCAAGGAGTACAGGAGATGCATCCATAAAGCCTTTCTTGAACGCCAGGATCGTTGCCATCTTGAATGCCATCTCGGAAGAGTCTACCGGATGATAAGATCCATCGTAAAGTGTAGCCTTAACGCCTACTACCGGATAAGCAGCCAGAGGTCCCTTCTGAACGCTTTCCTGAAGGCCCTTCTCAACTGCCGGGAAGTAGTTCTTCGGAACAGCACCGCCTACGACTACCTGCTCAAATACATAAGGTGTCTCCAGGTCGCCGGATGGCTCGAAGCGCATCTTGACATGTCCGTACTGTCCGTGTCCACCGGACTGTTTCTTATGTTTGCCCTCTACGTCGGAGTTCTTGCGGATGGTCTCGCGGAAAGCTACCTTCGGTTTGGAAAGTTCTACGTCTACTTTGTAGCGTTCTTTGAGCTTGCTTACTACGATATCAAGGTGCTGGTCGCCCATACCATAGAGTAATGTCTGTCTGTTGGCAGAATCATTGACTGCACGGAGGGTCTTGTCCTCACTCATCATCTTGGCGAGAGCCTGTGCGATCTTGTCCTCGTCGCCCTTCTTGACTGCCTTATATCTCTTATAGGTATAAGGAGTGGAAATGAGAGCCTTCGGATAGAGCACCGGAGCTGCCTTTGTTGCAAGGCTGTCGCCGGTCTGTACGCTTGCGAGTTTGGCGATCGCGCCGATATCACCTGCGTGGAGTTCCGGAACTTCGATCGGTTTGGAGCCCTCAAGAACATATAATTTGTTCAGTCGTTCTTCCTCACCCTTCTCTACGTTGAGCAGAGTATCATCGGATTTGATAACACCGGAAACAACTTTGATCAGAGAATATTTGCCGAGGAACGGATCTGCGATGGTCTTCCATACGTATGCAGATTTCGCTTTGGCAAAGTCATAGTTTGCTTCAAAGATCTCATTGGTCTTCTGGGAAATACCGTTGCAGGAACGCTTGTCCGGGCTCGGGAAATATCCACAGATATCATCGAGAAGGTTGGAAACGCCTCGAAGGTTGATCGGTGATCCCATGCATACCGGAACGATGCTTGCGTCCTGTACGTTGGTTGCAAGTGCTGCGGAAACTTCTGTTACGGAGAAGGTATCTCCCTCGAAATAACGGTCCATGAACTCTTCACTCGTCTCAGCAACAGATTCCATCAGAGTTTCATGATATTTCTCAAGGTATTCTTCCAGATATTCCGGAACATCGCAAGGCTCCTTGCCTGCTTTGTCGATATATCTTCGGCCTGCCTGCTTCACGACATTGACATAGCCGACGAACTTGCCATCTTCACGGATCGGGAAATGCAGCGGCGCGATCTTCTTGCCATAAAGTTCGGTAAGATCCTCTACTACTTTACGATAGCTGACATCATCCACGTCCATATCTGTTACAAAGATCATACGAGGTAATTTATATTTCTCGCAGAGATTCCATGCTTTCTGTGTACCGACCTGAACTCCGGCCTTACCGGAAACAACGATGATGGCTGCGTCTGCTGCGCTGACCGCTTCCTCTACTTCTCCTACGAAGTCAAAGTAACCAGGAGTATCCAGGATATTGATCTTCACCTTGTCCCACGGAACCGGGATCACAGATGTGGAGATTGAAAAATGTCTCTTGATCTCCTCCTTATCAAAATCGCTGACGGTATTTCCATCTTCTACTCTGCCAAGACGACTTGTCATTCCTGCCAGATAAGCCATTGCCTCTGCTAATGTGGTCTTGCCGGATCCCCCATGACCCAAAAGAACCACATTGCGAATTCGGTCAGTTCTATAAACGTCCATATGTAATACCTCCCTGTTTGTCTGATATGTCCATATTTTACTAAAATTCTTTCAACTTTTCAAGTATTTTATATAATTTTAACAACTTTTTTTGAGCTGTTTTTGCAATTATTCATCGAATTCACCTATTTTGTACCTATGTTTGACATTTTTCCTCGTATCTTTTAAAATAGAACCATAGTTTTGTCTACTAATAGATAAGTAGTAACTGGAAAGGACACAGACATCATGAAAACCATAGGTTTTATCGGGCTCGGCCTGATCGGAGGATCTATTGCCAAAACGATCCGCAAGTTTCACCCGGATTATCACATCCTCGCATATGCGAAACACAAAGAAACTCTGGCTGCCGCACTGAACTGCGGTGCTATTGACGCCACACTGGAAGAACGGGATGACCGTTATGCCATGTGTGATTATATTTTTCTCTGCGCTCCGGTAGAGTATAATATTGAATATCTCAGATATCTCAAGGATGTTATCAAGGAAGGATGTATCATTACAGACGCAGGAAGCGTCAAAGGACCGATCCACAAAGCAGTCGAGGAACTCGGCATGGAATACTGCTTTATCGGTGGACATCCTATGGCTGGTTCTGAGCGTTCCGGATTTGAATATTCATCCGACCATCTGCTTGAGAATGCTTACTATATCCTGACTCCGGGCGGACAGGTTCCTCTTGAAAAAATCACCGAGTTTTCTGAACTGATCGATTCTCTTGGTTCGATCCCGATGGTCCTTACCTGTGAGGAACACGATTTTATCACAGCCGGCGTCAGCCATCTTCCGCATATCATTGCTTCCACTCTGGTAAATCTCGTCAGAGAGCTGGATAACGATGCTGAATACATGAAGACGATCGCAGCAGGCGGTTTCCGCGATATCACACGTATCGCATCCTCCTCCCCTGTCATGTGGGAGCAGATCTGCCTCGAAAACCATGAGAACATCTCTCATGTGCTGGACGAATACATCAAGATGCTGATCCAGGCACGCTGCTCTGTTGACAATCTTGAGGCAGAAACCCTCTATGATATGTTCGCCAACTCCAGAGATTACCGCGACTCCATCGACACCACTTCTTCCGGACTTATCAACAAGACTTATGTCCTGTATATTGATATTGTTGATGAAGCTGGTGGAATTGCCACAATTGCCACAATTCTTGCTATGGAAGGGATCAGTATCAAGAACATCGGCATCATCCACAACCGTGAATTTGAGCAGGGTGTCCTGAAGATCGAATTCTATGAGGAAGATGCGATGAAGCGCGGAACTGCCCTTCTTAAGAAACGTAATTACATCGTATACGAACGGTAGGAAGATGATATAAGTAACTAAATAAAAATATTAAATGTACCTATTGTGCTACTTTAAATAAATTATGTGAAAACCTATAAAACCGCAAAGAATCCCTGTAGTTATTGAAAAACTAAAACTTTTAGAATATAAGATAGCACATCTTGTTGAAGTTTCTTTCTAGCATAACAAGTTAAATGTGTTTATACATACTTATAGTAGCATATTATGAACACATCAATATCACAAATTATAAACCAATAGATTTTGCTGAATTATTAGGTGTTTCTGTAAAAACATTTCATAAGATGGGACAGAGAGGGAATCTTAAAGACAAACCATCCCCACAGACAGGCGTTATTACACATCTAAAAAATCAGATAGCATTTTTGCGTCAGTTCTGTAAAACCAAAAGAATGATTGTAGGCCAGTGCATTGAAGACTATGGAAGCGGACTTAATTATAACCGTGGATAAGATCATGGAGCAAAAGGTCAAAACTTAGTAATCGCACATAAAGACAGATTTATGCGTTTTGGATACGACTGGTTTGAAAGATTCTGCATGCATTTTCCTGTAGATTATATGGCCTTCGTAAATATAAAAAGCAGATAGAAAAGGATGAGGAGATTGCTGAAGAGCTTCAAGACAGAGATCAATCCTACAGAAGAGCAGAAGATCAAAATACATAAGACAATCGGTACATGCAGATATATTTATAATTTTTACCTGTTTCATAATAAAGAACGTTATGATATCGGCGAAAAATTCATGAGCGGCAGGGCGTTCAGTGTATGGCTGAATAATGAATATCTTCCAAAACATCCGGAATATTCCTGGATCAGAGAAGTCAGTTCTAAATCAGTAAAGAATGCAATTGAAAATGCCTGTACCGCTTTTTCAAGATTTTTTCATCATCAGAGTGGTTTCCCAAGATATAAGAAAAAAGGAAGATCTGATGTGAAAATGTATTTTGTAAGGAATAATCCTAAAGACTGTTTTTGCGAACGACATAGGATCAAGATCCCAACACTTGGCTGGGTAAGATTGAAAGAAAAAGGTTACATTCCGACCTCCAGGGATGGATATGTTGTCAGAAGCGGAGCGGTTTCCATGAAAGCAGGCAGATACTATGTATCTGCGCTTATCGAAGTACCAACACCGAAAGTGGATGGGAATTTCAGTGATGGTATTGGAATTGACCTAGGGCTGAAGAATTTTGCAGTTGTGTCAAATGGAACTGTATACAGAAATATCAATAAAACAGTACAGATCAGAAAACTTGAGAAACAATTAACACGGGCACAGCGAAAGCTTTCCCGCAAATATGAGAATTTAAGGAAAGGAGAGTTCACTCAAAAAGCAAATATACAAAAGCAAAAGCTTAAGGTGCAAAAACTTTATGACCGGATAGAAAATATCCGTACAGATCATATCAACAAAACAATATCTGAGATAGTGAAAACCAAGCCGTCTCACATAACAATCGAGGATCTGAACGTATCCGGGATGATGAAGAACCGGCATCTCTCAAAAGCAGTTTCGTCCCAGAAATTCTACGAATTCCGGACGAAACTAAAAGCAAAATGTGCAGAATATGGAATCGAACTACGGGTAGTTGACAGGTGGTATCCATCTTCCAAAACCTGCCACTGCTGTGGATGCATCAAAAAAGACCTGAAACTTTCAGACAGAATCTACAAATGCACATGTGGGTATGTTGAGGACAGAGATTTCAATGCGGCACTGAATCTGAGAGATGCAAGGACTTACAAAGTTGCATAATCCTGCAAACGTAAGTATGTACCGAAGGCTATTTCGGGAATTAACGACTGTGGAGTGTACTTAGGATCTGTGAGTAGAGATAACGCAGGTTACTCAAAAACATACACGAAGAAACAGTAAGCGGTATTCGCGAGAAGCCGCATTATCTCAATGTGAGTATGTTTAATCACATTTTGAGTGGCAGTAGAATAAAATAATGGAAATCAAAAAACAAACCAATTTAAGAGGAACTCTTACAGTTCCGGGCGATAAATCCATCTCACACCGTGCAGTCATGTTTGGCTCACTCGCCAATGGCACCACCAGGATCACGCATTTTCTCGAGGGCGCTGACTGTCTCTCGACGATCTCCTGCTTCCGCAAAATGGGGATCGATATTGACCGGAACGGCGACGAGATCCTTGTACACGGCAAAGGTCTTCACGGACTCAGTGCACCGACAGGTATCCTTGATGTCGGCAACAGCGGAACCACGACCCGTCTGATCTCAGGAATCCTTGCCGGACAGAAATTTACTTCTGAACTTGACGGAGACGATTCGATCCGCACCCGCCCGATGAAGCGTATCATGACTCCTCTTACTTCCATGGGCGCTGATATCACAAGTAAGCTGGACAATGAATGTGCACCACTTATCATCCACGGAAAGCCGCTTCACGCCACCCATTACGATTCACCGGTTGCTTCTGCACAGGTCAAATCCTGCGTTCTGCTTGCCGGTATGTATGCGGACGGGATCACCAGCGTAACAGAGCCATTTCTTTCCCGTAACCATACAGAGATCATGCTGAATTATTTCGGTGCTGATATCACCTCCGAGGGAACGACCGCTTCCATCAAGCCAGAACCGGTCCTTGAGGGAAGAGAAGTCCAGGTTCCTGGTGATATCTCTTCTGCTGCTTACTTTATCGCGGCCGGACTTCTGACCCCGGGAAGTGAGATCCTTCTTAAGAATGTAGGGATCAACCCGACCCGTGCCGGAATCCTCAAAGTCTGCATGGATATGGGCGCTGATATCACCCTTCTGAACGAAAGCACTGAGGGCGAACCGACAGCTGATCTTCTGATCCGCACCAGCTCTCTCAAGGGAACTGTCATTGAGGGCGGCATCATCCCGACTCTGATCGATGAGATCCCGATGATCGCAGTTATGGCTGCTTTTGCCGAGGGAACCACGATCATCCGCGATGCACAGGAACTCAAAGTCAAGGAATCTGACCGTATCGCAGTTATGGTTGACAATCTCACCCGCATGGGTGCTGATATCGAGGGCACAGATGACGGCATGATCATTCACGGCGGCAAACCGCTTCACGGTGCAGTGATCGACTCCTATCTCGACCACCGCATTGCCATGTCTTTTGCTGTGGCAGGAACGATCTGTGATGGTACCGTGGATATCCTGAATGGAGAATGCGTTAATATCTCCTATCCGGAATTCTATCATGATCTTTACAGTCTGAACAAATAAAACGATTCTATAACAAAAACTGCTTTTTTCATGCAGACAGCGCATACTCTTTTTTCTCTCAGGGCATTCTAAGTCTGAGATGGAAAATGAAAATCAAGCTAAGGGAGTGTACACGATGAAAATATTATTTTATGGTGCAAGAGATTATGACCAGAGATTTTTTGATAAACTGAAACCGGAGCATCCTGATATCGACATTACTTTTATTGAAGCAAATCTCTACGCAGAGACTGCTTCCCTCGCCGCCGGTTACGAGGGGATCTGCGCTTTTGTAAACGCAGACCTTGGAACAGAAGTGATCAAAGAACTTGCACATCAGGGTATCCGTCTGATCCTGATGCGCTGTGCCGGTTATAATAATGTAGATCTCAAAACTGCTGCCGAATGCGGCATCAAAGTCCTCCGCGTTCCCGGCTATTCTCCGGAAGCGGTCGCCGAGCTTGCAATGGCTCTCGTCCTCACCGCCAACCGTCATACCCACAAAGCTTATATCAAATGCCGGGAAAACAACTTTTCCCTCAATGGTCTCATGGGCGTGAACTTGTATGGAAAAACAGCCGGGATCGTCGGAACCGGCAAGATCGGGCTTGCCATGGCGCGTATCTGCCGCGGCTTCGGCATGAAACTGCTCGCCTACGACCTGTATCCGGACAAAACGCAGACAGATCTTAACTATGTTTCCCTTGAAACACTTCTTTCTTCCAGTGACCTGATCAGCCTTCACTGCCCGCTCACACCGGACACTTACCATATGATCAATAAGGAAAGTATCTCCCGGATGAAAGACGGTGTCATTCTCGTAAACACCTCCCGTGGCGGCCTGATCTGCACCGAAGACCTGATTGCAGGTATCCGGGATCACAAATTTTTCGCTGTAGGGCTCGATGTTTATGAAGAAGAGTCTGATTTTGTCTATGAAGATATGTCCGAACATATCCTCAAAACCTCTACCGTGCAGAGACTGCTCTCTTTCCCGAACGTTGCGCTTACTTCCCACCAGGGATTTTTTACAGAGGAGGCGCTTACCAATATCGCTGAGACGACACTTGAGAATGCTGAGGCTTTTCGCACAGGGCAGGAACTCAGAAACGAAGTGCATGTTTAATTTCTTCTGGAAGGTGCAAAGCGCCTTCCATTTTCTATATCACACAATCATGGAAGCACTTGTCGCGTGTCCATTTATTTCTCGTATGCTTCTCTCAGATTCCGTATCTCTGCTGCCCACCCTTCATCATCATTCGGCGTTTCCAGAATAAACGGAATTCCCTCCAGGCGCGGATGACGGATCACCCTTACCAGTGCTTCCAGCCCAATCCTGCCCTCGCCGATCCTTGCATGGCGGTCTTTGTGGCTGCCAAGGTCGTTCAGGCTGTCATTTAAGTGAATGGCTTTTAATTTCTCAAGCCCGATGATCCGGTCAAATTCTTCAAGGACACCATCGAGATTATTTACGATATCATAGCCTCCATCCCAGACATGGCAGGTATCCAGACAGATTCCCATCTTGTCCTTCTTTTCTACCAGGTCGAGGATCTGACGGAGTTCTTCGAAATTTCTTCCCATCTCCGTCCCCTTGCCGGACATCGTTTCAAGAAGCACCATTGTGGTCTGTTCTTCGGTCAGCACCTCATTCAGCATTTCTGCGATCATGCGGACTCCTGCTTCTGCTCCCTGTCCTACATGGCTTCCCGGATGAAAATTATAATAATTTCCCGGCGTCCATTCCATACGCTTCAGGTCATCTGCCATCGTCTCTCTGGCAAATTCCCGGATATTTTCCTTTGCCGCACATGCATTCAGTGTATATGGTGCGTGTGCTACGATCTTCCCAAATTTATATTCTTCTGTCAGTTCCAGAAATTTACGCACATCCTCCGGATCGATCTCCTTCGCCCGTCCGCCTCTTGGATTTCTGGTAAAAAATGCAAACGTATTTCCCCCGTTTGCGATCATCTGGCGTGCCATCCTGGTATAGCCTTTGGATGAAGTTGTGTGGTTTCCAATATATAATGGACTTTTTGCTGTACTCATAAAAATCTCCTTTTTTCTTAGCATCTGCGGACCGTTCCGCTTCTATCCTTTGATTATACAAAAAAAATCAAAAACTGCAAACATATTGACGAATTGTATAAAATTCCCTATACTTTTTATAAACAAAAAAATACATAAAACAAGGAGTTTCCCATGCCGCCAAAAAAGAAAAAACACAAAAAACGTGCGTACAGAAAATCCCGCTACTACCGCAGAAGGCAGCAGCTCACTGAACGTCTTCTCATAGGCTGCGGTGCCGTTCTTATCCTGCTGCTTCTTATCATCCTGGTCCGTGGCTGTTCTGCACGCAAAAATGGTACCGTTAAAACAAACGCTTCAGCGAAATCACAGGATGAGACTTCTGCCTCAGATGCAGACCTCACACCAACACCGACCATGGCTCCGGTATCCCTGACCGTCAGTGTCGTAGGTGACTGTACGCTCGGTACAGATGAAAACTTTGACTACGATACCAGTCTTAATGCTTATTACGAGAATTACGGAGCAGATTATTTCTTCTCCAATGTGAAGAGCATTTTTTCCGCAGATGATCTGACGATCGCCAACTTTGAAGGAACTCTCACTGATTCTGATGAACGCGAGGACAAGGAATATGCTTTCAAAGCTCCTGCCGAGTATACCAGTATCCTCACTGCCGGTTCCGTCGAAGCAGTCAACACTGCCAACAACCACAGTCATGATTATGGCGATCAGAGCTATACCGACACCATTCAGGCACTTGACAATGCCGGTATCCTGAATTTTGGTTATGATAAGACTGTTGTAACGGAAGTGAAGGGGATCAAGATCGGACTTGTAGGAATCTACGAGCTCAAGGATCACCTCGGCCGTGAAGAACAGCTCAAGCAGAACATCGCCAAGGTAAAAGCAGACGGCGCGCAGATCACGATCGTGATCTTCCACTGGGGCAATGAAAAAGAAGAAGTCCCGGACAGCAACCAGACTACACTTGCACACCTTGCAATCGACGAAGGAGCGGATCTGGTATGCGGCCATCACCCGCATGTTCTCCAGGGAATCGAAGAATACAAGGGCAAAAACATCGTCTACAGCCTCGGAAACTTCTGCTTTGGCGGAAACCAGTATCCAAGCGATATGGATACTATGATCTTCCAGCAGACTTTCACCGTAGATCAGGATGGAGTAAAAGCAAACAATGTAACAAACATCATCCCATGCTCGATCTCCTCTGATTCTGACTATAACAACTATCAGCCAACTCCTGCCGAGGGAGATGAAGCCACACGTATCCTCAGTAAGATCCAGGAGCGCACTGCCATGATCACCGGCGACGCGACGTCATCTTCTGACAGTTCGGATTCTTCGGAAGAAGACAATGAAGATTCCTCAGAGGATTCTTACGACGATTCCAGCTATGATGAAGGATCCGATTCCTATGATGACTCGTATTATGATGATTCCTATGACGATTCTTATGATGATTCCTACAGCGATTACGACGAAGATGATTCTTATGATTACAGTTATGATGAAGAAGAATAGATACTGCCTGCAGTAACCTCATCAAAACCCGGGAATCCCGGAGATTCAGGGTGCCTGACGGATATATTCCGTGAGCACTCTGATCTCCGGGATTCCTTTTACTGTGTCGAGAAGTTCCTGCAGGAAATCCATCACCAGAGGAGCTGCATTCCGCCGGTCTCCCATGATCGCATAGCAGGTACGGTATTCCGGACCATTCTCCAGCGCTACAATGCGGCATTCCCCCTCCTGAGAGAGTTTCTTTCCTATTGTTGCCGGCATGATCGCCCATGTTTTTTCGAGATCGAGGAGCTGGCGCAGAAGTGCCATATTGTCGAGTGATACTTTTACTTCGGAATTATTTCCAAACCAGTAATCGTGCCACATGATAAAAGAATCACTCCATGGAATGTAGATCTCATCCTCGCTTTTCAGACGGGAAGGCAGGATTCCATCCTCATACGCGGTATCTTTGCTGCAGACCAGGACCAGTTTTTCTTCAAAAAGCGGCACCGTCTGCACTTTTTTGAAAAAATGCGGATTGGTGATCAGTCCCATGTCGACTTCTTTGTTTTCGACCGCCTTGTAGGACACATTTGACCGCATGGTATCAATATGAAAACTGCATCTCTTGTGTTTCTCCAAGAAACTGCCGATGACCTGCGGCATGAAATAAAAATTCAGACTGTCTACATTTGCGATCCGAAGAATGTCCTGTGGCTTCTCGTACTGGATCTTGCTTGTCTCCAGCCACAACTGCTCCCACTTACGCGCAAGCGGGACAAAACGCTGTCCTGCATCGGTAAGCTCCAGTGTGCGAGAACCTTTTTTACGGATGATCAGTTCTGTTCCCAGTTCTTCTTCCAGTGCAGACAGGCGATGGCTGAGTGCCGGCTGTGATACAAACAGCACCTCCGCTGCTTTGGATAAAGATGAGCTGGATACGATCGTAAGAAATGTCTTGATGTCCTGGTAATTCATGGTTCCTCCTTCTGTGATGTCTTCTTATGTATTTGTTCAACCTATAATATTACTGTTCACTCCATTCACAGCAACCTATAAATTCTGTTTATATTATATAGATAAAATATCGAATTTACAATATAATATTTTGATACTATAATAAGCTCAAAATCAGAAAGATAGGAATGATATACATGGATAAAGCAGTCCTTGAACGCCGCCTTCACCTGACGGTGACTTTTATCGGTGGTTTTATGGGATGTTATGCAATCTTTAACCGCAGTGATATTTTTGGATCTGCACAGACCGGAAACCTGATCTCCTTTGTGATGGATCTGGTAGGACGTACGGATGCCGAAATCTTTTTCCGTTTCTCCGCACTGCTGATCTACATATTCGCGATGGTCTCCACCGTATTCCTCTCACATAAGATGGAACGGACAACCTTGAAATTTATCAGTGTCCTGATCGATGGTCTTGCCTTTGTTCTTCTGGCATTTCTTCCACAGGACATGGATCCGTTTGTTGCTCTGTATCCAATTTTTTTTGCTACTGCATTTCAATGGTGTTCCTTCAAAGGTGCCGATGGTTTTAACAGCTCCAGCATCTTCTCCACCAACAATCTCCGTCAGTGTACGACAGGATTTGCAGAGTACCTTTACAGCAGAGATTCCGAAGCACTCCGAAGAGGTATCTTCTATGGAAAAGTGCTTCTTTCCTTTCATTTCGGAGTTGCAGTGTGCTTCCTGTTCTGCTCCAGATTCCATCTGGCAGGCGCATGGGCAGGACTTCTCCCGGTATGCACCGCACTCGTCCTTGTCAATGAGGAACGCACTCTTTCCAGAGCAGCAGAAAAAGAGGAGGTTCTCAGGGTTCACGCCTGAGAGCCTCCTTTTTGGTTCTTATCAATTATTGCTTTTCTTATGCTGCCGCATCTTCTGCGGATGTTTCCTGTGCTGTTGTCTCATCTGTGGATCCTTCTGCATCTTCTGTGGAAGTTTCTTCCACGGAAGATTCCAGGATCTGTAAAAATCCATCTGCCAGGTCTGCCGGAACGCCTGCTGTCTTCATGTTTTCTGTGATGACACTCCAGTCTGCGTTCTTGACATATTCTGTCATTTCTTCCTCATTATCCACTGCATAAACAGTTCCAGGATTTGCAAGATCCGGGATTTCTGCACCTTCTCCATATCCACCTGTAATAGAAAGTGTTCCAAGTGATACACCGGATGTCAGTACAGAAAGCTCCATACTGCTGGTTTCAGCTGTGGCATCAGAATCCATCTTGAGCACTGCACTGAATCCATTCAGCATGCTGGTGACATCAGCATTTTCATCATCTGTCTGTGCCTCCGGGAAGGAAATTGTAAAAGTTCCATTATAATAGCCGGCTTTTTCCGGTTTGAGTTCCAGATCTGTTACACCGATATCCATTGCCTCTGTATGGTTTACAGCCAGGATATAATCGCCGTTCCAAAGTCCGTCAGTGGAAGAACCTGTTCCGGTAACAGTCACATAACTGTCATCTGCTCCAAATTCCAGAAGAAGTGCAGTCTGTCCGTCACTGGATGGTGTCTTGAGTGAAAATACCGGCTGAGAATCTGTTCCGTCAGAAATTCCAATCTCACGTCCTACAACTTTATTCTCACTGTTTACCCAAAGTTTCTCAGAAAAACTTTCTGTACTTTCACTGTCCTCAGATTCTGCTGATTTGATATCATTCAGCAGATCATCAATTCCAGACTGATAAGATGCGTACTGATCTTCGCCCTGATTCCAGAGATCGAAGAGTCCCTTGATCTCCTTATCATCTCTCGCAGTTGTGAGGATTTCTTCCACCATGGAACGTGCGGAATCATCAGTAACAACGCCTTCATATACGGTACAGTCCTCACCGATTCCTTCTACAGAAAGTGTCTCCTCTGTCGCGGTTCCCTCTTCCATATTATCGATCACAAGATTTCCATAGCGGTCAAGAAGTGTGCTGACCGTCTTTCCATCTGGTATTACACTGGTGATATCAGATAAAGCATTCATATATTCCTTCATAAATTCCTGCGTTGTCTCGTCTGCACTGCTGGCAGGATCCAGTGCAAGATATGCATCAGAAACTTCCGGGATCTGAATGTATTGTTTCATCTCTGACAGATCTTCGTATATATTGAGATCACAGAGTTTCTGGTCATTCAAAAGGATCGTGGAAGCGATTGCCTCTGTTCCGTCCTTGACAGAAACTTTCATATCCATAGTCAGATCCTGAAACCAGCTCATGTCTTCCTGACCAAGAAGTGTTCCGAGGATTGCCTTTCCGGTATCCTCCACGGTGAGTGTCATCTTGCCGGTGGAACCAGCAAATGCCTTGTCCATATTCTGTGCATAATCATCAACAGCACCTGCGACAGAAGATACCATAGCATCAAGAGATGTTTTGGCTGTTTCCTGATAAGATCCTGCTGCAAATGCGATGCTTGCCCCTGTCAGGACCATAGAAGAACCAAGTGCAACGGAGGCTGCTTTTTTGAGTATTTTTCTTCCTTTATTCATACAAAAATCCTCTTCCCTTTCTTATTATTATATTTTTTATTTTACCACAGGAATCGTCTTTATACAACAATTTTCGATTAAATATTCAGACTTTTCGATGGGTTGACATTTTTTCTTCTGACTGTTATCCTTGAAATAAAAAAGGAAATTATTATGACAGAAGAAGAAATCAAAAAACTAGTCGAACTTCAGCGAAGTTATTTTTATACCGGGGCGACCCGTCCTGTCAAAACCAGGATCGAACATCTGAAAAAACTGAAAGACTGGGTCACAGCCCATGAAGAAGATATCAACAAAGCCCTTGGAGAAGACCTTGGCAAAAGTTCTTTCGAAAGTTACATGTGTGAAGCCGGTCTGATCCTGAACGAATTGACACATATGATCCGAAATGTCGATGAATATGCTGAAGAACAGGATGTCCATACTCCGATGTCCCAGTTTGCCGCGCGCAGTTACAAGAAGCCTGTTCCTTACGGGATAGTCCTTGTTATGAGTCCGTGGAACTATCCGTTTCTCCTCTCGATCGAACCGCTGATCGACGCGCTTGCAGCCGGAAATACCGTGATCCTCAAGCCAAGTGCCTACTCTCCTGCCACGACAACGCTCATTCAGACTCTGGTACAGGAATGTTTTAAACCGGAACTTGTCTCTGTTGTCACCGGCGGTCGGGATGAAAATACCAACCTTTTGAACCAGCATTTTGACTATATCTTTTTTACCGGAAGCCAGCATGTCGGCAGGGAAGTCATGGCAAAGGCAAGTCAGTTCCTCACCCCGGTCACCCTGGAGCTTGGCGGCAAAAGTCCCTGCATCGTAGACCGGAAATGTAATCTCAAGCTCGCCGCACGCAGGATCGTCTTCGGTAAATTCTTAAACTGCGGGCAGACCTGCGTCGCCCCGGATTATATCTACTGCGACCGCAAGATCAAGGACCGTCTCATGAAGCATCTGATCAAACAGATCCGGCGGCAGTATTCTGAAACACCACTTCAGAATCCTGATTACGGCAAGATCATCAATGAGAAACATTTTGACCGGCTCTGCGACCTGATCTCTTCCGGCAAAGTCGCTTATGGCGGGAAATCCGATCCTGATACCCTTCGCATTGAACCGACTATCCTCGACTCTGTGTCCTTCGAGGATCCTGTGATGCAGCAGGAGATCTTTGGCCCGGTCCTTCCAATTATAACTTATGATTCTATGGATGAGGTTATTCCAAAAATCAATTCCATGGCACATCCCCTCGCGCTCTATATTTTTACTTCACGGCGTAAAACAGCCCGAAAGTTCATGGAAGAATGCAGTTTCGGCGGCGGCTGTATCAATGATACGCTGATCCATCTTGCCACTTCTGAGATGGGATTTGGTGGCTTTGGCGAAAGCGGCATGGGTGCATACCACGGCGAAGAAGGCTTCCGGACTTTTTCCCATTACAAGAGTATCGTGGACAAGAAAACATGGATCGACCTTTCGATGCGCTACCAGCCGTACAAACCACGCAACGAAAAACTGCTCCACAGATTTTTGAAATAAGTATTTTTTGTATCTGAGGTAGTACAATTATACCTCGTTCAGCAGTTTACGGAAGCCGGTATTCCTGTAAATGATATTTACGTCGAGATCCTGGCTGAGAGCATGCGTCGTGTCGGGGAACTCTGGCGCACAGCCCAGATCACTGTCGATGCAGAACATTACTGTACTTCTGTTACACAGATGGCAATAACGCAGATGTACCCGCTTCTGTTCTCCAGCGAATGCAGGAACCGCACGCTTCTCTGTGCCCGCCCTGGTACAGAACTCCACGAGATGGGTGCACGTATGGTAGCTGATATTTTTGAAAATGATGGCTGGGACAGCATCTATCTCGGTGCCGCTGTTCCGGAGGATGCCATGCTGGAAGCGGTCCGCAGCAATCACCCGGATCTGATCGCTCTTTCTGTAACCATGCCACAGCACCTTCTTGTATGCCGTGACCTTGTAAATGCGATCCGCAGAGAATTCCCGGAGAGCAGGATCGCAGTCGGCGGCAAAGCTTTCCAGAGTACACATCAGATCTGGAAACAATGGCCAATTGATTTTTATGTCGAAGATGCCCGCGAACTGCTTCAGAATGTAAATACTGAAATGAGATCCTCCACTGTTCTTCTGAGATTCCAATTCAGACGGGTACCTGTCTGAAAGATCTTATCAGCGATCCCGGCTGTCTGGATGAACCTGGGCTTGCCGATTCTCAGCAAACCAACATCATAACTGCATATTTCCCGGATATCCGGCAGGAAATCCCTGTCATCATCTGTACATTCTCGGAATATTATCTGGTCTTTCTGGCTCTGATCCAGAATCAGCAGGATTTTGTCGACTTTACAGAGACTTACACAGATTCTCTCTCTTGGGCGAAGCAGAGGCTCCATCCAATGTATACAGATGAATATTTCCAGATCGAGCAGATGAACAATCAGCTCATCAATTCTCAGCGTGCCCTGATGAAGAGCAACAAGAAGCTTCAGAGCCTCCTGGCAGAGATCCGGCAGGCGAGTAATGCCATCGCGATTTTGGAACAGGATGATCTGACTGCACTTTACAGCGCGTCTGCTTTTTACCGCAGGGTCGAGAAATGTATCCAGGAACATCCGGATCAGGTTTATGATATCATTGCACTTGATATCGAACGTTTTAAACTGGTAAATGAAATCTACGGCAGGGTTTCCGGTGACCGTATGCTCAAAAGCCTTGCTCTCACACATATCCTTAATACACTTCGAGAAGATGGTTTTTTATCGAAATGGATGATTTCGGTACCGGAGAGTCTTCGCTTTCCATGGTTGCTGAAATGCCTGTCGATCTTCTGAAACTTGGCCGGAGTTTCCTTGGCTCCGGCCGCAGCTTTTCTTGAAATTCCCTGATAAGCAAACGTGACGGACTTAATCGGTCCGTCACATTCCTAATATCGTCTTATGTACTTTTTTCCTTACAAAATAATAGCAGATCACCTGCAGAATGATCGTGATGATCCAGGATACCGGATAAGATATAAAGAGGAACGACAGGCTTCTGTGGTGTGGAAATAATCCGAAGATCCACACGATACGTGTTCCTACGGTTCCTATAATCGACAGGATCATCGGTACACCGGAGCGACCCATTCCGCGGAGTGCTCCCGGGATCAGATCCATGATACCACAGCAGAAATAAGGAACTGTTGTGTATGCAAGGATTTCAATACCGCACTGGATAACATCCGGGTCACTTGTATACAGTCTCAGCAATTTATCGCCAAAGAAATACGCGCCGCATCCCAGGGTAAAAGAAACTGCAAAAGACAAAATGATACAGTCCATCAGGACTTTGTCCATACGCTTCGTCTTGCGTACGCCATAATTCTGGCTTGTAAAACTCATGCAGGACTGCGTAATCGCATTGACAGACACATACAGAAATCCAAAGATATTATTGGCTGCCGTATAACCTGCCATGGCGATCGAGCCAAAGGAATTTACGGAAGACTGCAGCAGTGCATTGGAAATATTGATGACTGTGCTCTGGATTCCTGCCGGGATTCCTACCTGAAAGATCTGTTTCAGATAAAAACTTTTGATCGTGAGTTTCGAGAAACGAAGCTGATAGCTTCCTTCCGAACGATACAGACAGCGCAGTACCAGAATACAGGAAATGCACTGGGAAACTACTGTTCCGATTGCAACACCAGCCACGCCCATGTGAAAAACAATGACAAGAAGCATATTCAGGCAGGCATTTGCAACCCCTGATATGATCAGATAAAACAGCGGACGCTTTGTGTCTCCAACCGCTCTCAGAATAGCTGCACCGTAATTGTAAAGCATGAAAAATGGCATTCCCAGGAAATAAATACGCATGTACAGCGTCGAATGAGCAATAACGTTATCCGGCGTACCCATGATCTCAAGTGCCAGCCTGGAAAAGATCAGTCCGACGAACGCCATAATAATACCGCTTACCAGAGCAAGTGTAATGGCGGTATGCACGGTCTCAGACATCTCCTTATGCTTGCCGGAAGCATAGAAACGTGCAGCAAGTACATTCGCTCCAAGAGAGACTCCAATAAATAAATTCGTAAAAACAGCGATCAGAGCTGTCGTCGAGCCAACCGCAGCAAGCGATTCGCTTCCCGCAAACTGCCCCACAACAATGATGTCCACAGCATTGAACATCAGCTGTAAAATACCGGACAGCATCAATGGCAGCGAAAACGAGATCAGCTTGTCCATGATTGAGCCATTGCACATGTCGATTTCGTATTTGTTATTTTTCAAGATTACTCCCCCCATTTTATGTTAATGAGTTTAAAAGACCCCCACAGAATGAATCTGTGGGGGTCGGTATTACTCCGTTTGGACACAATGTATAAACTTAGAATCTATACTAATTTAGAACAATCTATTCCTTATGCATTCTTCTCAGCGATTGCTGCCTGAGCTGCTGCCAGACGAGCGATCGGTACACGGAACGGTGAGCAGGATACATAGTTAAGACCGATCTTGTGGCAGAATTCTACAGAGGACGGATCTCCACCGTGCTCTCCACAGATACCTACATGAAGGTTCGGGTTAACCGGTCTTCCGAGCTCGATTGCCATCTTCATGAGTTTACCAACGCCAACCTGATCAAGTTTAGCGAATGGATCGTTCTCGAAGATCTTAGCATCGTAGTAAGCGTTCAGGAATTTACCTGCATCGTCACGGGAGAAGCCGTATGTCATCTGTGTAAGGTCGTTTGTACCGAAGCAGAAGAAGTCAGCTTCTTTAGCGATATCATCAGCTGTAAGAGCTGCTCTCGGGATCTCGATCATAGTACCAACTTCGTACTCAAGGTTGGAACCAGCTGCTTTGATCTCAGCGTCTGCTGTTTCTACTACGAATTTCTTAACATATTTAAGCTCTTTGATATCGCCAACAAGCGGGATCATGATCTCCGGTTTGATTGTCCAATCCGGATGAGCGTTCTGAACTTTGATTGCTGCACGGATAACAGCTGTTGTCTGCATCTTGGCAATTTCCGGATAGGTAACTGCAAGACGGCATCCACGATGACCCATCATCGGGTTGAACTCATGGAGAGAATCAATGATTGTCTTGATCTCTTCAACAGTTTTGCCCTGAGCGTCAGCAAGTTTCTTGATGTCAGCTTCTTCTGTAGGAACGAATTCATGAAGCGGCGGATCCAGGAAACGGATAGTAACCGGGTTGCCTTCCAGTGCTTCGAACAGTCCTTCGAAGTCTTCCTGCTGATATGGAAGAACTTTTGCAAGTGCTGCTTCTCTTTCTTCTACTGTTGTGGAGCAGATCATTTCACGGAATGCATCGATACGTCCCTCACCGAAGAACATATGCTCTGTACGGCAAAGACCGATACCTTCTGCACCAAGCTCAACTGCTTTCTTAGCGTCAGCCGGTGTATCTGCGTTTGTACGAACTTTCATAGTTCTGTATTTGTCAGCCCAAGCCATGATACGGCCGAACTCACCAGCGATCGTAGCGTCTACAGTCGGGATGATTCCGTCGTAGATGTTACCTGTTGTACCATCGATGGAGATGAAGTCTCCTTCGTGGAACTCTTTACCAGCCAGTGTGAATTTCTTGTTTTCTTCATCCATAGCGATATCACCGCATCCGGATACACAGCACTCACCCATACCACGGGCAACTACTGCTGCGTGAGAAGTCATACCACCACGAACTGTCAGGATACCCTGAGCAGATTTCATACCTGTGATATCTTCTGGAGATGTCTCAAGACGAACCAGAACGACTTTCTCTCCTCTTTCTGCCCATTCAACAGCGTCATCAGCTGTGAATACGATCTTACCGCAAGCAGCTCCTGGAGAAGCTCCAAGACCTTTGCCCATCGGTGTAGCAGCTTTCAGAGCAGCTGCATCGAACTGCGGATGAAGCAGAGTATCAAGGTTACGTGGGTCGATCATTGCTACAGCTTCTTCTTCTGTTCTCATTCCCTCATCAACAAGGTCACAAGCGATCTTCAGAGCAGCCTGAGCAGTTCTCTTACCATTACGTGTCTGCAGCATGTAAAGTTTACCGTGCTCTACAGTGAACTCCATGTCCTGCATATCTCTGTAGTGGTCTTCCAGAGTTTTGCAAACCTGTTTGAACTGTACGAATGCTTCCGGGAATTTCTGTTCCATTTCGGTGATGTGCATAGGTGTACGAACACCAGCAACAACGTCTTCACCCTGAGCGTTTGTCAGGAATTCACCGAACAGACCGTTAGCTCCTGTAGCAGGGTCACGTGTGAAGGCAACACCTGTACCACAGTCATCTCCCATGTTACCGAATGCCATCATCTGTACGTTAACAGCGGTTCCCCAGGAATATGGGATATCGTTGTCACGACGATATACGTTTGCACGCGGGTTGTCCCAGGAACGGAATACGGCTTTGATAGCACCCATTAACTGTTCCTTCGGATCAGTTGGGAATTCAGCACCAATTTTTTCTTTATATTCAGCTTTGAACTGTTCTGCAAGTTCTTTGAGGTCTTCAGCTGTAAGCTCAACGTCCTGTTTAACGCCTCTCTTAACTTTCATTTCGTCGATCAGCTCTTCGAAATATTTCTTACCAACTTCCATAACTACGTCAGAGTACATCTGGATGAATCTTCTGTAGCAGTCCCAAGCCCAACGTGGGTTGTTTGATTTTTCAGCAAGAGTATTAACTACTTCTTCATTTAAACCAAGGTTCAGGATAGTATCCATCATACCAGGCATGGATGCTCTGGCACCAGAACGAACGGAAACAAGCAGAGGATTTTCTTTGTCACCGAATTTTTTACCGGTAACTCCTTCCATTTTGGTGATTGCTTCCATGATCTGACCCATGATCTCGTCGTTGATCTGTCTTCCATCTTCATAGTACTGAGTACAAGCTTCTGTTGTGATTGTGAAGCCCTGCGGTACCGGAAGACCAAGGTTTGTCATTTCAGCAAGGTTAGCACCTTTACCACCCAGAAGGTTTCTCATATCAGCGTTACCTTCTGTAAACATGTAAACCCATTTTGCCATTTTTACATTTCCTCCTAATTATTTGTTCTTTTACATAAAAAAATTATGTTTTACGCACATAATTATTGTATAGACTTTAGTACAAATAGTCAAGGTTAAACTGTCAAAAAATGGGGAAAGTTTTTGTCATAATATGTAAAAACCTTTCTCCATTTCATATTTTACTTTAACGTTTCTTCTTAAGGTTGAGCACAAGGTGTCTCGGGAGACCGTTTACCATGATCGGCTGGTAGTCTCCCTGGATCAGCGGGCTGATATAATCGACAAAATCCTTGGTGACATAAGTCGCATCTTTGTTCATCCAGTTTCTCGGAACGACCTTCTCTTCGTTGGCGATCCTGTGTACGTCATAGATGCCTGTTTTTGCCATGTACGGGTCATCGGAAACACGGTCGATGACGATCATCTTGCCGGTGTCGCCTTCATCTGCTGCCTTCACTGCAGCACCGCCTACCATAAATGCCTCGTCGATATCGACACGGGATGCCATATGGGAAGCACTTCTCTGTAAGGTAGAAAGCTCTACAGCCCTTGTCTTGCAGCCACACTCTGCTGCCAGGAAGTTGGCAAGGTATGTCGCGGTTCCTGCGAGCTGTTTGTGGCCGAATGCATCCACGTAATCTCCGGAGCTTCCAAGTTCGCAGACATAGCGTCCGTCAGCGAGGCGGATTCCCTCGGATACAGCGATCACAACGGAAGATTTCTTCTTGAGGAGTTCTTTGACTTTGACAAGGAATTTCTCAATGTCAAATGCAACTTCCGGAAGGTAGATAAGGTCCGGTCCGTCGCAGTCCTCTGTTCTCGCAAGTGCAGTTGCGCCGGTGAGCCATCCTGCATTTCGACCCATGACTTCCATGATCGTGATCATGCTCTTCTTGTAGGTAAGACCCTGTGCGTCACGGATCACTTCCTTGGTGGAAGCTCCGATGTATTTGGCTGCACTTCCAAAACCAGGTGTATGGTCGGTCAGTGCGAGGTCATTGTCAATGGTCTTCGGTACGCCAAGGAATTTCTGCTTCTGGCCGGTCAGGATTGCGAAATCAGAAAGCTTCTTGATGGTGTCCATGGAGTCATTTCCGCCAATATAGATAAACGCATCAATATCAAGACGGTTCAGTATACCAAAGATCTTCTCATAGATGGTCTTGTCTTCGTGGATCTCAGGAAGTTTAAAACGACAGGAACCTAAGAACGCGGACGGGGTTCTCTTGAGAAGCTCAATGTCCAGCTCTGAGTGGATCTGTGTAGAAAGATCGATATACTGTTCATCCAGAAGTCCCTGAATTCCGTGCAGCATTCCATATACCTTGTCGAAACCTCGCTCAATGGCGTTCTTGTACACACCTGCAAGACTGGAATTGATTACTGCGGTAGGACCTCCGGACTGTCCTACAATGATATTGCGTTTTTTTGCCATACTGTCATCTCCTTTTTTGTTGTCGGATATATAATAGTTAAATTTTACCAATATTATCCGTTTTCGTCAAGAAGATTTGTGTATTTTTATATGTTTTTGTATATATCTTTTGTTTTTATTATCTATTTTGTATAGTTTTGTTTGTATATGCTGTATGGATTATAAAAGAAATAGAAGAATGCCACAAAAAAATCAGGCATCTGCCGTGTCTGCGTATCAGCGCAGTGCACAGCGAATGCCTGTCGTCATTCTCTTATGAAAGTTTCTGAGTCCTCAGAACTTAGAATGTAAATTTGTCAGCAAAGTATGCTTCCAACTCGCCGATCTTGACACGAACCTGCTCCATGGTGTCACGGTCACGGACAGTAACTGCTCCGTCATTCTCAGATTCGAAGTCGTAAGTGATGCAGTACGGAGTACCGATCTCATCCTGTCTTCTGTAACGTTTACCGATGTTTCCACGGTCATCGTACTCGCAGTTGTATTTCTTGCTTAACTGCTGGAAGATTTTCTCTGCACCATCGTTCAGCTTCTTGGAAAGCGGAAGGACACCGATCTTGACCGGAGCCAGTACCGGATGGAAGTGAAGGACTGTACGAACGTCGTTCTTCTCTGCATCCAGAACTTCCTCATCGTATGCGCTGCACAGGAATGCAAGTACCATACGGTCAGCACCAAGTGAAGGCTCGATAACGTAAGGAATGTATTTCTGTTTCTTCTCATCGTCGAAGTATGTCAGATCCTGACCGGATACATTCTGATGCTGTGTCAGGTCATAGTCTGTTCTGTCAGCGATTCCCCACAGCTCGCCCCATCCGAACGGGAACAGGAACTCTACGTCTGTAGTAGCCTTGCTGTAGAAGCTCAGTTCTTCCTTGTCATGGTCACGGTAACGGACTTCGTCATCCTTAAGACCAAGGGAGCTCAGCCAGTCAAGACAGAATTTCTTCCAGTATGCAAACCACTCAAGGTCTGTATCCGGCTCGCAGAAGAATTCAAGTTCCATCTGCTCGAACTCACGGGTACGGAATGTGAAGTTACCCGGTGTGATCTCGTTACGGAAAGATTTACCGATCTGGCCGATACCAAACGGAATCTTCTTACGGGATGTTCTCTGTACGTTCTTGAAGTTTACAAAGATACCCTGTGCTGTTTCAGGTCTTAAGTAAACAGTGTTCTTGGCGTCCTCAGTTACACCCTGGAATGTCTTAAACATCAGGTTGAACTGACGGATATCTGTGAAGTTGTGCTTGCCGCAGGACGGACACGGAACTTCGTGATCCTTGATGAAGTTCATCATCTGCTCCTGGGACCATGCATCTACGCTTCCTTCGATCGCAATGTCATGCTCTCCGCAGAAATCCTCGATCAGCTTGTCTGCACGGAAACGCTCGTGGCATTCCTTACAGTCCATCAGAGGATCGGAGAATCCGCCAAGATGACCGGATGCTACCCATGTCTGCGGATTCATTAGGATCGCACAGTCTACACCGACATTGTACGGGGATTCCTGAACAAATTTCTGCCACCATGCGCGCTTTACGTTGTTCTTGAGTTCAACGCCAAGGTTACCGTAGTCCCAGGTATTTGCAAGACCTCCATAAATTTCTGAACCAGGATAAACGAATCCTCTGGCTTTTGCCAGAGCAACAATTTTCTCCATTGTTTTTTCCATGATATCTCTCCTCATTGTTTTATTGGTGAAAACCTAAGTGTTCTCATTATACCGCATTTTCAATATATTTCAACTTTTTTATTTCATAACCTCCAGAATCTGGAGACTTCGGAACCTTTTGTCCGTGTTTGCAGCCGTATATCTATGTATGATGTGCTCCAGTTCCAGAAGCACTTCATCCTTCACAGTAAAAGTATACAGCTTTCCCATCGGTGCTGTCGCTATAAAGCGCATGGCATAAAGTGCCGAAGGCGAAATCCGAAGAGTTCCTTTCTGTCCGGATGCGCATTTCTGGCACAGGATGCCGTGGAGATCCTGCGAAAAAAACACCTGTCCTTCCGGAATCTCCTCACGTCCGCACTGCGCGCACTGAAAAAGCTCCGGGCAGAGTCCCTCCTCTACCATCGTCCGCAGTTCAAAGATGCAGCGGATCAGACGGTTGTCCATCTTCGGATTCAGAAGGGCTTTGACTGTGACATAGAGAAGGTTCATCATCTCCCTCTCGTCCGTTCCCTCACGCCCGAAGTAATCTGCCAGTTCCAGGAAGTAATAGCCATAATAGACCCCAGGCTGCATCGCCGCCAGTTCTACGAAATGGTGGGATACGGACACCTGGTTCAGATTATAGCTGCTCCTGCCTTCAAACAGGGTAAAAGTTCCAAACACAAAAGGATCTGCTGCTGCCAAAAACGGGCTGTTCGGCCGTCTTGCACCTTTGGCAAAAGCGGAGATCTTGCCCCTCTCTCTGGTCAGCAGAACGATTCTCTTGTCATATTCGCCGATCGGCATCGCAGAGATCACAACTCCCTGCACGGTGATCAGATCACTCATTTATCAGATTTCCTTCTTGTCGTAACCAAAGTTTTTAATCATAAAGTCACTGTCACGCCAGTCTTTGCGGACTTTGACCCAGATCTTCAGGTTGACCTTGGCATCCAGCATGCGTTCCAGCTCATAGCGGGCATTGCTGCCGATCTTTTTGAGCATGGCACCCTGTTTGCCGATAATGATTCCTTTGTGAGAGTCTCTCTCGCAGATGATCGTTGCTTCGATGTCTACGAGGTTGTTTTTGCCAGGACGCTCTTTCATGCTGTCGATAGCGACTGCGATTCCGTGCGGGATCTCAGCATCAAGCGCGTGAAGTGCCTTCTCACGGATGATCTCTGCGGCAATCTGTCTCTGCGGCTGGTCTGTTACGGTGTCCTCATCGTAGAACATCGGTCCGTATGGCAGGTATTTCAGAATGCACGGGACGATATCCTCTGTGTTCTGGTTGCGCAGTGCAGAGCATGGAATGATTTCATCAAATTCATAAAGTTTGCGGTAGGTGTCGATCGCCTTGAGGATCTCGTCCTTGTCAACGGTATCGACCTTGTTGATCACAAGGATGACCGGCAGATGTAAGCCCTTAAGCTGCTCTGCAATGTGACGTTCTCCTGCGCCGATAAAGGTCGTCGGCTCTACCAGCCAAAGGATCACATCGACATCTTTGAGTGTTCTCTCTGCTACCTGGACCATGTACTCGCCCAGCTTGTTTTTTGCCTTGTGGATACCAGGGGTATCGAGGAAGACGATCTGACCGTCCTCACAGGTATATACGGTCTGGATACGGTTTCTGGTCGTCTGCGGTTTCTTGGATGTGATCGCGATCTTCTGACCGATCAGATGGTTCATCAATGTGGATTTTCCGACATTTGGACGGCCGATGATCGCTGTAAATCCGGATTTAAAATTATCTTTCATATTTACTCCTAAACTGCTCCCTGGATCAGCCGTTGATCAGCGGGCTGATGCTTCCAAAGAGTGTCTCTTCTTTCTGTACTTTTGGTTCACTTCCTACAACACAGATCTCTTCATCGGACAGGATCGCCTCGATCAGCGGAGCCAGTGCCTGGATGTCTTCTGCCTGTGCATTCAGGATCTCGTCACGTTCTTTCTGCATCATCTCTTCTGTCACGCCGCAGAAGTATGCTCCCTTGGATGCATTGCCTTTCATCTGCGGAGTCTTCGGTACGTCTTTGCCGCTGATCGTTCCGATGATGTATTTTGTCATCTCACGCTCGTCAGCCTTAAATCCACGTACATAATCCGGGATTCCTGCAAAAACATCGTAAGTGCGTTTCAGATGCGGATCACGGTAAGATACGAAGAAGCTCTCGCCACTGTATTTGAATCCGCTCATGCAGCCATAAGCGCCGCCTTTGACACGGATGTTGATCCAGAGATAATCGTAGCTTAAAGCGACTTTGAGGATATTGAGTGCACCTGTGTATGCAAAGCCTTTCTTGCGGAAGTTTCCTGCCTGTGCCGCGTACTGTACCTGTCCGGAGGTCATGAAGCCTTCGTTCTTTTTCTCGCAGATCATCGGTGCCGGAGAAGTTTCGACTGCTTCCTGATGAAGAGTTTTCTTTAATTCTCTGACTTGTTTCTGCATCGTTTCCAGAGATTCTCTCTCGCCGGTGTAGCTGACGCTTAAGTTTTCCGGGCGGAGGATCTCAGTCATCAGGGATTTAAGGTTCTCAATGATC
Organism: Blautia sp. OM07-19; assembly: GCF_003481595.1. Classification (NCBI taxonomy): domain Bacteria; kingdom Bacillati; phylum Bacillota; class Clostridia; order Lachnospirales; family Lachnospiraceae; genus Blautia; species Blautia sp. OM07-19. The sequence goes on from NZ_QULA01000010.1 coordinate 68,228, forward strand.
TCATCCTTGCGCTCTTCAAATTCCTTATCCAGTTTCTCGATGAACTGGTAGTAAGCGATTCCTGCCATCGCATCCTGGAACGCAGCCATCGGTGAACCATAGGATGCAGCACGGAGTACAGCTGTGGAATGTCCTGCACTCACCAGACTTGACTGTGCTCTTGATTTGACTCTTGAGATGATCTCATGAAGTCTGCGGGTGTCTGTCACATCAGAGGTATTGAGGATCTCACGAATCATGCGGAACATAACATCTGTCTTAGGGTACATTACCTTGCCCTTCACTCCGAAGAATGCACGGTATTCATCGACAGAGTCTGCGCGGTCAAACACTTCCACGCCGCACACGATCCCGCCTGTCTCGGCATTGATCTCATTTGAAAGTTCTCCATAGGTGTAATGTGCGGTATTCACATAACCGAGTACGGATTTCAGGAGTCCGAGATATAGTACTTTATCCGGTGAAAGGCTCTTAAGGTCAAACATCAGATCCAGATAGCCGATTCCATTGGTCGGAACGTCGTGATACAGGAAAAGACTTCCGTCCACATCCAGTTCTTCATTGTAGAATTTATCTGCTTCCTTGCGAATATCCTCGCGCTTAAGCATCGGAATGCATTTGGCTGCTTCCGGATCTTCCTCAGCTTCCTGGTATGCCTCAAGATCCTTCGTGCGCTGTACCATCTGCTGTTTTTCTTCCTCGGAGATTCCATTCAGGTAGTCAGCAAGTTTGTCCTCCAGGGCTTTTGTCTTTCTTGCAGCAAGACCTCTGGATGGTACAAGGGTCAGTACAGATCCGTGTGGATTATCGAGGAGATATTTCCGGATCAGTTCTTCGAAGTATCCTGTGTTCTTGAGGGATTTCAGCTTCTCAAATACCGGGATCAGTTCTACCTGTGCAAATGGATGTTCATCGTCATAGAGCCAGTTGCCAAGGATATCGAGTCCATAGATCAGCCCCTTCGGATAGGAAGAGAAATCTGCCTCTCTGTAGCGGAATTCCATGCAGTTGATTCCGGCTTCCAGAGCTTTCTTGTCAATTCCGGATGTGATGACATCCTGAAGGACTTTGCGGATAACGGAAACAAATTCGTCTTTTTTGTCCGCATTTGCGCCCTTTGCGATAATGTCAAAATATGGCTGACGGATACCATCCTCATAAGCACCGTAGATATCCTTACCGATGCCGACATCAAGAAGTGCCTGCTTGAGCGGTGCGCCCGGCGCACTTAAGAGTGCATAATCCAGGACTTCAAATGCAATGCTGGTGAGGCTGTCCATAGCAGTTCCCACTACAACGTTGTAAGAAAGGTATGCATTGTCCTCCTCACCCTCGCTCTCTGCAACTGGATATTCCATGGTCAGATCCTGCATTGCGGCAAAAGGCTTCTGCTCTCTGATCTCGGAATCTACGTTTAGGCTGTCATAAGCGGAAAGATAATGTTTGTCGATAAAGTCAAGTTTCTCCACCATGTCCATATTTCCGTACAGATAAATATAGCTGTTGGATGGGTGATAATACGTTCTGTGGAAATCAAGAAACTCCTCGTAGCTTAAATCCGGGATATTGTCAGGATCTCCGCCGGATTCACAGCCATAGGTGATATCCGGGAACAAAGAGTTCATGATGTCACGCTCCAGGACATCGTCCGGAGAGGAAAAAGCTCCCTTCATTTCGTTGTAAACAACCCCGTTGTATGTCAGTGGTCCTTCCGGCTGTTCCAGATGGTAGCTCCATCCTTCCTGGCGGAAGATCTCTTCTTTCTTGTAAATATTCGGGTAAAAAACTGCGTCCAGGTAAACATGCATCAGGTTCTGGAAATCCTGATCGTTGCAGCTTGCCACCGGGTAGCAGGTTTTGTCCGGATAAGTCATGGCATTCAAAAAAGTGTTCAAAGAGCCTTTGACCAGTTCCACAAAAGGATCCTTCAGTGGAAATTCTCTGGATCCGCAAAGCACGCTGTGCTCCAGAATGTGGGCAACGCCTGTGCTGTTCTTCGGCGGGGTTCGAAAAGCGATATTGAACACTTTGTTTTCGTCATCGTTCTCAATGAGCATTACCCTCGCTCCGGTCTTGATGTGCCGGAGCAGGTAGCCTGTAGAACGGATATCAGTTAATTTTTTTTTCTGGATGACTTCGTATGCAGTCACTTCGTTTAAATTCATTGATGCCTCCGTTTTTTATATGTAGTATTTGTTATTTTGCGGAATTTATTCCGGCAGTCCGCCCTCGCCCGGGAAATAATCCTCGTAGACTTTGCGGGCAGCTCTGGTGAGCAGTGCCAGTTCTTGTTCCATATCAAGTTCTCTCGGTACTTTGACAGCAGTCTCATAAATATCTCTCTGGAGTTTTGATTTGACATCATCCCGCTTCATTGTCACAAGTCCGCAGAGTATTGTATTATAACTCTTGTCTGTCTGGCAGAGATCCATGTACAACTTCACAAGGTGTTCGCACTCCCGATAAATGAGTTCTCTGTGCAGTTCACTTTTCGCTGCAAGTTCATGAAAGTGCACCTGATCCAGTTCCTTCTGAAGTCCCTTACGCGCACCTTTGGAAGTAAACCATCTGTTTCCGGAAGTACGGTTGAATTCGATCGTCATCCAGAACTTCAGATAACCATCTGCCTGACCTCCAAGATCAGATTTCATGCTGTAGCGGGCATCCCAGATCTCCCTGCGGGCCTGATTCTCCTCTGTAGCGCCTTCCTCGGCAATTGCCTGCTCCAGAAGTTCCTTACGTTTAGCCGGGTCTGTTTCTCTATAATATTGTGCGATTGTTGGTGTATCCATATATATCCTTCTCCTTTGGGTATTTTATTCTGCCACGGTGTTAGAAGATAAAAAAATAAAACCCTCTTTCCTCCAATATGCCTATTATAGCAAATATGGAGAAAAAAGGGTAGTCCTCTTTGTGAGAAATAGCTTGTCCCTAATTTGTCAAGATTTACAGGATGAGCATGGCGTCGCCGAAGGAGAAAAAGCGATACTTCTGGCGTACTGCTTCCTCATAAGCTGCCATAATGTTTTCCTTGCCTGCAAGAGCGGAAACCAGCATCATCAGGGTGGATTCCGGCAGGTGGAAGTTGGTGATTAGTCCGTCGATCATCTTGAATCTGTAGCCCGGATAGATAAAGATCTCTGTCCAGCCGCTTCCTGCGAGAAGGATCCCGTCCTCACCGGTTGCTGATTCCAGGGTACGGCAGCTTGTGGTTCCTACGGAGATCACACGTCCGCCTGCTTTCTTGGTATCGTTGATGAGTTTTGCCTGATCTTCTTCTACCATATAGAATTCTGAATGCATATGATGCTGTTCTACATCATCTACTTTGACCGGACGGAAGGTTCCAAGTCCTACGTGAAGTGTCACATGTGCGATCTTGACGCCCTTTGCCTTCACCTGCTCCAGAAGTTCTTTCGTGAAGTGAAGTCCGGCTGTCGGTGCTGCTGCGGAGCCGTCGTTCTTGGCATATACGGTCTGATAACGGTTCTTGTCTTTTAATTTATGTGTGATGTACGGAGGCAGAGGCATCTCGCCAAGCTGATCCAGGATCTCCTCAAAGATTCCGTCATAGTGGAACTGGATCAGGCGGTTTCCTTCATCAACGATGTCGATGATCTCACCCTTTAAGATTCCGTCTCCAAAAGTGATCTTTGCGCCCGGTCTTGCTTTCTTGCCTGGTTTTACGAGACATTCCCAGATGTCATTCTCGCGGCGTTTCAGAAGCAGGATCTCGATCAGGGCTCCTGTCTCTTCCTTGTGTCCGTACAGACGCGCCGGGATAACTCTCGTATCGTTGATGACCAGACAGTCTCCCTCATTCAGATAGTCCAGAATGTCTGTAAAATGTCTGTGTTCCATGGATCCGTCTTTCATAGAAAGATGAAGAAGCCTGGAAGAACTGCGGTCTTCCAGCGGATCCTGTGCGATCAGTTCCTTCGGAAGATCATAATAAAAATCTGATGTTTTCATAATTACTCCTTATCGTTCTGTTCTTTTTCTTCTTTCCATTGTTTTCTCCACTGGCGGACCTGGTTCCATTCTTTGTTGGTGAGGTCTGCCTTCTTGAGAAGATCCGGTCGGTTTTTCGCCGTGCGCAGAATGGACTGCTCTCTCCGCCATGCTTCGATATTGGCATGGTGTCCCGATAAAAGGACAGGAGGGACTTTTTTGCCGTGCCATTCTTCTGGACGGCTGTACTGTGGATATTCAAGAAGATTTCCGGCAAAAGATTCCGTCTCGCCGGATTCCTGGTTGCTTAAGACTCCCGGGACCATTCTGGAAATGGAATCCATCATGACCATTGCCGGAAGCTCGCCGCCTGTGAGCACGTAATCGCCGATGGAAACCAAATCTGTGACTACTTCTTCAAGTACACGCTCATCGATCCCTTCGTAATGTCCACACAGGAAAACCAGATCCTTTTCTTTGGCAAAGTCTTTCGCCATAGTCTGGTTAAAGACGCTGCCCTGTGGAGTCAGGTAGACCACGCGCGGTCTGTAGCCGATTTTTTCCTCGATGGACTGGTAAGCGAGGTAGACAGGCTCTGCCTGCATCAGCATACCTGCGCCGCCGCCGTAAGGATAATCATCGACTTTCTGGTGTTTGTTGAACGCATAATCGCGGATGTTGATGGCTTCCACAGAAAGATAGCCTCCTGTGATTGCGCGTCCGATGATGCTGGTGTTCATTCCCTGCTGGATCATTTCCGGAAAAAGTGTCAAAACATGAAAATTCATTTATATAAGTCCCTTCATCAAATGTATGGTCATTGTATTGCTTTCCAGATCTACATTCAAAATGCACTCTTTGATCGCCGGAAGGAGCACTTCGCCGTGTTCTTTGGAGTTGATGATATAGACATCATTTGCTCCTGTCTCCATGACATCTTTGAGTGTCCCGAATTCTGTTCCGTCTTCTAATACCACATTCATTCCCAGAAGATCCGCAATATAGTACTCATCCTCTCCGAGCTCCTGGCCTTCTTCTCTCGGGATCCAGAGACTGCATCCTTTGTATTTCTCGATATCATTGATATTGTCGATGCCGTCAAATTTGAGGATCGCAAGGTTTTTGAAAAATCTTACGTTCTTGATATCCAGTCTGCGGTATTCTTTTCCTGTATCCAGCATCACATAATCCAGATCCAGAAAACGCTCTGCATCGTCTGTGGTAGGATATACCTTTACTTCGCCTCTCACTCCATGTGTGGTAGTGATCACTCCGACCTTTAATAAATCTTCCATAAAAAACTCCCTTTAAGATGTAAAAAGGAGCTATGTTTCCACAGCTCCGATTCTTTCTTTATTGCAGAATGTCTACAATTACTTTTTTGCTGCTCTTTGAAGAAGCCGCCTTAACTACTGTACGGATTGCCTTGGCAATACGTCCCTGTCTTCCGATGACCTTTCCCATGTCGGAAGGGCCTACTTTCAGTTCAATGATAACTGCATCTTCTTTTTCGTTTTCGGTGACTACCACCTCATCCGGATGCTCGACAAGAGATTTTGCAATTACTTCAACTAATTCTTTCATTACATACCTCCCTGTACTGTCTATGACAGGACTTTAGAAATACCTTCCGTAAAGTATTTCTTATTTCTCGATTCCGGCCTCTTTGAAGATTCTTGCAACAACGTCTGTTGGCTGAGCACCAGCAGCAAGCCATTTTTTAGCTTCTTCTTCGTTTACTTTGTATGCGCTTGGCTCGATGTTCGGGTCGTATGTTCCGATCTCAGCGATGCATTTTCCGTCACGTTTACTGCGGGAATCTGCAACTACGATTCTATAAAAAGGTGCTTTTTTCTGTCCCATTCTTCTTAATCTGATTTTAACTGCCATTTTTTGTTTCCTCCATTATGATATCTTTGTATTTTTATTGGTTGATTTATTTAAAAAGGAAGCTTGAAGCCGCCTCTTTTACCCATTTTACCGCCCATCATTCCAGGCATCTGTTTCATGAGTTTCTTACTCTGCTCAAACTGTTTGACCAGACGATTGACTTCTGCGATGTCAACTCCTGCGCCTCTGGCGATGCGGTTCTTGCGGGATACATTGAGGATTCCCGGATTGGTCCGCTCTGCCGGGGTCATGGAAAGGATGATCGCTTTGGTACGGTCAAGTGCTTTCTCATCGATCATGTCCTCGAGATCCTTGGCCTTGTTGCCGATTCCCGGGAGCATGTTGAGGATGCTGCCGATACCGCCCATCTTGTTCATCTGCTCCATACTGGTCAGATAGTCGTTGAAGTCGAAGTCCATCTTTTTGAGCTTCTTCTGCATTTCTGCTGCCTGATCCTGGTCGAGTGCCGCCTCTGCTTTCTCGATGAGGCTCATCACATCTCCCATTCCCAGGATTCTGGAAGCCATACGTTCCGGATAGAACTGCTCCAGATCTGAAAGCTTCTCACCCATACCTACATAGAGGATCGGCTTTCCGGTTACTGCTTTGATGGAAAGTGCCGCACCGCCTCGGGTGTCGCCATCCATCTTGGTAAGGATCACACCATCGATCCCGACCTTATCAACAAAAGTCTTGGCTACGTTTACCGCATCCTGACCTGTCATTGCATCTACAATGAGAAGTGTTGCATCTACCTGTATGTTCGCCTTGATATCTGCAAGTTCCTGCATCATGTTTTCATCAACATGAAGACGGCCTGCGGTATCGAGAAGAACTACATTCTGCTGATTGGCTTTGGCATGCTCGATTGCTGCCTTTGCAATGTCAACCGGGTTCTGCTTGTCTCCCATGGAAAAAACTTCTACGCCCTGCTTCTCGCCATTGACCTGAAGCTGTGTGATCGCTGCCGGACGATAGACGTCACATGCGACTAGGAGCGGTCGTTTTCCCTTGGATTTGAGCTTGCCTGCAAGTTTGGCAACTGTGGTTGTCTTACCTGCACCCTGAAGACCTGCCATCATCAGTACGGTAATCTCATTTCCCTGTTTCAGTGGAAGCTCTGTTGTCTCGCTTCCCATCAGGCTTACAAGTTCGTCATTAACGATCTTGATCACCATCTGTCCAGGATTCAGTCCGTTCATTACATCCTGTCCGACTGCACGTTCCTGTACAGATTTCGTGAACTGCTTCACGACCTTAAAGTTTACATCCGCCTCAAGAAGAGCCATCTTGACTTCTTTCAGAGCAATCTTAACATCTTCCTCTGTAAGTCGGCCTTTACTTCTCAGCTTTTTGAATACATTTTGCAATTTTTCCGTCAAGCTTTCAAATGCCATGCGTTATAACTCCTCTAAAATTTCATTGGAGATCTCTGTGATCTCCTGTGCCTGATAAGTGGCTGCGATCTGTTTGATCCGACGGACCTGCTCTCTGATACTCAGGAACTTCTCTACCAGATGAAGCTTGCCCTCGTATTCTTCCAGTGTATGATTGCAGCGCTTGATCATATCATGAACACCCTGGCGGCTGATCCCTAGTTCCTCTGCCACCTCACTCAGAGAATAATCCTCCAGAACAACGCTCTCATATACCTGCTGCTGCCGCTCTGTAAGCAATTCTCCATAAAAATCATATAACAATGTCTGTTCCACAATTTTTTCCATTTGTAACCACCTTGGGTATCATAACTTATTTTGGTGCGGGTGTCAAGTGTTTTTTCTTGACAAAGTTAATTTTTCTTATTTCATCTTTACCACAAAATTCACATATCTTTTTATAATTGCTTAATGTTTACTATTTTTCACCATAAAAACCGGTATCAGCAATCTCAATCCATTTCAGGTACATTTCTTTATAGTGTTCTTTAATAAAAGCTCTGATTTTTCTTACTTCACGGTCAGTCAAACTTCCCTGTCTTTCTAAAGTTGTATCTCCATTATTTTTTACAAAGAATTTCGCTGATCCTGCTTCTGTCAGTTTTCTGTCACTAGTGTACTGTATCATTGACATTTCGCTAAATAACTTGCCTGTTTGGGCATGGCTAATCCTCCATAAACTGCTTATTGTTCAAATAATAATCCAGTACTATCTGATTTTCGATATCATCCATATTAGTTTCCACTATCTTATTATCATATATAACCGCTGCATGGTTTGGTTTATTCAGATTAAGCATACGAATATATTTTCCCTCTTGAGTATACGCATACCCATTAATGATCATATCTGCTGCATCTGCTATCTTTTTAATATCAAGCTGCATAGTCAATCTGAACCTCCTTTACCGGTGTAAGGAATTCATCTACATCATAATATAAATTTTGAAGAATCGGAACAAGATCAATATACTACTCTACCTCATTCAGATTTTTGTACTTCGCCATTACAACCAGATAACCTTTATCCCATTCTTTCTCAAAATCCTCCCCCAAAAAAGTCTCTCAGATCTGCCACTCTGAGGAATTTTGCTTTGCATTGAACATTAATCAGAACTCATTCATCCGCCTCAATTAGTTCATGCTCCTGGCCTTTTCCTGCTAACAACTGAGTAATTCCTCGATCTATCATGGCAAGATATTCTGCATTGCGGGCAGCCTTTTCGAACTGATTATATTTTTCAAGACTCATGATTACAACGTTCTTTTCACCTTTACGAGTAACAATGACTGTCTCGTGATTGTCTGTTGCCTGATTGCAATAATCCTTTAACTTATTTCTGATTATAGAATAAGTTACTGCTAACATAATTTCACCAGCCTTCTCATAGTATTTTTCTTGCTGTTATGATTTTAGCTCACGCGCCAAAGAGCAATTTGTTCTTATTTATGCTATACTATATACGTTGCTGCTCCCAAATCTGGCAACAGAGGGGAGGTGCTTTGTATTGGATCCAATTACTTCTTTTTTAATCGCTGTTGCGGCTGGTGTGGTTTGCCACCTCATCAACAAATGGTTAGACAAGCGATAACAACAGCAACTAGCCTCGGTTAGCGCACCGTAAAAGCACAAAAAGAAAGCCCCCAGTATTCCCAGTACTGAGGGCTTTCGCTTTGCATTGAACATTATTACTTCTTTTTTTGCCTATGGCAATTATAGCATATGTATTTCTGGAAATCAATATGCCTGATCTCGGTATTTCTATGAATTTTTCTCCATTTGTCACAAATTTGTCACAGAATCAAATTCCATCTCCCGCAAAGCCTTGTATTTCCTGCCTTTCTCAGGAATCTATATCAAGTGTTTTTTCTTGACAAATAATCTTTATTCCAGCTCCTTCCCGGGTTCTTCGGCTTCGAATTCGAAGACGCAGCGGTCGAAGGCGTTGATCACGTTGGTTTCTTCGTATTTGTCGTAGCGTTTGTGTTTTCTTCCATATGACATGTGGACGTGTCCGTGGAGGAAGTATTTGGGGTGGTATTTTCCCATGAGGCGGCGGAAGATCTTGAAGCCCTGGTGCGGGAGGTCTCTGCCGTCGTTTAGCTGGTAGGCAGGGGAATGGGTCACGAGGATATCGAAACCTCCCCGAAACCAAATCTTCGGGTAAAGTTTCAGCACCCTTTTTTGCATTTCCCATTCCGTGTACTGATGGACACCTGGTTTGTATCTCATGGAGCCGCCAAGCCCCAGAATCCTTATTCCTTCATAGACAAAAAGTTTGTCGTCAATGCAGATGCAGCCTTCCGGTGGGATCTTTTCGTATTTGTCATCATGGTTTCCGTGAACATAGAGCACCGGTGCCGATGTAAATGTGGCAAGGAAGGAAAGGTATCTCGGGTCCAGATCTCCGCAGGAAATGATAAGATCGATTCCTTCCAGTTTGCTTTTTTCGAAATAGTCCCACAGATACTTGGATTCTTCATCTGCTATGGCAAGTATTTTCATTTATTTGCGTTTCCCCTCTAATTCTCAAGACCAGACTGCTGTGTAACCGGTTTGGCCTGATCTGTTAATTCTTTGCGTGTCGGGATCGAGCCGACAACGTTTTCTGCCAGCCAGTCCATGGTGATGATCTCTTCCGGAGAAAGAGCCTTGTTCGGATCTGACTGTACCATTCCATCCTGAGAGTACAGAACTCCCGAGAACGGATTGAATTCTCCCCTTGTGATATTGTCTTTGAGAAGCCGGATCAGACGTCTCGTTCCGATCGGCAGATTCTGGGAGTGGATGACATCTACAACGCCAGCAGAAAGTCCCCACCAGTAGTTGATCGCTTTTGTTTCATAATTATCGTCATATTTCCAGGTTCCATCCATGATCGTGCGGATCAGCTGCTCATAAAATTTACCCCAGTGCCACAGAGGCATGGCGATATTGTGCGGCTCGCCGTTTTCCAGATGATAAAGTCCAAAATATCTGGAAGTCTCTTCCGGGATCACCATATCTTTACCGGAAACAACAGTCACACCCTTTTTCTGCACATTTTCCATTGTACGTCCCAGGTCAACATCCTTAAGCGTGGACCATTCCAGATAGATCTTTGCTCTCGGGTTCACCATCTTGGCGCCCAGGGCAAAGGCATTGATATTTGCGATCGTTCCAAAGATCGGATAATCTGCAATGTACGCAAGCTGGCCATTCTCCGCCATCGCACCGGCGATCGCTCCCATCAGGAATTTCGCTTCATGCATACGCGCATAATAGGTACGGATGTAACGGTGGGAAGTGTTCAGCGAACAGTTCAGGATCCTTACATTCGGATTGGCGATCGCGGCCTGCACACTTGCCTGTACAAACTCCGGTGTCGTTGTGAAAATGATATTGCAGCCCTTCTGGATCGCATCGGAGATCGCTTTTTCTGCAAGTTCCGGTGTCAGATTCTCATAGCACATGGTCGTAACTTCCTCTGGGAAAGTCTGCTCCAGATGAAGCCTTCCCAGTTCATGTGCATAAGTCCATGCGGAAGTTCCCGGTGTCTTTGCATAGAGAAAAGCGATCTTAAGTTTCGGTGCACTGAGTGGAAGCAGGCGGTTGAGCAGAGGCTTTTTCTCCTTGTTCGGGTCAAGTTTCAGGTCAATGACATTGTCATGTTCGAGAAGTTCAAACTCTTCCCAGCTCTTTGCGACCAGGGTCTTGAGTTCGCTTACTGTCTTCTGGCAGAGCGCTTCATAACCATAAACTGTTAGAAATGCCAGGAATGCATCCCCCGTCGTGATCGAAAGCTTCTTACCGCCGGCAGCCTCATATTCTGCTGCAAACCTGGAATATACAGAACTGAAATTCAGCTTGTCATCGTCCGTCCAGAGTTCTTTCGGGCCTTTTCCTACTGCTTCCTGCAGCTTCGCAAAACTTCCCAGTTTGGAAAAATAAATATAATTGATCTGAGAAAGCGCATAAAAATCCACAAATTCATAGTAGATCTTGTTTTCCTTCTGGTCAGTCCTTGCAGGAAGGATCCTTGTCACGTTTCCAGGAACAGAGACAGCATCACAGTATTTCAGGACGCTGACACGCTTGTTTCCCTCTTCGATATAGAACTTATTCATGTACTCATAAGCTTTGACCGGGTCATGGATTCCTTCTTTGAGGTGACTGTCGATCAGTACACTCCATTTGTAGGCAAACTCCGTGTTTTCCCTGAGGATCGGCATGAAATTTCCGGAAAACGCACTGCTTCTGCCGCCGCTCTTTGTTCCTACGATCTGATCGATCGGGATCTGGACAAGTCCCAGCGGAACTTCAGAATAAGAACCTCTGGACGGGAGGATATCATCAAGGACTTTAAGCGTCGGGACTTCGCCTCGCATCATCCTTGCCTGATAATCTTTTTTGCCCATTTTATATGCTTTTATATAATCTTCTGATACATATGTCATAAAAAATTACCCCCTTTTTAAGTGGTTATTCTATTTGGCCAAAAGGGGATCCGGACCTCCCCGGTCTGAATCCCCTGCTTTTCTTTTATCAGAATTTCTTATACTTTACAGACTTGCGCGAATCACTTTCGGTCTGCATCCTGCTTTTTCCAGAGCCTGAACGATCTTATTCTTGTGCTCTGTTCCGTATGCTTCCAGTGTTACCTTAAGTTCCACTGCCTCGTTACGGTTGGTGCTGATAAACTGATTGTGATCCAGTTTGATGACGTTGCCCTGGTTTTCTGCAATGATGGATGCAACACGTACCAGTTCACCCGGCTTGTCCGGGATCAGGACAGAAACAGTAAAGATTCTGTCTCTCTGGATCAGACCATGCTGAACAACAGAAGACATGGTGATCACGTCCATATTTCCACCACTTAAGATGGATACGACTTTCTTGCCAGTGAAGTTCAGATGACGGAGTGCTGCAACTGTCAGAAGTCCAGAGTTCTCAACGATCATCTTGTGGTTTTCTACCATATCAAGGAAAGCAACGATCAGCTCATCATCGTCGATCGTGATGATGTCATCCAGATTCTCCTGGATGTACGAGAAGATGTGCTCGCCCGGTGTCTGTACTGCAGTACCATCTGCAATGGTATTTACATGAGGAAGAGTGACAACTTCGCCTTTCTCAATGGAAGCTTTCATGCAGGCAGCTCCGGATGGCTCTACACCGATGACTTTGATGTGCGGGTTCAGAAGCTTGGCAAGAGTGGAAACACCTGTTGCCAGTCCGCCTCCTCCAATTGGAACCAGGATATAATCTACCAGCGGCAGCTCCTGAACGATCTCCATGGCGATGGTTCCCTGTCCTGTTGCAACAGCCGGATCATCGAATGGATGGATGAAAGTGTATCCTTCTTTTTCTGCCAGTTCCAGCGCGTAAGCACAGGCTTCGTCGTAAACATCCCCTTTGAGGATGACTTCTGCGCCGTAGCTCTTGGTACGCTCTACTTTGATAAGCGGTGTGGTAGTCGGCATAACGATGACTGCCTTTGCACCGAATTTATGTGCTGCATAAGCAACACCCTGTGCATGGTTTCCTGCGGATGCAGCGATCAGTCCCTTCGCTCTCTCTTCTTCGGAAAGTGTGCTGATCTTGTAGTATGCGCCACGCACTTTGTATGCGCCGGTACGCTGCATGTTCTCCGGTTTCAGGAAAACCTTGTTTCCTGTCAGTTCTGAAAAATATGCGCTCTTGATCAGCTTTGTTTCCTGTGTTACCTGTTTTACGATCTCTGCTGCCTCTTCAAAGCTCTCTAATGTAAGCATCTTTTGCTCCTCCTCGTTCTGTTTCTGTGAACAGTTTATTTATTCTTCTGTACCAAAATCTTTCTCGTCTACGTCAAACAGTGCATTGACAAACGCATCTGCATCGAATTTCTGCAGGTCATCAATCTGCTCGCCGACACCGATGTATTTGACCGGAATATCAAGCTCTGACTGGATCGCCACTGCAATACCACCTTTTGCTGTGCCATCCAGTTTGGTAAGGATGATTCCGTTTACGTTGGCAACTTCTGCAAACTGCTTTGCCTGTGCCAAGGCATTCTGTCCTGTTGTTCCGTCGAGAACGACCAGCGTTTCCAGATATGCCTCCGGATATTCTCTCTCAAGGATCCTGTAGATCTTGCGGAGTTCTTCCATAAGGTTTTTCTTATTGTGAAGTCTTCCTGCGGTGTCACAGATCAGGACATCTGCATTTCTTGCCTTGGCTGCTGCCACCGCATCATATACGATAGATGCCGGGTCTGCTCCTGCCTGTCCGCCGATAAGGTCGACACCTGCACGGTTTGCCCACTGTGCAAGCTGCTCACCTGCTGCCGCACGGAAGGTATCTGCTGCTGCAAGGATGACTTTCTTTCCCTGATCTTTGAGTTTGCCGGCAAGTTTACCAACGGAAGTTGTCTTTCCTACTCCGTTGACACCGATCACAAGGATCACAGATTTCTGGTTTTCGAATGCGTATTCTGTACTGTCGACACGCATCTGATCTTTGATCCCGTCGATCAAAAGCTGCTTGCACTCTGCCGGGTTCTTGATATGCTGTTCGGAAACCTGTTCTTTCAGTTTCTCTATGATTGCTGATGTTGCGTTGATCCCGATATCTCCCATGATAAGGATTTCTTCGAGTTCCTCATAAAAATCCTCATCAATGCTGGAATAACCACTGAAAATCGAATCAAATCCGGCAACGATATTGTCTCTTGTTTTGGTAAGGCCGTTGACCAGACGTTTAAAAAATCCTTTTTTTTCTTCAGCCATTTTCATACCTCCTCGTTATCTGGTTAACTGGTTCTCGACCAGGTCTACGGAAACCAAGGTGGATATGCCCTTCTCCTGCATGGTGATACCATATAACCGGTCTGCGGCATTCATCGTGCCGCGTCTATGTGTTATTATAATAAATTGTGTATTTTTCGTCAACTTCTGAAGATAAGATGCGAAGCGTCCAACGTTGGAGTCATCCAGTGCCGCCTCGATCTCATCGAGAAGACAGAACGGGGACGGTTTCAGGTTCTGGATCGCAAACAGAAGCGCGATCGCGGTCAGAGCTTTCTCTCCACCGGAAAGCTGCATCATATTCTGAAGTTTTTTGCCCGGCGGCTGTGAGATGATCCGGATACCGGCTTCGAGGATATCTTCTCCCTCTGCCAGTTCCAGCGTTCCCTTTCCTCCACCGAACAGTTCCTTAAATGCCTTGTCAAATTCCCTCTGGATATCCTGGAATTTCTCGGCAAACTGCTTCCGCATTCCCTCATCCAGTTCCTGGATGATATTCTCCAGTGTCTCCTCTGCCTTGACAAGATCCGTATACTGGGTCTTCAGGAAAGTGTGACGTTCGAGAAGTTCTTTGTAATCTTCGATCGCATTGACGTTGACGGAACCGAGCCTGCGGATCTCCTCTTTGATGCGGGCAACGTCTTTTTTGATCTCCTGAAAATCATCGAGCTCTTCTTTTTTGTAAGAAAGCGCGTTATTTGGAGTGATCTCATACTCTTCCCACATGTAGGAGATCCGTCCTTCCCGCTGTTCTTCGACCTTTTCTGCCTGACTGCGCAGACGGAAACATTCTTTGTCCAGAAGTGTGGTCTTCTCAGAAAGACGGTCTCTTTTTTCAAAAAATGCCTTGTGGCTTTCGGTTCTCTCTTCCTTCTCTGCCTCGCATTTTTGTCTCTGTACAAGAAGCTGTTCGTCTTTTTTGCGGCAGTCTTCGATCGCTTTTTTGAGGTCCTGGATGCCGCCTTCTTTTCGGGTGATCTCATCTCCGCTCTGGGCGAGACTGGTAAGCAGGTCCTCGGATTCCCTTTCAAAAGCCTCGATCTCTGACTGCAGTCGGCTTAAGTTTTCCTGAAGGAAATGTTCCTGCTGTTCCAGCGCGGAAGAATCCAGACGAATCTGCTCCAGTTTCTTCTGTTTGGCAGTCTCTTCTGCTTTCCATTCATCCAGCTCGGCCTGCTTCGTCTCGATAAAGGTTTCCAGCTCTTTCTCGTCTTTCTGGGAATCTTCGAGCTCTTTTGCAATATTCTTATGATCCTCACGGATCTCCGATGCCTGATGTCTCAGCTCATCCTGATCGCGGTCGATCTGACGGTAATTTTTCTGGATCTCCTGTGCCTTTTCCTGAAGCTGTTCGAGGTTCATCTTCGCGGTATTCTGCTCGATGTACTGTCCACGGAGCTTCTGCTGGAGTTCGTTTATCGTGTCACGGAGTTTATTTCGCTGTTCACGGTTTTTAAGGATCGATCGCTGGGTCGTTTCCAGTTCTTTCTTACGAAGTGCGACGTTTTTTTCCAGCTCCTCTATCTCACGGCGGCGGCCGAGGAGATTGCTGTTGTTACGGAACGCACCACCGGTCATGGAACCGCCCGGGCTTAAGGATTCACCTTCGATCGTGACCATTCGGAGACTGTGGCGGTATTTCTTGCCGATCGCGATCGCATGGTCGATATTGTCCACCACCAGAACCCTGCCGAGAAGATACTGTACCAGTTCACTGTATTCTGCATCTGCCTGGACCAGTGTGTTCGCCGTTCCGATCACTCCCGGTTCCTTCAGCGCATCTCTTTGTGTAAAGCCGCCTCTTCCGCTGATATTCGACAGTGGAAGGAAGGTCGCACGGCCATAACGGTTCTGCTTCAGGAAACCTATCATCCGCTTCGCCGTCTGTTCATTGTCCGTTACGATATTCTGGATGCTTCCGCCAAGTGCTGTCTCGATCGCAACTTCGTAATCCTTCTGCACATGGACGATATCTGCGACAACGCCCCGGATACCCGGTTCTTTTGCCTTCTGTTCCATGACCCTCCGGATACTGTTGCCATAACCGTCATAACGCTCTGTGATATTCCGCAGGGATTCCAGACGGGATGCCTCTCTGTGGTAGGCGGTCTGTCCTGCCTCTATCTCCCTGCTCTGTTCCTGCAGTTTCGTCTGAAGTTTCTGTACTTCTCCACTTAAATGGGTACATTCCTCATTGCCTTCCTGGATCGAAGCTGTGATCTCGTCATAAGCTTGCTGATAACGGCTGCGATCATTTTCGAGGACTTCTTCCTCGCTCTTTAAGCGAAGAATCCTCTGGCTTACTTCTGCCTTACGGATATCGAGCTGCTCGATCATCGCATCAAATCGCTGCGCTTTTCCCTTGGTCGTGGCACGGCTGTTGAGGATCTCGATGATCTCATTCTTGCCGTCCTCCACCGCACTGGTGCATTCTTCTACATTGGAAGCGATATTTTCGAGTTCTTTCTCTTCCTCCTTGAGATTCTTTCGGATCTCTTTTAACTTTTCGTGAATCGCCAGTTTCTCTTCGCTTAAGTTTTCCTGCTCTTCCCGGCGATGTGCAAGTTCTTCCTTGAGCGTTGCCAGTCGGGATTTGAAATGTTCACTGCTCTGTCTGCCCGCAAGGATCTGCTCCTCGAGGACCTGCATCTGACCTTCAAACTGCTGCTTTCCAAGGGCATTCTGCTGCTGTTCCTCTTTAAGAGAATCCAGACGCTCATTCAGCGTTTCCAGTTCTTCTTCCAGACGTTCGTATTCTGTTTTGGTGCGGTCATAGGCTTTCTGGGCTTCGTCAAGTTCTCTCTGGGCATTCGAAAGTTTCTGCTCCAGTTCTTCCAGATTCTGAACGCTCTGCTCGTATTCCAGAAGGAAAAGATTGACATCCAGTGTCTTAAGTTCCTCCCGCTTGGCAAGATAGATCCTTGCTGTCTCGGACTGTTTCTCCAATGGACCGAGCTGTTTGGTCAGCTCGCTCAAGATATCTGTCACACGGACAAGATTCTGGCGTTCTTCTTCCAGCTTCTTGATCGTGGTATTTTTTCTTCGTTTGAATTTTACGATTCCCGCTGCCTCGTCAAAAAGCTCCCTGCGGTCCTCTGGCTTGCCGCTTAAGATCTTGTCGATCTGTCCCTGTCCGATGATGGAGTAGCCTTCCTTACCGATACCGGTGTCATAAAACATCTCCTGGATATCCTTCAGGCGACAACTGCTGCCATTGATCAGATACTCACTTTCCCCGGAACGGTACAGCCGTCTCGCGACAGTCACTTCATTAAAATCCACTGGAAGCTTGTGGTCGCTGTTATCCAGTGTGATCGCCACCGATGCGAAACTTAAGGGCTTTCTGGACTCTGTACCGGAAAAAATGACATCCTGCATATTGCCGCCTCGAAGCTGCTTCGCGCTCTGTTCTCCGAGAACCCAGCGGACGGCATCGCCGACATTGCTCTTTCCACTTCCGTTCGGTCCGACGATACCGGTGATCCCGTTGTGGAATTCAAAATTGATCTTCTGGGCAAACGATTTGAAGCCATATACTTCAATATTTTTTAAATACATAGTTCACCTGCAATTTATTTCATTTGACGCTTACAGCTTCCAGCTTTTTCTCCTGGATCGCCTGGTAAGCTGCCGCCTGCTCTGCGGCTTTTTTGGTGTGGCCGGTGCCACATCCGTACACTTCACCGTTTACTCTTACTTCTACGCTGAACTGCTTGTCATGATCCGGACCTTTTTCCTCTGTGAGAATATACTCTACCGGCTGGAGTCCTTTCTCCTGAACGATCTCCTGTAAGATCGTCTTGCTGTCATAGAAAAGCTGCTTGCTCTCGATATCATTCAGGATAAAATTCAGCACAAACTCTCTCGCCGGCTCAAATCCGCCGTCAAGGTAAATCGCGCCAAGGAGTGCCTCGGTCGCATCGGATACGATAGAATCTCTGTTTCGTCCTCCGGTCATGTTCTCTCCACGTCCAAGGAGAAGGAATTTCGGGAGTCCGAACTGTCTCGCACAGTAGGCAAGGCTCGGCTCGCACACAAGGCTGGCTCTCTTTTTGGTGAGTTCTCCCTCCGGGATCTGCGGAAAACGTGCATACAGGAAATCACTGCTGACAAGTTCCAGTACCGCATCGCCCAGGAATTCCAGACGTTCATTACACCCAAGTTTGCCAAGCTTTTTCTCGTTGGCATAGGAGCTGTGTGTCAGTGCCTGTTTCAAAAGTTTCTTATTCTGAAAAGTATATCCTATGATCTGTTCCAATTCTTCCATATTATTTCTGTCCTTCTTTTTCTGCTGCCGGTGTTTCTGGGGCTTCATAATGAGGCGGAAGAATACGCTCGGCGATTTTTTCATTTATTTTCTGCTGTTTAAACTGCACACACTGGAAGATCGCATTGCGGATCTCGACTGATTTCGCACTTCCATGTGTCTTGACTACAAGTCCTTTGAGACCCAGAAGCGGTGCTCCGCCGTACTCTGTCGCGTCAAAGCTCTTGAGTGTCTGTTTCAGTGCCGGTTTCACGAGGAGCGCACCGATCTTGCTCTTTAAGGTGCTCATCATTCCTTCTTTTATCTTGTGGATCAGCTCGGAGCTGACACCTTCATACAGTTTGAGGATGACATTTCCGACAAAAGCCTCGCAGACGATGACATCTGCATAACCTGCCGGAATATCTCTTGCCTCAATGCTTCCGATGAAGTTGATGCCTTCGATCTCCTTGAGAAGAGGGAAAGTTTCTTTGACCAGTGCATTTCCCTTCTCTTCCTCTGCGCCGTTATTTACGATAGCAACACGCGGATTCTTGATGCCTACTACATTTTCCATATAGATAGAACCCATCTTGGCAAACTGTACCAGATGAGACGGTCTTGCGTCTACATTGGCACCACAGTCGATCAGGAGGGATACTCCCTTGGCTGTCGGGATCAGCGGGGCAAGAGGCGGACGTTCTACACCTTTGCTTCGTCCGACAAGTACCTGTCCGCCAACCAGGACAGCTCCGGTACTTCCGGAAGAAACGAATGCATCGGCTTTCTTTTCTTTGATCATCTTGAGTCCCACTACGATCGAAGAATCTTTCTTCTTGCGGATTGCAAATACAGGAGGCTCTGCGGTTTCAATTACTTCTGTGGCATTGACCACCTGGATCCTGTCCTTCGGATAATCCTGATATTTCTTAAGTTCTGCCTGGACGACATCCTCCACACCTGTCAGGATCACCTGAATATCATCCCGCTCTTTGACTGCTTCCACGGCTGCTTTTACAGGTTCCACCGGGGCGTAGTCGCCACCCATGGCATCTACAACTACTCTAACTACTTCTGCCATAATTTTTCCTCCTGCTGTTTTTGTTTATGTCAAATTACAAATCTGTTCTGAAAATATAAAAGATTTACACTTTATCATAGTGAACTACTCGGCAACAAATTACCAGAGCATCTGAATCAAAGCGGGATACCGCATTTTTCAGGGTGGGTCCATGCCACTACTACTGCTTGCTTTTTTGCTACGCAGCTACTTTTATTATTTGGGGCTGTTTCAGTCCGGTTACGGACAGCTGTTTCTTTTTTCCCCGCCACATACAATCCACGTTTTTTTCGGTTGGATGGCTCTGCATATTTTTTTGATACTTCCGGTGACACCGGACTGCACTGGCTGCTGTATGATTCTTTCTGTTTTTCCAGACGTATCCCATACATCTTCAGCTTATATTCCAGCATGATATACAATTTATTGTAAGGCAGTCCATGGAATTTCTGGTTCATTCTGTGTCCCATACTCCTTCTCCATATAGATCTTCAGTTCCTTTGGCAGTGACAGCCGTATCCTGTCTGTGCCAGTTTCGTGCACGATCCCCATCTGCATATAGGTGATCCGCATATTTTGTTTTTTAAAACGGGGCGGGTTTGGCTCCCTGACCCCTCCGGACTTCTTTAAAGCATAAAAAGATTTCCAGGCTTTATCCAGCAGTTTGCAAGTTTCCTGTGCCGTCTGGGATGGAAGTTGCCTGTACCACAGATCACTTTTATGGTTTTTTTCTGACTGATCTTTACAGACGTCTTCTGCGACAGCAGCATTTCTTTCCCTCCTGGATTTCAATAGGCTTTGCTCTGACGTTCGATATAACGACGGATATTTTCTTCTGATACAGATCCGATGGTTTCCACATAATAGGAATGATTCCACAGCTCTCCTTTCCACAGCTGGTTCCTTATTTCCGGAAAACGTTCAAATAATTTTCTTCCTGTGATCCCTTTCAGATATTTAACAATAGCAGTTATGGATAACTTGGGTGGTGCAGATACAAAACAATGGATATGGTCCCCCTCTCCACATTCAAATAAATGAACCGTAAATCCCTTATCTGCTGCAATCTCCTGTACCAGCTCCTGCAGATAAGATTCGATCTCTGTACTTAATATCTTACGTCGATATTTTACTGACCACACCATATGGTAATTGATATTGCATACGCAAGTCCTGTAATGTATGAGATTTTCTTTCATACATATAATATAGCATAAGATTGTTTTAACATCAATAATATATCGAACATATTTTCTTTTATATATTTAATATAATTATATACATGTGCAGACATGCACAATTCACGCTTTTATCTCGGCAATTGAATTACCGATGATTCCCGCTTAGTATCCTAAAGAACTCGACGAAAATCAATAAAAACCGCATAATTTATTAATTGTTATTCTGGGCTTCGATCTGCTCTGCGAGGTCGTTTAAGTAAACCCAGCGGTCCATTTTTTCTTCCAGCTGCGCTTCTGCTTCTGTTTTTTCCTGGGTAAGCTCGTTTAACTTGCCGGAATTTGTCGCATTTGCCATGATCTCCGCGTCCAGTTTCTCGATTCGTGCTTCCAGCGCTGCGATATCATCATCGATGGTCTCAAATTCCCGCTGTTCTTTGTAGCTGAATTTGAGTTTGGACGGACGGTTCTGTTTCCAGGTCTTGACAGAATCTTTTTCTGCCTTTGGTGCTTCTTCGGCAGTTTTTGCTACCTTGGAAGGCTCAGCACTTCCTGCATCACTGCTTCCCTCTCTGCGCTTCTTTGCCTCCAGATAATCTGTATAGCCGCCCTCGTACTGGGTAAGATTTCCCTCGCGGTCAAACTCAAAGATACGGTCTGCGATATTATCAAGGAAGTATCGGTCATGGGATACTGCAATAACGATTCCGGCAAAAGAATCCAGATAATCTTCCAGGATCGTAAGTGTCGGGATATCGATATCGTTCGTGATCTCGTCAAGAAGAAGGACGTTCGGTGCCGCAGCCAGGACTTTAAGGAGATAGAGACGCTTCTTTTCTCCACCGGAAAGCTTCTCGATCGGCGCATACTGCATCGCCGGGTCAAATAAAAACTGCTCCAGAAGTTTCGACGCACTGATAAGTCCGTCCTTCGTCGGGATAAATTCAGCAACATCTTTGATATAATCGATCACTCGCTGGCTGCTGTTCATATCCTCGATCTCCTGGGAAAAATATCCCAGTTTGATGGTATCTCCGACCTCTACCTCACCGCTGTCCGGCTCGATAATGCCTGCGATGATCTTGAGCAGGGTGGATTTGCCACAGCCATTCGGTCCAATGATACCGAGACGCTGGTTCTTGAGCACGATATAGTCAAAATCACGGATGCAGATTCTGTCACCAAAACGCTTGGAAATATGATGGAGTTCGATCGTCTTTTTGCCCATTCTTGTCTCCACGGAGTCGATCTCTACGTTTTTGTCGCGCACCGGGGTTGTGGAATTTTTCATTGCCTCCAGACGGTCGAGACGTGCCCTCTGCTTGGTGCTTCTCGCACGGCAGCCACGCTTGGCCCACTCGATCTCCATGCGCAGGATACTCTGTTTCTTGCGTTCGGAAGCCATCTCCATCTCTTCTCTCTGCGCCTTGAGTTCCAGGAATTCTGAATATTTTGCCTCGTAGCTGTAAAGCTTGCCATGGCTGATCTCGAGGATCTTGTTTGTCACACGGTCAAGGAAATATCGGTCATGTGTTACCATGATCACAACGCCCTTGAAACGGTTAAGGTAATCTTCCAGCCAGGAAGCCATCTCATTGTCCAGATGGTTGGTCGGCTCGTCCAGGATCAGGACATCCGTTGGGTTTACAAGAACTGCCGCCAGCGCCACACGCTTTTTCTGACCACCGGAGAGATGTTCAATCTCTTCTTCATGGTCTTCGATCCCCAGTTTGTTGAGAACCATATGTGCCTCTGTCTCCGGATTCCAGCTCTGTTCCTTCTGCCCCTGCGTCACATAGGAAAGGATCGTTGCGCCCTCCGGGAACTGCGGGTGCTGCGGAAGATAGGTGATGCGAAGTCCGTTCTGCGTGATCACCTGGCCCTCATCTGCTTCTTCCAGTCCGGCAAGGATCCGAAGGAAGGTTGTTTTTCCTGTTCCATTGATGCCGATGATCCCGATCTTGTCTCCCTGATGGATCCCGCAGGAAATGTCATCAAAGATCACTTTATCTCCATAAACTTTACTGATATGCTCCAGATTCAAAACATTCATTCTATAATCTCACTCCTGTACGTTTTTTACTTTTGGAAATTTTCTGAAATAATAAATAATGAACAAAACTGCCGTGATGCCCCAGGATACCGGGTAACTCAGCATGATCGTATTGATCCCCGGATGTCCCGGAAATACACCGAACATCCACACAATACGGATCAGACAGACTCCTCCGCAGGTGAGCAGCATCGGCACAAGGACCCTGCCTGCCCCTCGAAGTGCACCGGAAAGGATCCCGATCACCACATACATGAAATAGGATGGCAGAAGGAAATGCATCATATCCACACCGATCCGTACAACATTTTCATCTGTCGTAAACAGCCGATAAAGCGGGCCTGCCAGCGCATACAGCACTCCACTTACAAGAATCGCACCGGCATATGACATCCCAAGACAGATGCCGACACTTTTTCGCATTCTTTTTACCTTACCTGCCCCGTAGTTCTGCCCTACAAAAGTCGTGATGGAAATGCCAAATGCATTTACGACCATCCAGTAAACCGCATCGATCTTTGCAAAAGTTCCCCACGCTGCGACGGTATCTGTTCCCAGTTCATTTACGAACACCTGAATGATCAGGTTGGCGATGGTATACATGGTCGCTTCCAGTGCCGCAGGAATACCGATCCGAAGGACAGAATTAAGGGAAACTCTGTAAAAACGGATCTCCCTTAGTTTCAGCTGGAACAGCGGATGTTCTTTCATAAGCATTGCCGTGACCAGAATGGAACTGATTCCCTGACAGCTCACAGTCGCGATCGCAACGCCCATAACACCCAGACGGAAAATCACCACAAGCAGGATATCAAGGACAATGTTCAGCCCGCAGGTAACCATCAGCACGTACAGCGGTCTTCTGGAATCTCCCACTGCGCGGAGGATGGACGCCCCCATATTATAAATGATATTAAAAATCATGCCGCAGAAATAAATATGAAGATAAAGCCTGGAATCTGCCATCAGTTCCTGCGGAGTCTTCATAAGCTCAAGCACTGTATTTGTAACCAGAAGTCCGACCACAGCCACCACAAATCCTGTCACAATACCAAATGCATAAGATGTATGAAGTGTCTTATTCAGGTTCTTCTTATCTTTTGCCCCGTAAAACTGCGCCACGATCACGGACGCACCGGACGTCAGTCCGACAAAAACTTCCACGACCAGGTTCACAATTTGGTTTACCGAACCGCCGACAGCCGCCAAAGCTTCCTTACCTACAAAACGACCGACAACAATGCTGTCGGCCGTGTTATATATCTGCTGAAAAAATGTCCCGATCACGATCGGAAAAAAGAAGATCAGAAGCTGTTTCCAGATCACACCTTCCGTAATCTGATTCTTCTCATCCATTTACATAACTCCCCCATTTCATACTCTTTCGAGTCCATTCGATTTCTCATCCTTATCCTTGTCAGTATAGCAGAGGGAAATGGGAAAAGCAATGTATTTTTACCATTGAGAAGGATCAGACAATACGATCTGCGGATTTAACGGGTCTGTGGAAGAATACATGGAAAAGACATTTCCTGCCGGATCGAACCACTCACCGCTGCCGCCTTCCTGCATTCCCGGATACAGTGAATCCCATGCATCACCTGGCTGATAACCGTACATGCAATATTCTCCTCCTGACTGCTTAAGTACGATTTTGGATATTGTAAGATCAGAAAGCTCCACTGCCTGTCCTCTGGCATAAAACATTACCTGATCATTTTCTACTACGGTATCTTCTCCTTCTGTCCTTGCACCTACGTCATCTATTTCAAAAAAAATCTCCCGCAGGTTTTCTCCCATATACTGAGAAACTTCTGTTTTGTCTGTGTGTGATCCCAGTGTGACATGCGACATTGTCACCGTCAGATTATTATCTTGTCCGTCCAGAGCCACATAATTGCCGTTTCTGTCATAGTAGACCGGTTTTGACGGCATGCACCGGAATCCCTTTCCTGACAGTTCATTTCCTGCATCGCTGTATGACATCCCGGTATCTACTCCCATCAGCCAGTATGGATTCCCGCTCCCTGTAAGCTGAATCTGTGTAATGCCATCTCCTCCATTACTGGAATCTGCACTGAATAAAGTCACCTGCCCATTAGAAGAACTGGTCACGCCCATATTCCAGTAAGGTTCAGACATACCGTCAAATTTCCCTGCCATTTCTTTGAGGCTTCTTCCAAACATGGATTCCAGTTCCGGATCTTCTACGGACGATCCGCCAATTTCCCCAATAAACGGAATCTTGATTCCTGCATAACATGGAACTGCTGCCATTCCGCTAATCGTCATTGCTGCAGCCACTGCTGCACTTATTGCCTTAAAACTTCTTTTCATAACTATATCTCCTTTTCTTTCATTATTTTCCATCCCTTTTTTTCCAGAGTTTCCAGTTTTTCGTTGAACTCTGCCCGGTCTTCTTCTGCGCTAGAATTATCCAGCCCGTCTGTGATCAGATGCAGGCTTACTTCCTGTCTTTCTGCTGGCGGCATGAGATCACAGACCAGATCCAGTACTTCTTCTGCCCGGTCCGTATAGGCAGTATAACCTTTTGTATAATAGGTAAAAGTATCCAGTGGTTTCACATATTTCAGCGGCATCCGGCAATAAAGCAGTTCACATTCTTCATTGCACAGTGCCAGCGTTACCAGAAACGGACTTTTTTTCTGCTTCTGTTGTGTAAGCCAGTGATTAAAGCGTTCTATGATTTCTTTTTCTTTCCCATGCATTGACCTGCTGCGGTCTATGATATAAACAAATTCTGTAGTTTTCTTTTCCATTGCTCCTCCTACTCTGCCGAATATGCGCTTTCCTGAAAAAACTGGTATTTTTTTCGCGGAACGATCTGGATTTTCAGGAAATCTTCCCGGCTCTCTCTGAAAATCAGAATCCCCTCTTCCCACTGATACATATGAATGCTCCCTGTATCTTGTTGATTCTGGAGTTCCCGGTCTTTTGCAATAAGATCTCCGGCAGTTTTGTTATCCGGGTCTTCTGCATCTGCAAGAAACAAAAGAAGTTTCGAAGCCAGTTCTCCCGGTTCAATTCCCTTTCCTTTCTGGCACGTCATTGTAAGTTCCAGAATATCCCCATTGACCAGATCTCTTTCTGCTGTGATCGTGCAGAAATCTTCTATCTGATACTCTGTATCCTGGTGAAAATCCGTTTCTGTAAGTCCATATTCACTGACTGCTGCCGTACATTCCGTTTCTTTTTCTTCTTTTTTATAAGAAAAATTTTCCTGTGTCAGATATGCATCCAGATCCTTATCTGTTCTTGAAAAACGAACTCTGTTACATGGATACCCATATTCGCTGACTGTTTTTTTTGAAAGTTCATAAATAATGCTTTTCCCATCCTCTGTTTCCTTCGAAGAAACTGCATTTGTCCGAATCAATTCCAGGAATTTCTGTGCTTCTTCTGCCCTTCTGTCAAAATTTCCTGCGTAATGCACTTCCTGTTCTTTCTCCCTCAGGCTGTTCCCCGCCATCAGAACACCTGTCATGCACGCTCCCAGAATCATTGCTGTACGGATTCTGAATTTCTGATTTTTATTCTTTTCCTTTTGATTTGTGGACCATTCCGGTTTCTTTTCCTCCAGAAGTGCTTCTTTCAGTTCTTTTATAGAAGCATAACGGTCATGACCATCCAGTGCCATTCCTCTGAGCAGTGCCTTTTCCTGTTCCGGTGTGATCTCTGCCCCATACATAGATGGTGGATACAGGGTATCCTTTTCTTTGCGGAGCAGAGAGTCTTCCGGAATCGCTCCTGTGATCATCTCATAAAGCACCGCACAGAGACTGTAAACATCCGTCCATGCTTTCTGTTTCCCATGTGCCTGATATTGTTCCGGTGGAGCATACCCGCTTTTAAAGAGAACCGTCTTTGTCCGGTCATCCTCTGTAATTTCCCGTGCAGAACCAAAATCTATAATACAGAGACTGCCATTTTCCCGAAGCATCAGGTTATCCGGTGTCAGGTCTCTGTGCAGGATATGTTTCTTATGCATCTGTTCCAGTCCATCCATAACCGGAAGGAGCAGATTCCGCGCTTTTTCAAAAGACAACGGTTCATCCTGGCATTCCAGATAATATCTCAGACTTGTCACCCTCAGGTATTCCATCACAATATACGCATTTCCCTGTTCCTCAAAATAATTTAAAACCTTTACGATTTCTTTTACAGAATGCAGAGAAGCCATCACTCTCGCCTCACGAAGAAAATTTCGGATTTCTTTTTCCCTTGTTTCTCCAGGCGGAGGACACAATTCTTTTATTACAACTTTTTGCTCATTTTCCTGGTCGACTGCAAGCCAGGTAATTCCAAAACCACCTTTTCCAAGTGTTTTTTCCAGACAATATCGATTATTTCCTACATATCTTTTTTGTGTTGTTTTTCCCATATCTTTTTCCATCAGTGAAGAAGTCCTGCATCAGAAGCAGCTATTTTGACATAATATTGTACCACTTTATTCTCTGCATCAATCCGACTAAAAAAATTGATCCAGCCGTGAGGTGCCGCCTGAATAATGATACTGTCTTCTGATTCATTCAGCTGTTCCCGAATATCTCCAATCTCATCTGTCGTCAGATATCCCTCCGGACAGCAGACCGGAAACAATGCTTTCACAAAACTTTCCAGCCGCCTGGGATCAGTCATGCTTCCATACAGGCTGATCACTCTTTTGTCTGTCGGATCATAGACGATTTTGTATGTTTCTGTTTCTTTCTCGGGAAACTGCACACGATATGTCTCTTCTGCACTGGAAGTATTCTTAAGCATTTCATAAGATCCGTCCACACTGCGGCTGACAAAACCTGTGCAGTCTTTGTCTGTTTTTATCTGAATATCTTCTTTGTAAAATCCCATCTCCAGAAACAGTGCTTTTCTGATCGACTCTTTGTCAAGATACATTTTCCGTCCGAAGTTATCCGGCACATTCCATTTAAGCAGCTGCGCTTCCGTAAGTTCGCAGGAAATACTGCCTGCTTCCAGTTTCTCTCCGGCTTCCGGTGCATACTCTGTAAGCTGTTCCAGAATCTTGCTGTAATTCTGGCTGAGACTGGAAACCAGCCTGTCATCCTCTCTGGCAACGCCTGCCTTTCTGGCATTATCGGCCTTTCTTTTGAAATACTGTACCGGATAATGATTCTGGAACCACAGATCACCACCATAAAACAAAGCTCCCGCCAGAACAATTCCCATCGTTCCCAGCGCAATTCTCCTTACCATACGCCGGCTTCGCTTCTGGCCTTCACAATGATATCCGATTCCCTGCCCACTGATCTGAATCCATTTCTGCCCCCAGAAATGACGGGTACTTCCTGCAAGGGCTTCCAGCTCTTCGGCCGCGGTTCCAAATCCATGAAGAAGAAGTTCTATACTGAAATATCTCTGTTGTATTTCCAGCCGCAGACCATGCATAACTGCCAGCTCCACCTGTCGGTTTATTTTAATGTATGTAGAAAGAGGTCTCAGTTCATCTTTCTGGAGGCGTTGTGCTGCCGATGGGATTTTCTCCCCACTCAATGTTTCATAAAGAACCGCGCAGAGTCCGTAAACATCCGTCCATGGTCCAATCCGCTCTGTGTTCGTGTACTGCTCCGGTGCACTGTATCCATCTTTCAGAAATTTTTTCTCGCAGGAAATCCCACTTCCACGGCAGGCTCCAAGATCAATCAGCTTCAGATTCCCCGTTTCATCAAACATCAGGTTATCCGGGCTTAAATCACAATGAACCAGCCCTTCGCTGTGCAGAAAAGCCAGCCCCTCCATCACCTGTTTAAATAAATCCAGGATTTTTTCAGGAGATTTTTCGCTGCGGATCGTGCTCATCTGTTCTTTCAGAGTCCCACCCGGCAGATATTCCATGACCAGAAAATTCATTCCGGCTTTTTCAAAATAATCATAAATCTTTACGATCCCGGGAATGCGTTCTTCCCGCAGAAAAGGACTGTTTTCATATGAAAAGATTTCTGTCTCACTTCCTGCCTTCCAGACTTTTATCGCAGCTTCCCGGTGGTTCTTTTCATCCAGAGCATGGTAAATCACTCCGAAAGCTCCCTGCCCGATCTGTTCCCGGATAAGATAACCGCTTTTTACCATTTCTTCCATAGGTCAGTCCTCTCCCTTTTGCTGCCATCGGCTTGCCGCATATGGAAAACTTTTGTCATCCAGAAGTCCGTGTGGTGCAAGAATAAGCCGCGGTACCCGATCATCATCTGTAAGGATCATCCAGCTGAGATCACCACAATTCTCCTGTGCCAGCGAGGAAGCTTCCAGTTCTGATGCATTCTGTTTCAGTTCTTTCGCAAGCTTTTCTTCTGATTTCCTGTTGTCATCAGAAAGTGCCCCGATCAGTTCGGCTCCAAGTCCATAATTCCACTCTCTCGCAGAATCAACAGAACCCAGACAGATCTGGACAATTCGTTCTGAAAGAAAATCATACTGAAGAAAAATTCTCTCTCCCTCTGTTGTTTCAATCCGCACCTCCCGCACAAATTCCGCTTTCAGCGCACCAATTCCGGCATCTGTCACCTGGAAAATATCTTTTTCGGATTTTATCTCAAAACTGCAGCCGGATTTTTCCAGCGCCCGCATAAAATCCGTTCTGGTCTTTTTCAGAAGTGGCACATTAGATGGCTGGTTCCAGTTCCGCACCGCTTCCTCTTCCAGTTTATAAATAATCGTATCTGATATCATTTCTGTCTTTACTGCATGTTTTTTTACAAAATCCATGAATTCCCTGTATTCTTTGGAATCTCTTGCATAGCTTCCCGCTGCTTCCTTTTCATCCTGCGGTTCTCTGGCACAGGCAGTAAGGCTTAAATGATACCATTCCTGCTCTTTTTCTGTTTCCCCATAACTTTTCTTCTTCCACAATGTCATCTGAAATTTTCCATGTGCATCAAAGCGGTAAAAGCCATCCTGGGTTCTGTCAAAAGTTCTCTCAATTTCTTCCTCTGTCAGATAAGTTTCCGGAATGATCTGCGAAAAAATCTCCTGAAAAAACAGCTCCATTTCTTCTTTCGAAAGAACAACTTCACAGGAATTTACCCTTCTGTCTTCTTTGTCACTGAAAATTTCTATCTGCTCTTTTCCTGCTTTTTCCGGCGATGCATAAGTACAGCTTTCCTGATAGGGCATCTCCGAATAAGAATTGCGGCTTTTTTCTTCCAGCGAAATTCCAAGTGTCTGTTCCATTAATTTCTTAAGATGAATGTCTCCAATTGCAAATCCATCTGTTTCCTTTCCGGATATCCTGTGATATTTTGTGCGGTCTTTCTGAATCTGCCATTCCAAGATCTGCCGTTCATGTGTATGGGTATACCAGAAACCCACACACCCTGCGACAGCAATACTCACCAGAAAAATCCCCGTTATGTTCAGAATATTTCTCCATTGTTTCCTGGTCAAAAATGCGTGTTCTTCGTCCAGATATGCTTCTTTCTGATACTTTTCTGTCAGGTTCAGCCAGGATTCGCCCCACACAGACTGAATTGCTCCAAGATAGACTGCCAGAGGTTCATTCTGCATTCCAAGCTGTTCTGCCAGTGCATAGAATCCGAAACAGCCGCCTCCAATCCCATAATTCAATTCGCGCAGAAGCGTCTCATCTACCCTGCTGCTGACGGTAGTCCAGATACTGACTGATCTGATTTTCTTTTTGTTCCAGAGACATCCTGCCTGCAATGGAGACTTGCCGGTAAGACATTCGTACAGGATTTCTGACACGGCTCTTACATCCGTCCACGGACCATTTGCCTCTGACTCTCTGTTTCTCAGAAAACAGTCACCGATCCCCGTCAGACATAATCTGTCATTCTCATCAAAAATCAGACGGCTCATCCTGATGCCACCGTGAACCATACCGTTGCTGTGCATCCAGGAAACTGTATCCAACACAGGAAAAAGCAGTGTCCATGCTTCCTCTATTGTGATCTGGCCCTTTTTTTCAGCATTCAGGTACTCTCTGAGATTTTTCCCCGGCAGATATTCTATTGCCATATAAGCATGTTCCTCGTCGCGGAAAACATCTGTCACTTCTGCAATTCCCTGATACTCATAAACTCCGAAGAATTTTCCTGCTTCCTCTATAAAGTTCCCGGTATCTGTTTCCGCCATATCAGGATTCTCAGGAACAAATTCTTTGATCGTGATCTCCTGATCCAATACCGTATCATATGCACGGTAAATCCGGCTGTGTTCTCCTTTTTTGAGAAGATCACCAATCAGATAACGGTCTTTCAGCAGATGATATAACTCCAGTTTCTGTTCTTCTATAACGCTTTCTTTCATTTTCACGGTCCCCAGGAGTAGGCTGCGTGGTAGCGGAAATATGCATTATAGTAGCTCTGGTATCTGCTCTTTGATACGGATCTTCCGTCAATCCAGTAATTTACTTTGATCCTGCCATTTGACTGACGCTGTCCGACATAATCAGACATGGTAAGATTGATATAAAGTGTACGTCCTTTGATCTTAAAAATATTTCTGGAAACACTTCTTCCTGTGATAAGGGTCTTTACGATAAATGTCTTCTCTCTTTTATTGTAAAGAAGCTTCTGAGGTCCAAAATAGGAAGTACGCATGGTTGCAACCGGCTGTACCTGTCCTCTGTAAATTGTCCAGACCAGCATTACTCTTGCGCGTTCACTGTAGAAAAATGCTTCCGGAATATTGTCGCCATTTACATCACGGAAAATGTAGCGGAGGTTATTATCACAATGCACTGTTTTCATGGAAACATTCTTTCCGCAGTCATTATATTTCCAGCCGGAACGGCTTCTTAAATCGTAGTTGATATTCAGGCGTGTGCCTCTTCTTCCCCAGTAGCTTAATTTGTTGTTGTACATTCGAACTGCTTTCTGATAACTGATTCCGGCTGCCTGTACCGGTGTTGCTGTGATTCCTGCACTCAAAAACAGTCCCGCCATAATTCCTAAGATTGTTCTGATAAAAAATGTTCTGATCTTTTTCATTCTCTTTCCTCTCCTTTGCTTTATTTCCTGTGTTCTTTATATGATTACAGTATATAAGACCATTTGGAAAATTTGTTTTTTACACAAGATAATCCAGCAATTCTTTCTGATGGCAGTAAGAATCACGGTATACTTTGTAGAGATAGAAATTCTTTCCCTGGATCACCTGCTTCTCCACCTCTTCTTCCAGAACATCCAGCGGTTCTGTAGAGCGGAGAAAACGGATCACAAACCGGTCAAACTCCTGGTCTGGTTTCAGAACAGAAAATCCACAATTCATCAGAATACGGTTGAGACGGTTCATTGTGATCTTGTTCTCATCGTCCAGCGGAACTCTGACCTTGACAAACAAAAGGAAGCTGATCAGGGTCGCCCTGTTGATATCTCTTCCGCCTGTAATAAATTCCCGGAAGAAATCCTCTCCGGAACGACCTCTCTGATAAGCTTTTTTGCGTTCTCCTTCGTTTCTGCCTCCGACAAAATCTTTTGCCTCTTCTTTCTTTCGCTGTTCTTCTTCCATCTGGAAAAGTTTCTGTGAAGCAGTTTTCCATTCCTCAGAAGACGGGTTCTGGCTGCAAAGTCCCAGTGAATGTGCAACGCGGATCTTCATGTTCTGTGGCCACTGATCAAAGTTTCCATAAAGTTCAAAAAGAATTTCCATCCAGTCGACCGATACATAGCCAAAATAAAAATAATTGAATTCATCAAAAATGCCTCCCGGTGTCAGGGCAGTGTTTTCGAGATATTCCTTTTTTTCCTCCAGAGACATGTTGTTTTTCTGTTTATCCGCGTCCTTTTTTAATTTTGTCAGCGGTTTCAAAAAGGCAAGTTCTTCCAGAGCAAATTTCTCTTCTCTGCCGCGTTCTCCCTTCTCAAGCATGTTTCCATACTGATTGCGGAGTTTTTCTTCCCGGATACAGCTTTCATAGTATCGGTCACAGCGATCCTGTATGTAAAAATAAAGATATTTACAGAAATAATATCTTGCACGCTCTCTTACAGAAGAAAATTTCTCTATATTTTCCTGCACAAAAGACCAGAATTCTTCCGCTGAATCGCTCTGTATGATTTTTTCTTCCAGTGATCTCGTCAGAAGCATTGTCTCCAGTTCTTCAGAGACAGACTCTGCCTCCATATATTCCTCAAGTTCTTTTAATGTAATCTTTCCACCCCTGAAAAAACGCTTCTGTGCTCCGTCCGATTCCTCAAAAATCTTCCTTCCCTCGGAAAAAAGTTCTTTCCATTCTTCATATCCCATCTGTCGTTCAAATGCATAGATCAGACACGCTTCATAAAAACTTCTCGCATAGAGTTTCTCACATCCACTTTCTTCCAGCTTCTGGTTCACCTGGTCAAGATCCCATCTGGATGCAAATCCCTCTGCCAGAATCTCCAGTCTTGTTGGAACAGATTTCAGCTTCTTCTCCTCTGTTTTGGAGAGTTCCTCTGTATCTATAGAAAAGTTCATAACAAGGTTTTCAAAAAGGCTGCTCTTTTTCATGATTCTCCTCCATTTCCCGTGATAAATAAAATTATACCTTTTTATTCCTTTTCAGACAACAAAAAAAAGCAGAACCCGCAAGGATCCTGCTTCTTATTGTTGTGATTAGTCTTCTACTTTCACGATTTCTTTCTTGTTGTAGCTTCCGCACTCTTTACAAACTCTGTGAGGCATCATCAGGGCGCCGCATTTGCTGCATTTTACCAGGTTCGGAGCACTCATTTTCCAGTTAGCACGTCTTTTGTCACGTCTAGCTTTGGATGATTTGTTCTTTGGACATATGGACATAGGTTACACCTCCTTAAATTTACTAAATATATCACTGATGGCGGCCATACGTGGATCCTTTGGTTCCTCTGCACATCCGCAGGGTCCCTGGTTCAGATTCTTCCCGCACTGGCTACAGATTCCTTTGCAGTTCTCCCTGCAGAGAACCTTCAAAGGCCAGTTCATCAGTACCTCAAGATAGACCAACCGGTCCACATCCAGGTCTATTCCCGTGAGATAGTCATTCTCATCCAGATCTTCTACTCTGTCTTCATCAGATTGTTTCATATCCAGTTTGCGCTCAATGCTGTATGAAATCTCAACGGAAACCTGTTCAAGACAGCGGTCACACGGAATACCGACCGTGACACTTCCGTTACCGGTTAATTCCAGTACCTTATTGCCGGTATTGGCAATGGTAAGTTTTACCGGAGTTTTATCCAGGATCGGATATTCTCCCAACTGAAATGAAATTGTATCTAGTTCAAGCTCAGGAGTGATCTGAATGACCTTTCCTTCACTATCAATAATCTCTGATAAATGAATCTGCATAATTATCTCCTACTCACACCTTATCAATTATACATAGATGACCTTGGTTTGTCAATCTGATTTTTAAATTATTTTGTATTTTTCTGCCAGAAAATCTGACAGGGTATACTGTATTTAGCATAGATAAAGAGAAGGAATCTGCCGATACGGTAAATTCCCTCTCTTATTTCTTATATTTGAGTCATGAACCCTGGCATTACTTAACCAGTGCTACTGTATCTCTGCAGATTGCAAGTTCTTCGTTGGTAGGAATAACTGCAACTTTGACTTTGGAGTTTGGTGTGGAAATAACGATTTCTTCTCCAAATGTGTTGTTTGCAGTGTCATCGATCTCAACTCCGAGGTATCCAAGGTAGTTACATACATCTTTACGAAGTGCTCCTACGTTCTCGCCGATACCAGCTGTAAATACGATCGCATCTACACCGTTCATAGCTGCTACATAGCCGCCAACGAATTTAGCGATACCATAGCAGAGTACATCGTATGCATTCTTAGCGTCTTCGTTTCCTGCTTCGATCGCTGCTCTGATGTCACGCATGTCACTGCCGACTCCTGACATACCCTGAAGACCAGATTTCTTGTTGAGAACGTTCATAACACCTGCAAGGTCAAGGTTCTCTTTCTTTGCGATGAACTCAACGATTGCCGGGTCGATGTTACCGGAACGTGTTCCCATAACAACGCCTTCAAGTGGTGTAAGTCCCATTGTAGTATCTACGCATTTGCCGTTCTGAACAGCACTGATGGAAGATCCGTTTCCAAGGTGGCAGACGATAACTTTGGAGTTGTCTTTGTCAAGGCCGAGGAATTCTACAGCACGTTTGGATACGAAGCTGTGGGAGGTTCCGTGGAAACCATATCTTCTTACTTTGTATTTCTTGTAGTATTCGATCGGAAGTCCGTACAGATATGCTTTTGCAGGCATTGTCTGATGGAAAGCTGTATCAAATACACCAACCTGCGGTACGCCTGGCATAAGTTCTGCGCAGACACGGATACCGATCAGGTTTGCCGGGTTGTGAAGTGGTGCAAGATCGTTGCACTCTTCTACTGTTGCGATCATCTCGTCTGTGATCACTGCTGAGGAAGCGAATTTCTCGCCACCGTGGACGATACGATGTCCGATCGCATCTACTTCTTTAAGGCTCTTGATCGCACCTGTCTTGTCGTTTGTCAGTGCATCCAGTACGAACTGGATCGCTTCTTTGTGTGTAGGCATTGCACACTCTGTGATTTCTTTGTCAGATCCGGCTTTCTGATAAACCAGTCTTCCGTCGATTCCGATTCTTTCGCAAAGACCCTTTGCCAGAACATCCTCTGTATCAGAGTTGATGAGCTGATATTTCAGAGAGGAACTTCCGCAGTTGATTACCAATACATTCATCTTAATATCTCCTGTTCCATATATTTCAATATGTAATATTATTTATTGTTTGTGCAAAATTATTTGTCTTCTGCCTGGCACTGTACAGCTGTGATAGCAACAACACCAACGATATCATCTGCAGAGCATCCTCTAGACAGGTCGTTGACTGGTTTTGCGATACCCTGTGTAACAGGTCCGTATGCTTCTGCTTTGCCAAGACGCTGAGCAAGTTTGTATCCGATGTTTCCTGCATCAAGGTCAGGGAATACCAGAACGTTTGCTTTACCGGCAACTTCGCTTCCCGGAGCTTTGGATGCACCAACGCTTGGTACGATCGCTGCGTCAAGCTGGAATTCTCCGTCCAGTTTGAGTTCCGGATGTTCTTCTTTTGCGATTCTTGTAGCTTCTACCATCTTGTCTACGTCTGGATGTTTTGCACTTCCCTTTGTGGAGTGTGAAAGCATAGCAACGATCGGTTCTTCCTCAACAAGAAGCTGGAATGATTCTGCAGAAGATGCTGCGATTGCAGAAAGTTCTTCCGGAGTCGGGTTCTGGTTCAGACCAGAGTCAGCAAATACAAATGCTCCGTTTGCGCCGTATTCGCAGTCCGGAACTACGATCAGAAAGAATGCGGATACCAGTTTGGTTCCTGGTTTTGTTTTGAGGATCTGCAGGCATGGACGAAGTGTGTCTGCTGTAGAGTGGCATGCACCGGATACCATACCGTCTGCATCGCCCATTTTTACCATCATTACACCATAGTATGGGTACTGAGTATGAAGGATCTCTTTTGCTTTTTCAGGTGTCATACCTTTCTTAGCTCTCAGTTCTACAAATTTGTCAATGTAAGCCTGAGTTTTGTCAGATGTCTCTGGGTCAACGATTGTTGCTCCGGAGATATCGAATCCGCCTTCAGCAGCTTTCTTATTGATTTCTTCTTCGTTTCCGATGAGGATGATCTTGGCAACTCCCTCTTTCAGAATCTTATCAGTTGCCTCGAGAGTCCTCATGTCCTCTGTTTCTGGCAGTACGATAGTTTTGATGCTTTTTTTGGCTCTTTCTTTGAGTAAATCAACAAATCCCATGATTAAATGGCTCCTTTCGTTATTTCGGTCATATGACCGTGTGAGTATCCAGAATATGACCTCACAGCTAAGTTCATTATACCCCCAGAATTTGTGCATTTCAAGTAGTTGACATGTAGATTCTTCCAAAGAGCGGTATTTTTTAAAGTGCAATCCGGGCAAAATCACGAAAGTCTGAAAACAAAATATTTGTCCGGCTGTTATTTTTTATGCTACAATAGAAAAACCAGATAACTTTTGCCGTGGGCAGAAAGGATTTTATTATGAAAGTAACCGGGATCATTGCGGAGTATAATCCGTTTCACAGGGGACATAAATATCAGATAGATTACTGCAAAAAAGAACTGGGGGCAGATTATGTGATCGTTGCCATGAGTGGCGATTATGTGCAAAGGGGCACGCCGGCGCTCCTTTCGAAACATGTGCGGGCTGAGATGGCACTTCGATGTGGTGCGGATCTCGTGCTTGAAATGCCGGTGTCGGTAAGCACTGCCAGCGCGGAAGCTTTTGCCATGGGCGGAGTTTCCATGCTGGATGGGCTACATGTTGTGGATAAACTTTGTTTCGGAAGCGAATACGGTGACGTTTCTGCCTTGCAGGAGCTTGCGGAAATTCTTGTAAAGGAACCAGAAGAATACCGGCGATTACTGAAAGAATTTCTGGGAAAAGGACTGTCCTTTCCTGCTGCCAGAAGCCAGGCACTGATGGAATATTTCAGAAATCCCCGCAACTTTACAGGAGATGATTTTGACGGTGTGCTGACTCCGCTCCTGAATCAGATTGCGCAGATCCTGAATTCTCCGAACAATATTCTTGGAATTGAATATTGCAAGGCACTTCTGCGGCTTGAAAGCAATATAAAACCAGTCACCCTGAAACGTCAGGGCATGGGATATCACGAAACGATTCCGGCCGCTGTTTCCACAGATGCTCCTTTTGCATCTGTTTCTGCAGATACTACTGCCGATAACATTCTCTTCGCGTCTGCCTCTGCGATCCGCGAACTTCTGAAATCCGATCTCACGCAGGAAACAATCTCCCGGATCGCCGCGCAGGTTCCAGATGAGGTCTGCACACTCCTTGCCTCTTCCTTGCGGAAGAATGAATACCTGACAGAAGATGCCTTTGACCCACTTCTTTCTTATTGTATATTAAAGGGAAATGCGGACAGTTTTTGCAATTATCTGGATGTCTCCGGAGATCTCGCCGAGAGGATCGTGAACCGTTCAAATGAGATCAACGGTTTCCTTCAGGCTGCTTCTCTTCTCAAGACAAAGGAACTCACTCAGACCAGGATCCAGCGCGCACTGCTCCATATCATCCTTGATATCCGGGATGTACCGCCTATCGTTCCCTACGCCCGTGTCCTCGGTTTCCGCAAAGAAAGCAGTACACTGCTGAAAGAAATCAAACACAGCAGCTCGATCCCGCTTCTCACCAAACTCGCAGACGCAGACAGCCTCCTCGATGAGATTGGATTGAAACTGCTTGCAGAAACAACCTTCGCTTCAAATCTCTATGAAAAACTACTCTGCCAGAAAAGCGGCAAAAAATTCATCCATGAATATCAAAAACAGCTGGTCCTGATCTAGGGCCAGCTGCTGTTATTTTAGTCTGACAGAAGGATACGGTCATTATCAAGAGCCTTACCGGCTCCTGTCTTGAATTTCTCAAGCAGACCATCTACGGTCATATTTTTCTTTTCTTCTCCTCCGATATCAAGCACGATATTTCCGGAGTCCATCATCAGGATCCTGTTACCAAGGTCGATCGCTGACTGCATATTGTGTGTGATCATCAGGCAGGTAAGCTGATGTTTCTCTACAATACGTCTTGTCAGGTTCAGGACTTTCTCAGCGGTTCCCGGGTCAAGTGCCGCGGTATGCTCGTCCAGAAGAAGTAATTTCGGCGGGTTCATCGTCGCCATCAGAAGGGTAAGTGCCTGTCTCTGGCCACCGGAAAGAAGTCCTACCGGATGGCTCATACGTTTTTCCAGACCAATATCAAGTTTCTTTAATTCTTCACGAAATCTTTCTTTTTCCTGGCGGGTCGTATGGGAAAGCCAGCCGCCCTTGCCTGCTGCAAGAGCAAGGTTTTCCTCGATTGTCATGCCCGGGGCTGTTCCACGCATCGGATCCTGATAAAGACGTCCGATCTCTCTTGCGCGTGCATGCTGCGGCATGAAAGTAATATCTCTGCCGTCCAGCTCGATCGCACCTGTATCTGTCATAAAGTCACCACAGATTGCATTAAAAAGAGTGGATTTTCCCGCTCCGTTGGAACCGATGATCGTTGCAAAATCACCTTTTTTTAATTCAAGTGAAAGATCTGTGATCGCTTTTTTCTCATTGACGGTTCCCGGATTAAATATTTTTGAGATATGGCTGATTTTTAACATGATCATCTGCCTCCTTTTTTGTGTGTCAGTCTGCGGCGGATCTGCGGCCACTGTTTCTTAAGATATGGGCCGGAGATCGCAAGGACAACGATGACAGATGATACGAGTTTCAGCATGAACGCCGGCATGTTGAAACGAAGCGCGATCGTATAAACCAGACGGAAAATAAAGGAACCAAGGACCATTCCTACGGCTCTTACAAAGATTCCGCCGCGGCCGAGGATCGTGCCTCCAATCAGCAGGGATGCCAGTGCGATCGTGACCATTCCCTGTCCGATGTTGATATCTACAGATTTCTGTGACTGGGACAGAAGGCATCCGGAAAGTGCGGTAAAGGAGTTGGCTACACACAGTCCGATGATCGTTGTAAATACCGGGTTGATCGAGGAAGATTTGACCATATCAGAGTTATTTCCGGTTGCACGGATCGCAAGACCAAGTCTTGTCTTCAGGAAAAATACCAGAAATACGATGACAAGGATCACCGCGATCGCAGCAATGAGGATATCCTCTCTTCCCTTCAATGGTGTACCTGCAAGCGCATCTTTCATCATGGTAAATACGGTCGTAGTCCTGTTCATATTGATGAGGGAAGAACCTCCCATCACCGCAATGTTCACAGAATAAAGCGCTGTATTTACGATGATTCCTGCGAGCAGGCTGTCAACGCCAAGCTTCGTCTGCAGGATCGCAGTCACAAATCCGGAACCCACACCGGCGAGCATGGCCGCCAGAATAGACAGGAACGGATGACCGCTGACTGCCACGACAGCACCTACGGCTGCTCCAAAAGTAAAGCAGCCGTCAGTGGAAAGATCGCAGACATTCAGCATGGAATAACTAAGAAACAGAGCAAGGACGGTCAGAGAACAGATCAGTCCAAGCTTCAGAGCTGTCTCTCCAAGGGAGAGCATGGTTGCAATCGTCACGGTGAATTCCTCCAGTTAATTTGGTTTTATTTTGTAACTGTTCAGTACCCTCACAGTTACTTTAACTTGTTGTGCTAGATAAAATAAAATATAAAGAAACTTCAACAAAATGTGCTATC
>NZ_QULA01000011.1:0-100120 GCF_003481595.1 Blautia sp. OM07-19
CTCCTGCGCTTTCATCTCGGTAATTGAATTGCCGAGGATTCCCGCTTATTATCCTAAATATTTTTTTAAAGCTTTTACCTACAATCTATTATTTTTCAGGGAATTGTACTCTCCCGGGTTGCAGCCGAATCTTTTGCGGAAGGCGCTGGCAAAGCGGCTGGGGTTGCTGAAGCCTGCCAGTTCTGCGATCTGGGTCATGGAATACTGCCCGCTCTGTACCAGGGGGAAGCTTTTGTTGACGCGGTATTCTTCCAGGTATCCGGTGATTGTTTTTCCGGTCATTTTTTTGAAAAGACGGCAGCAGACTTCTCTTGATAAGTGAACCTGGTCTGCCAGTTCCTGGAGGGAAATTACTTCTGCAAAGTGGAGGTTGAGATAGTTCAGCATCTTTTCCAGACGTTCCAGTTCCTGCTGATTGGCTGGAATAAATTTTGTCAATTCCTGTCTGTGAGCATACAGGATCATGCTGAATACTTCGCACAGAAGCCCCTTGATCTTTAACTCGTAACAGAATGATTTCTGATCAAAAACAGTTTCCACCTGGTTCAGTTTCTGCAGGATTTCTTTTCCATTTTCGTCTGCTTCTGTCAGATGAATGCAGGGAACTGCTGAATTTTGCAGAAACGGCCGGAAACAATTCCGCTCGACATCGC
The DNA here is from genome assembly GCF_003481595.1 of Blautia sp. OM07-19. Taxonomy (NCBI): domain Bacteria; kingdom Bacillati; phylum Bacillota; class Clostridia; order Lachnospirales; family Lachnospiraceae; genus Blautia; species Blautia sp. OM07-19. The sequence continues at coordinate 654 of NZ_QULA01000011.1, forward strand.
TGCCGAAATCACCATACAGAAAATCCGGTCTTACAAGGATCGTACTGTACAAAGCCCTCTCGTTCCTCGGAGAACTGCAGCTGTGCGGCACATTTCGATTCAGCAGAAGCCCTTCTCCCGGTCTGACCCTGTAACTTTTCTGATAAACCTGATAAATTGCCTCGCCTTCTCTTGGGAGACTGATCTCCAGATCATTATGCCAGTGGATGGGAACATTTTTGCCTTCAAATGACCATAGATCATCATGATTTACTGTCATGGGAAAGGTTTCTGTTCCGTGTGCTTCAAGTTCTCTTCTTGTACTGTCTACCAGGATTTTTCTTTTTGCCATCTTGTAGTTCTCCAGCTTCTGTTGTTTTTTCCGCTTCCGAATTAAAATAAGCTCTTAATTATCATAAATAAATTCGATGATCTGGTCAATATCTGTATCAGAAACAACAATACCAGAATCGTATTTTACCATGTATTTCTCTATAATGAGGCGTGCAATAAAAAGCACGCAAACTACTATAAGGAGGTTTTCTTATGTCCAGACCAAAATCAAACGAAATGGATCTCACCGTCGGAAATCCGTTCTGGTCATTGTTAAAATTTGCTGTTCCGGTCATTCTCGGAAATCTGTTCCAGCTTTTTTATACACTCGCTGACTCTGTGATCGTCGGCAAGACTCTTGGTGCTGACTCTGATCTGCTGTCTGCTGGCTCACCAGATTCTCAGATGGATGCAGATCCCGGATGACATCTCCGGAGAAGCTTATGATTATATGTTCGTGGTCCTTCTCGGAACGGGCGCTACTGTTTTTTACAATATGATCTCAAACATGCTCCGTGCACTTGGTGACAGCAAAACTCCACTTTATTTCCTGGTGTTTTCTTCTGTTTTGAATATTTTTCTGGATATCCTGTTTATTGTACCGTTCCATATGGGTGTTGCGGGAGCTGCATGGGCTACGATCCTTTCACAGTTTCTCTCTGCCCTGTTCAGTCTGATCGTCAGGCTGAAAAACTTTCCGGTACTGCATCTGCGCCGTGAAGATTTCCACGACCTGGGAGGAATGATCGGACTACATCTGAAAACGGGATTTCCTATGGGATTCCAGATGTCTGTCATGTGTATCGGACAGCTCGCCATGCAGACTGTCGTAAACTCCCTTGGTACTGCTGCAGTCGCCGGATATACGGCTGCTTCCAAGGCAGATCAGGTTTCAGTTCTTGTGAATAATGCCATGATGACTGCTATTTCCAACTATGTTGCCCAGAATTTCGGTGCGGGCAAAAGTGACCGTATACGTCAGGGTGTGCGGGCTTGTCTGATCCAGACAGAAACGCTCAATCTTATTATGTGCGTCGGCATTCTGCTCCTGCGTCATCCGATCGTGCAGATGTTCCTGTCCGATCCTACGAAGGAAATTTATCATTATTCCGATATGTATCTGACTGTTGTTGCACCGTTTTATTTTATCCTAGGGCTTCTTGCTGTTTACCGGACTTCCATCCAGAGTATGCAGAATGGGCAGGCTCCTTTTGCTGCCTGTATGATCGAACTGGTCATGCGTATCGCCGCTACCGTTGGTCTCTCCGGCATGATCGGATACACTTCTGTCTGCATCGCCAGTCCTCTCGCATGGATCGGAGCCTGCTCCCTGCTGATTCCGGTTTACTACAAGATGATGCGCAGAGCTTAACTGTTTATTTTTCTGCCGCCTTCTCGGCGTATTCTGTTGTTACGAGATCTTCATATGCTACTCGTTCATTCAGTTCACTGGCATCTTCGAGGATGTCTTCCAGGAGTTCAAAACTCTCTTTTTCGAAGATAAGATTGGATTTCCAGGTATCCTGATCATAGTAACGTTTTACGATAGTCGTAACTGTGTCGAGGTCAGTTTCTGCAAACTGTGGTGCAATGACTTTCGCGATTTCTTCCGGGGTGTGAGTCTGGACATATTCCATGCCTTTCTGGAGAGCATTTGTGAATTTCTGGATGACTTCTGGATTTTTTTGCATGTAACTGGTCTTTGCACTGTAGGAAGTGTATGGAACATAGCCGGAATCTACTCCGAGCGAAGCAACAACATATCCTGCGCCTTCTTTTTCCAGTGCAGTCGCAGACGGCTCAAATTCTACGGTAAAATCTGCTGAAGCATCACCTGTAAAAGCCGCCGCCGTGGAACCGAAATCAATGCTCTGGTCGATGGTCAGGTCTTTCTGCGGATCCAGTCCGTTTTTACGTAGAATGTATTCAAAGACCATTTCCGGCATGCCGCCTGTCGTCACTAATACCATGTAAATAATCATCTGCTAGATGTTTCGCAGTGGTTTCTGCTGATACATCCGGCAGATAGTCTTTGGTAAGCTGCGTGATTTCTTCTTTTGACTTTACAATATTGTATGGCTTCAATGGATTATCTGTGACTTCAAGAATTCCAAGTTCCTTCATCAGCTCAATATATGGAAGGATACTCTGTTTTGTTTTCTTGAATCCCAGATCAGTAATATGCTCTGACAAATATTTTGCAGAAGAAAATCCACGTTCATCCTCAGCAATCAGTTTCATCACAATCGCAATCATGGTATTTTCTCTTCGGTTCATTTCATCAGCAGGACTGTAACTAATCAGATTAGACAAGCCGTATTTCAGTGTAATTTCCGGCATCCCGTCTTCGTCCACTACGATTTTTTCAATCAGAAGTTCAATATCTCTTCGGTCAAGGCTGCCTCCTGCAATGATTTTATCTACCACCTCAAGAGCATTTTTTAGTTTATCCTTTACATCAGGCGTTTCTATGGCAGTTTCATTCAGTTCTTTTATCTGCATTTCCAGACCATGAATTTGAGCAAATAAGTCTTTCTGCATAGAATCATACGTTTCATTGATTAAATCTTCATTTCCTGCAGCGACAGCCAGATCTTTTACTTTTTGGGTAAGCAGAACTTTCAGTTGACTTTTTCGCTCATTGATAGCTGTGTGCAGTTCCTGCCGTTTTTCCGCTATTGTTTTTTTCTCTGCTTCAAAATCCTTTAAATCATAGGTAGAAATAACTTCACAGAGAGCATTTCGACACATCTTGATATAAGTCAGAACATCTTCCATCAGATCATCTTCTTCAATTAAATGTGCTTTGGAGCAATAACGTCTGCCTTTGGTGTTATAAGTGGTACAGATGTAATATTTCCGTTCCTTGCTGGAAGTTTTGCGTTTAATTGGTGTAAGGCGGCTGCCACAGTCTTTACAGAACAGGCAACTGCCAAAAGGATTCGGAATCTCTGAGCCAAGCCACTGCCCCCGGCTTCCCCGATAATTGGTACGGTTACGTTTTCCCTTTAATTCCTGTATCAACGCAAAGGTAGCCTTATCAATAATTGCTGGGTGATGATTCTCAAAAATACATTGTTCTTCCTTTGGCACACGTTTATCTTTTCCATGAACCGTATTTCTTGCACGTTTTTTCAAACGAAAAGTACCAATGTAAAAATCATTATCCAGTATTTCTTTTATCATAGCATCAGACCATTTAGAAGCTACCTGTCTTTTGGACAATCTACCTTCTTCTATTTCACGTTCACGCTGTATCATAGATGGAGTCGGTGCCCCCTGCTCAGTCAAATATGTGGCAATTTTACGATATCCCGAACCAGATAAATATAAGTCGTAAATCTTTTTAATATATTCCGCTTCTTTCGGTACAATTTCCAGAACAGTTTTATCTTTTTCATTACGGCAATACCCAAACGGTGGTCTGGTAATCAGTGTTCCTTCTTTTTGTCTGGCTCCAATGGCACGTTTGATTTTCTTACTGGTGTCTTTTACATATCGCTCATTAAACCATGTTTTAATGCCAATCGTATCGTCACTGGAATCCATAGAATCATAATTATCGTCAATCACCACTAGATGCTTTCCACGTTCCTGAAATTCGTCCAGAAGCAAAAGAACCTTTGCATTGTGTCTGCCAAGACGTGAAAAGTCTTTAACATATACGGTATCAATATCTTTATCCAGATCAGCCATCATCTGCTGAAATCCCGGTCTGTCAAAGATATAGCCGGAAATGCCATCATCTTCATACCAGCGGTCAATAACCACACCATGATCTGTTGCATACTGGTTGATAATCAGCTTCTGATTTTCTATGGAAACATAATTCCTTTTATCATCGTCTCTGGAAAGACGGACATATCCTGCATTCATAGATGTTCCTTTCTTTAAATGTAAATATAATTATTATGCTCTATGTAATTATATTATATATTTAAAACTGGAAGATGTATATAGAAAAATCTTAAGATTATTAAAAACAGATAGTATTAGACATTTTTGTTGATTGCGGAAACAGGCAGAATTTGATACAATTTTAGAAATAACAATTTGAGGAGGAAATATGGCATCAAGCAAGGAATACTTAGAGTTTATTTTAGGGCAGCTATCTGAGTTAGAAGAAATTACTTATCGAGCTATGATGGGAGAATTTATTATTTATTATCGTGGCAAGATTGTAGGCGGTATCTATGATGATAGATTACTTGTTAAACCAGTAAAATCAGCAATTAATTATATGCCGACAGCTCCGTATGAATTACCCTATGGGGGAGCAAAAGAGATGTTGTTGGTAGATGAAGTTGATAATAAGGAATTTTTGACAGGCTTGTTTCATGCAATGTATGATGAACTGCCAGCCCTAAAACCGAAAAAGAAGAAATAGACAACTTCCTGTTTTGGTAACTGATAAATCGGGAGTTGTCAAGTTTTTCAAACAGCCTCATTGCATAGGAATGCCAAACAGATTATCCTTAAAGTAGGAGGTGGCAGAAATGGCAAACGAAGATAAAAAAGATTTTAATGCTATGTTGCACGATAATAAGGATATGCCCAAATTTCAAATTATTACAGACCAGAAAAGCATTGAAAAATATGGTGGCAGTAAAATGTATTTTGCACCGCCAATCGACTATGACAAAGTAATGAAAAAAATTCCGTATGGTAAAGTGATTACCGTCGGAAAAATACGAGAATACTTTGCAGAGTTAAGTGGTGCAGATTTTACAGAACCCATTACGGCAGGAATTTTTGTTTCTATTGTGGCATGGGCGAGTTATCAGCGTTCAGAAGATGAAACACCTTATTGGAGAACATTAAAAGCGAACGGAGAACTAAATGCTAAATACCCAAATGGTATTGAAGCACAAAAAGAAAAATTAGAAGCAGAAGGACACACCATTATTCAAAAAGGGCGTAAAAATGTACGATATTATGTAAAGGGCTATGAAAATTCCCTCTTTGATTTGAAGTAGGCTTTGGAACAATAGATGGTTACGCTTATAAGGATTATTGGACAATTGATAGATAACTTCAGGTTTGTATAATTAGAGCCTGTGAAAAAAACTCTGTAAATTCAACACAACAAAGGTCTTCTATGATAAAATATTAAAATCATAGGAGGCCTTTTATTATGGCAAACAGAAAGAAAGAAAGAAGTTTACAAACCAAAACCAATGACGGAAGGAAAGAGAAATCTTATTCAAGGATTACTCCAGGAGTATGATATCCAATCTGCGGAGGATATTCAGGATGCATTAAAAGATCTTCTTTCCGGAACAATTCAAGATATGCTTGAAACAGAAATGGATAATCATCTTGGCTATGATCGTTACGAAAGATCCGATGAGCCTAATTACCGTAATGGTAAAAAGTCTAAGACTGTTCGGAGTAAATATGGTGAATTTGAAGTGGATGTTCCGCAGGATCGTCAAAGCTCCTTTGAACCGCAGGTACTTCCTAAGCGTCAGAAAGACATTTCTTCGATTGATGACAAGATCATTGCCATGTATGCAAAGGGAATGACTACCAGGCAGATTTCAGAGACTATAGAGGATATCTATGGATTTGAAGTCAGTGAGGGTATGATATCTGATATCACAGATAAGCTTCTGCCGCGAATTGAGGAATGGCAAAATCGTCCATTATCACCTGTGTATCCAATTGTTTTTATTGATGCTGTGCACTTTTCTGTGCGGGATGACGGTGTGATCAGAAAGCTTGCCGCATATGTTGTCCTTGGGATTAATGAAGATGGAAAGAAAGAAGTTCTAAGCATTGTTGTTGGAGAAAATGAAAGCAGTAAATATTGGCTGTCTGTGCTGAATAGTTTAAAGAATCGTGGAGTTCAGGATATCCTCATTCTCTGTTCTGATGGATTGACTGGGATTAAAGATGCGATCTCTACTGCATTTCCTAAAACAGAACAGCAGAGATGCATTGTGCATATGGTAAGAAATACCCTTAAATATGTCGCAAACAAGGATATGAAAACTTTTGCGAAAGATCTGAAAACAATTTATACCGCAGCGAGCGAAGAAACTGCCAGAAAGCAGCTGGAAACTGTAACAAAGAAATGGTCCGGACAATACCCAAGTGCCATGAACCGCTGGCATGATAACTGGGATGCAGTCTCCCCCATCTTCAAATTTTCCAAGGATGTCCGTACTGCCTTTTATACTACGAATGCCATTGAATCACTGAATTCATGCTATCGTAGACTAAACAAGCAGAGAAGCGTATTCCCGAGTTCCCAGTCACTGATGAAAGCATTATATCTGGGCACTTTTGAGATTGCAAAAAAATGGACAATGCCGATCCGCAATTGGGGGAGAGTACGTGGTGAGCTGGAAATCATGTACCCTGACCGGATGGTGATATAACAATCCAAAGTGGAATGCCGGGAATAAATATACACCCAGATTTTTCTGGGTGCTCTTGACATGCCAGATTATTTTTGCTATTAAATAGACAACGGCTTAACCGCAGAAACCGCTGTTAAGCCGCCATAATTATCATAGAAGATCTAAATTTACAGAAAAAATTTCACACCGTCTATAATTAAAGCACTGGTTAAATCACACATTATCCCAGTGATTTTTGACCAGTGCTTTAATACCATCATGAATATTAGTGTTTGAATCTCCATCCAGAAATGTGACAACCCGAAAGCCGATGTCAGCATATTTCTTGCGTTCCGCTTCAAATTCTTCCTGTGACGGAAAATCGTTACGCCAGAGATAATACGTTGGCTTACGCAAGGCTATCACATCCTTTCTGTTAACTTTTCTATGATTATCATATAAAAAATGGACAGTTTTCGTGTCTGTCCACTTTAAAATCAATTTACCGTTCACGATCTGAATGGGTTAATTGTCCTCTTTTTGCCAGTTCCAGTATTTCTGGTGGAATACGTCCCATCAGCTTCTGGAGATTTTCATAATCGGCTCTGAGTCTGGCATCATCCATTTTCTTTCGTATACTGCTGGACGTTGCTTCTTTTACCTGTCTGCTTAAATCCTGTGTCTGCCTTTTTAATGATACATTATCTGACTTTAAGGAACTAATCGTCTTATCATATTTCCGAACCTGCGTCTGAAAGTTCTCTATTGCAGGAAAAAATTTCTGCAATAGTTCCACAGCTTTATCTGTATTTTTACCAGCATTAAAAATATTTGTACTTTCCAACAGATCAGTGATTTGCTTAGCCTGCCGGGTAAGATGCGCTGCTTCTTTAAAAAGTCGTGGTGGAATATGTTCACGTCCGGTCATGCTGGCGGCTTCTCCACGTTCCAGATCTGGATATTTTTCTACCATGTGTTTCCAGAACTCGTCCTGCCACCAGGTCAGCTTTTTCTTATTTCCAAGAATCTCTTTTGCACAAAGTCTTCCATCCTGAGTTATCGGGACAAAAGAAAGGTGCATATGTGGAGTTTTCTCGTCCATATGCACCACAGCCGAAAGGATTGTCTCTGAATCCTGATATTTCTTTATAAATTCCAAAGCTGTTTGGAAATACGCTCTGATTTCACTCTTTTTCTTACCTTTGAAAAATTCTGGTGTAGCGGTAATTAGAACTTCAACAACACGTACACTGTCTTTGCGTGTCCGGCATCCGTATTCTTCAATCAGTCGATTCGACTCTGCCCGGTACTTTCCGACTGGTTCAATCAAATGATAATTCAAATTTCCTCGACTGTTGTCTATATCCGGATTACTGGCATATTTTTCTTTTTTCCGTTCATTGTGAGCTTCAATATTGCTGATTTCAGGTCCTTTGTATTTTGCAAATCTTAAAATACCGTATTGTGCTTTTTGCATTTGTACTTCCTCCTTTCCCCAAAACAGGCTAACTGTCATATTATTTTGACAGCCAACCTGAAAAATATATAATGTGTAACTTACATTGAATTACTACGTACATACGTACCAGATTAATTTGTCCATTCTTTCGGTACGTACGTACACTGGGAATCGTCCATAAAACCATCTGTATAGAACGGCTTTGTAATAACCTTTACTCCCGTAAATCCCCATACTCGTCTCCCAGCAGAATTTTTTATTGTATTGCAATGTTCCAGATTATATTTTGCTTGAACAGCAATCATAGCATCTGAGAAACTACGATTTTTTAATGCAGTCATGGAATTTTCTTCACACCAGAGCCGATAGCTCTCATACAGTTCTTTGGAACTTGCACTTGCCTCTGCCTGAAAGCGAATATATCCTTCTGATTCTAAAAACTCCAGTACATTGTTGTTGTCCCGTTTCACATTTTCACGATTCGCCTTAATACGGGGACTTTCTGTAAATTTAAAATTCTGACGGACTAACCGTTGTAGTCCTTTAAACGCCCAGAGAAAAATACTTTCGGCTTCCTTCTTCATTTTTTCTGCCAGATAAGGATCATCTACACGATCAGCAGGTTTCTCCTTTGCTGTCAGTACTAATTGCCTTCGGTAAAATCCATCACTACGGTCATACAATGCCTGTAAATCTCCATTGCTGAATGCAAGCAGTCTGGAAAAAAGCCACCCCTGATAACTTTGCTTTCCTTTACGCTCTAAGTCCATTTTCCCCTGAGCAGTAACAATGGATTTCACATAACTGGTCTGTTTTAGGGCTTCCATTCGCATATCATCATCTACACACAATAAAATATGCTCAAGGTCAGCTCTAGCAAAGCGGTTTTCAGAAATTTTACCGATACTTCCGTCTTTCATATTTGAGCCTAACAGGCTGTTCAGAACAGCACCAATCTGTGATTTACCCTCTCCGCCATTTCCTTTTATAATCATCATCCGTTGTCCCTTGTTGCTTGGAATCAGGCAATACCCTATGAATTCCTGTAAAGTTGGAATATCTTCCGGGTAGAGCAGTTGATCTAAAAATGACAGCCATGTAGAAGCTTCTGGTGTATCTGGATTATAATTGACTGGAAGACGCATTCGTACAATATCTGGTTTTTCAGGGATAAATGTGCCATCTATATATATCGTTCCATTTGCAAGATGGATTTTATTGGCTTCTGGTGGAAAATCCTCTATATAAGCTGCCAGTTTCATAACTTCTAAAATATTTGTCACTTTGCGTGGAACATTGTTAATGGCATAATGTTTCAGACTTTCAAATATTTCCCCACGAAGGGGCAGATCATCAGTGACCCGCCCCTCTGGAGTAAAAAATGCATTGTTGGCAAAGAGTATTTTATGCGTATGGAGAAATTCTTCACAAAAGGCTGCTTCATTGATATTGGTTCCGTCAAACCAAACTGGATAATTACTAAGCTGCTTTTGCTTCTTCTGCATATACATCCTCCTCATCACGAGACCCTGAAAGATATTTCAAATCTTCCAGATAGCCTGTTTCTTTCATGGATTTTACAACTTCAAAGCCTTCTTCTTCATCTGCAAAGGTCAGATAATCTGCCAGATATTCGATATAACTCAGATTTTCACATGCTTCTTCAAATCGTTCGTCCATAGGTAAATCCGGTCGTTCTGGTGCATACAGTGCTTTCCATTTTTCCAGACGATGAAGATATTCGCATACCATTTTCTGGCATTCATGTAATTCTTTCTGTCTGCTTTTTGTTTCCATGTACTCGGGCTTTTTCAGAGCTGCTATTACTGGCGGATTATCTGGTGTAATACCAAAATCTACAGCAATTTTCTTGGCGGCTTCATAGTTACTCAGTCCAAATAGATTTGCAACAAACTGGATCACATCTCCGGTAGCACCACAGCCAAAGCAGTAGTAATAAGTTGTGTTTAGTTTCATACTTGGGTAATGGTCATTATGAAATGGGCAACAGATCATGTTGTTTCTTCCAATTTTCATGCCATAATATTCGGCAGCCTGTCCGACTGTTACAGTTTCTTTTATTGTTTCAAATAATCTCATTCTATTTTCCTCCTGATTTAAGTTTGAATTTAAAGCTGTGCCGTTTTATCCAGTTCCTTTCCTGACAGGCAACCCTTCTCGGCGCTGTGTCGTCTCTTTGTGAGCGCTCTTTTCTGATCAGAAAATCGTGGCGGTTTATAAAGTTCCGGAACGGTCATTTAGTTTTCAAGGTTCTGTCTGATCGATCATGTTGACAGTTTAGCATGAAAAAATCGCACCCCTGATTTATTCACGTACAATGAAAATCACGAATACGATTTGATAAAAAATTGCAAATTTGCACAGGCACAGATATAATGGAAGTAGTTTAGGAGGTGACGAAACAATGGGAAAATCTGATTTAATAGAAGATGAAACAAGTCTTGCATACCGATTGAGTAATTTGCGGAAAGACCATGATTTAAGCCAAAAACAGTTGGCTGATCAGCTTCATGTGACTCATTCACAAATCAGTCGTATAGAGAGCGGTGAAACAAAAAATCCTAATATAAGCATTGTAATAGATGCCGCCAGGTTTTTTCATGTTTCTACTGATTATCTGCTTGGAATCACTCAGATTACTTCACCCAAAAGTTATGATATATCGGAACTTAGACTGTCGGAAGAAGCGGTAACGAGACTGATTACCAGAAGAATAGATGTAGATATTTTAAACCGATTATTGGAACATGAACATTTTCCAAAATTATGTATTATGATTCGGAATTATTTTGATGATACCATTGCTGAGGGTATAATGGCACGAAATAAGGTCATTGATTTGGCTGTTGATCAACTGACTGATTTGATGACTGTAGAACCCTCAAAAAGAAAAGAGATTATAAAAGATAAGCAGTTTTTAAGCTCACAGAAATTAGGAGCAAATGAAGCAGACATTGAAAAAATCAAGATTCAGTTTATGGCAATATTACGTGATATTAAATCTAGTATGCAGAAAAAAGAACCAACAAAAGCGGTTGCTACAGCCGAAGCCGTACAGATGATTCGGGACGCATTGCCTGATAAGCCGGTTTCTGATATCACAAGTACTGACTTAGCAAATGCAGTAGCTTTTTATATGGGACAGACAACCGATCTGAATGACGAAGGACTTGCAATGGTACAGAATTTGGCAAAATATATTTGTGATAATAGCGTGCAAGAAAAGAATTCAGAGAATAGCTGACGTAAGCATGGATATACCTTTCTTCAAATGTGGCATCGTCTGAATAACAGCATCGTCATGCTAATATTCAGACTCAGTTCTGTACTTTCAGGTAACTCCTTTACGGAGTACCTTTCAGCACAGAATGCCGGAAATTGGAGATAATCGCAAGGATATAGAATTTCTTTCCGGCAGCCACAATTTCATAAAGGTATAACACACTAGACTTTCCTGACGGAAAATCGTGTGCCAACAGGGATGCTACTCGCCCCTATTGGATGACCCAGAGTAACTAATATGAATATCAACAGTTTCTCATTATAATAAAAAATACAAGCTTGGAGAATATATGGAACTTGACAAAAATAAATTACTAATAAAACAATTACCGCCAACAATTTATATAAAAAATTTTATAGATGGGCATCCAGCTAATTATGAAGATTTTTTAACGACATTTATCAATTCTTCAAAACTTGTCACTTGTAAGGGCAATCAAGCATTTATTTTAAGAAAACATGAAGAGCAAAATCATGGAGAAGCAGACATTTTTAATTCTTTTTATGATTTAGATTTTAAAATTATGGTCGATACTAAATATATGGAAGCCAGACGCATGTTAAGCCCTACTATAACTGAATTTTGTCCTGGGGTAGTAGGAAAAGGTCCTTCACGATTAAAAGGAGAACGAAAAGTTTATGATATAATCAAGTGCTTTCGTTCTATGAATATAGACGATTTAATTAAAATAGAAAAAGGGCTCATTAAGCTTCCAGAAGGAAAAACAATAATACAGGTATTAAAAAAAGTCTCAGTAAATAAGAATATGTTATTGTTTTTACCATATGATTATTGTTTTGAAAATACTTCTACAAACGCAGAAGTTGCTAAGTTTATAATCGATTGTATTTCAGAAGATTTACAATGTTTGCTCGAATATAGACATTTAAAAGTATGTAAAGATACTTATCTTTCGTTTATATCAAAGGAATGCTTTGTTATTGCACAAGAAAAAGATAATGTGTTGCATTATTATGATATGATAAAGACAAGCCAAAGCAATTTATATACTTATCTATATGAAACCGGAAAAGCTTAATAATAGTACATAAAAATAATCAGATTGAATACAATCTAAATAAAGATAATTTCTGATTGACTTTCTTAGTTATATCAGTTATATTATCTTTAGTGATCAGATTGCAGAAACTTGAGAAGCCTGCGATCGGGGGAGGGTGCCGAGGCCCCTCTCCTTTTTCTTTATCTGGAACATTTTGCAGCGAGGTACATATGAGCAAACCGTTTATTACATATACCGCACAGGTTGAAAAACTGAAAAATGAAAAAAATCTAGTTATTACAGATGATGATTTTGCGGTAGAATCCCTGCAGAATATCAGTTACTATGCATTAATTGGCGGATACAAACATCCTTTTATTGATATTCATACTCGCAAATACATTAATGAAGCATGTTTTGAAAATATAGTTGCTCTTTATGAATTTGATGAAGAGTTACGTGGAATATTCTTTAAATATTTATGTCGCGTAGAAAGAAAAATGCGTTCGTCCATTTCTTATCACTTCTGTAGAAAACATGGTGAACGTCAAGAAGAATATCTTAAATCCAATAATTACGGCAATATTCCAAAAAATAAATATGGAATTACTAAATTAATCAAAATGCTAGATATGATGGCTAATAAAAACAAGGATCATGAATATCTTGTTTATCAGCGTAACAAATATCATAATATTCCGTTATGGGTGATTATGAATACCCTTACTTTTGGTCAGATATCCAAAATGTTTGAATTCTTACCTCAAAATATGCAAGGAGCAATTTGCCAGGATTTTGGAAATGTCAAGAAAAATGAAATGATAAAATATTTGAAGGTATTAACACTGTACCGAAATGTATGTGCTCATAACGAAAGGTTGTTTTCCTATCACACATATATTGACATTCCAGATACATTGTTACATAAAAAATTAGGCATTTCTAAAAATGGTTCAAAATATATATATGGAAAAAATGACTTGTTTAGCGTAGTCATTACTTTTCGTTATCTACTTCCAAAGACCGATTTTTTACTGTTTAAAAAGCAATTATTGCATATTTTTGACCGATATGAAAAGCAGAATTCAAATTTGAAATTAAATGATCTTTTTGAATATATGGGGTTTCCGATTAACTGGAAAGAGATAACAAAATTCCGCAAAATATAAGTGGAGATACATCAATGGTATCTCCACACTTGTTTAATTTGTTAAAGCGATAATTGTTTTTGCTAATGTTTCAAAGGTAACACTAAAATCATCTCTATTACGTTTCATATTTTCCCAGACACTCCCCGTCTTTTCAACTTGTTCTTGCGTCAACTCAAAAACAGGTGTATTGTTCATTTGTGATTGAGCAATTAGACTATTAAAATCTGCAATATTTATTAAATTGTAATTAGTTCTTTTTTGAATAAGCATTCCATTTTCATCCAATACAGGAACTAATTTTTCTGCAACAATTTTATTAATATCGTCAATCCATTCTGAAAATGCTTTTACCGGCGAGCCATTTCGCGGGCGGTATCGCTGTTGTATAGTACCTAGAAATTTAGGTACAGTATCATTCATCTTGTAAATTGCGTTTTTAAAAACTTCTGCTTTTCGCAAATTATCATAAGTAGAACACCATTTAGGAAACACTTTAATAAGTGATTCTATGGCCATATAGCAAAAATAATCTGGGGCACATGGAATAATAAAAAAATCACTTCCCATCAAAATGTTGGCATTTGTGGCAGATATGCTTGGACTCATGTCAAGTAAAACAAAATCCAAATGATATTTTTCACTAGTCATAGTGATTAATTGTCTTAATGCGCCAGGAACATTTTGTAACACAACTAAAGATCCTGTCATATTTTCAGCAATATTGTATGTTGCGTCATATTCAGAAAACTCTATATGTCAAGGAAGTAAAAATAGATTTTCGTTGTGCTCAAATTCATAACAAGTTGTCGCTTCAAGCGGCCTCATTTCATTATTGAGAACCGGTGATAGTGCTGATTTTATATTATAATTATTTGCTTCATAAAACTGTGTTAACTTATTTTCCTTATCGGCATTTAAGCATAATCCTGTAAGGTTACATTGGGGATCAGTATCTATCATCAATGTTTTGTATCCCAATTCGGCTAATTTCCAGCCCAAATGAAACGTAGTAGTGGTTTTACTGACCCCACCTTTGTTATTAAATAATGCAATTATTTTTGCCATAAAATGGTTTCCTCCTAAGTGTAAAGATATATTCATTATAAATCAATATCCTCATAATCAAAAGAGATATTTTATTTAAGAGATGTACTATTCAACCCATCCACCCAATTACACAAAATCACAATCGTCTCATAATTTACATTGATGTATGTACGCCACCCTTGCGACCGCCGAGAACTTTCTTTCCTTTCAGGTCTTCCCATTTGAAGTCAGGCATTTCTTCCCTTGCCACAAGGAAGTTTCCGGCACGCTGAGTAAGCTGCGCAAAGTTCACTGCCGGGTCAGTCGCACCTTCCTGGTATGCATAAATGGATGCTTCTGCTCCCATAAATCCGATATCTGCTTCACCGGAGATCAGAGCAGTCAGAACTTTATCTGCACCAAAACCCGTCACCAGTGTCAGATCCAGACCTTCCTCTGCAAAATATCCCTCTTCGATTGCCACATACTGCGGCGCATAGAAAATCGAATGCGCTACTTCATTCAGTGTAACCTTCGTAAGCTTCTCCTCTTCTCCATCTTTCTTCGCAGCAAATACTCCCATCGGCAGTGCCGTCACCGCCAGAACCACTGCTGCTGCCAGTGAGATCCATTTTTTATTTTTCATGCAGATACTCCTTTTGAAACTTCTGCTGTTAGAGTATGCACAAAACAAAAAAATGTTCTCGGTACAATATTTTATTGCAAAATAATAATATTCTCTTCCCTGTTCTACTTCCTGTTCATCCATACATAGGTGTATCTTCGTCTCAGCCAGGCTCTCCTGTCCATGAATTTCTGACTGGTCAGAAGTTTATTCAGGAAACTGGTCACGGTTCGTTCTTCATGAGGTTCCAGTTCGATCTCACCATAGATCACTTTTTCGATCAGATTGCAGACACGGGTATACTCTCCCGATTCGATCTCTTCAAAAAAGTCTGCAATAAGCCTGTCTGTTTCCTCTGTATTCCATCCCAGCCGTGCCCTGATACCCACAAGTGCCAGATAACTGTAGATCTTTTTCTCTGTTCTCAGTATTTTTTCTCTCGGTGAAGCTCCCCTGTCTGCTTTTCTGTCAGTCCACAGGCAGACATTTCTTATCACTTCGCACACTATGATCACCGCTACAAAAAGGATAAGCAGTACTGCCACGATCCCAAGGCAGATCGCACCAACATCACGTGCGGCCCTGGTAAGTCTCTCACGGGCACTTTTGCCGCCTGCTCCATCCAGACCGGTTACCTCCTGTGAGCCAAAAGAATTATCTTTAAGCACAGCATTCTTCTGTGCGACATCCGGCGTACTTACCATCTTCTGAAGAGTAACTGCATCATAATAGTATCCCGGTGTCACATCCAGCGGAAGCCATCCGATTCCATCAAAATATGCTTCTGCCCACGCATGCGTGTTTTCCCCGGTAAGGATGATCTCCTCACTCTGGCTGTTCTTGAGATCTGATTCCGAAATATAGTATCCTTCCACATATCTTGCAGGGATTCCATGGACTCTCAGTGCATCTACAGCTGCGGAAGCATACAGCATTGCATTTCCTCTCTGCGATCCTGTAAGGAAATATCTCACAAGGTCTTCTCCATCCGGAACTTCCTCTATATTCTCCGTATACTCAACGTTTTCTTTCAAGACATCTCTGATGCGGCAGATGGAACTGTAAATCCCATCACTGTCTGACTCGTAATCATCCCAGAACATCTGCTGGACCAGATCGCGTGTTTCGGGATCCACATCACGGTAAGTATCATAAACAAAGGCACGGTAAACAGCTTCCGTCTCACTGTACTGCTTCTGTTCTACTGATTCCGGTGTACTCACCCAGGGCTCTGTCACCATTAGTTCTGCCGGTCTTGTTCCGGAAGTTTCTTCTATCGTATAATTCCGTGCAGCAAAAAAACCTTTGTTACAAAATCTGATGTCTTTATCCTCAGTCAGTTTTCCTTTTTTGATATCTTCCACAGCTGCCGGTGTATATACATAGTAACGTGAAGCTCCGGTCACCCGGATCTGGATCTCATTTTTGTCTGGATTTTTTTCCTCATCACTATGAGCATAGTAATCTGAAATCTGGCAAAGCGGATCAAATGAATTTTCCTCAAGCCAGCCCAGCATTCCAGCATTCTCACCGCCATAGACAGCATCTGCCGGTTCTTCCCAGACTCCATCTTCATAAACAGATCCGACGAAACCTCGAAGATACAGTGTTTTCTGCTGCTCTGTCTTTAACTTAAGCATCTCCCTGGCATCCGCCTTAAGTTCGGATGCCAGATACAGATTTCCTTCCGGCAGTGTATCCTCTCCATATCGGATCTTGTGTATCTCTTCCTGTACAGATTCACGAAACTGACTGACTGCCAGAATTTCCTCCTCTGATACGACTCTTCCGAATATGCAGAAAACGATCAGGACTCCAATTGTCCAGCCCGCCCTGTTTCTTGTAAAAATCATCTCATCATCGGACACACACATTCCACAAAGAGCCGCAAACAAAAATCCACAGGCTGCAGGATTCAGTACCCCGCACAAAAGCTGCAGGATAACCCACAGAATGCAGAAAACATTTGCCAGCAAAAGATGTCTCCCATCTGCCAGAAACCAGGAGATCTCAGCTACTGCCAGGACAAGGATCAATGTAAAAACAAATGCATCATGCATGGACGCCTGCACAGAAAATAATGCCAGACCGCCCGCATTCGCAGTATTCCACTGGCTGATCAGCATATTGATCCATGCCTGTGCGCCTGTCCAGCCTCCACGAAAAGCTCCTGTAAAGACCAGAAGCACGATCCATGGCAGTCCTGCAATTGCCGTGGCAAACCGCATTCTCTCTCTCATGATCTCAGCCAGAACACAGCACAAAATCCCTGCGCCTGCCGTCAGGATACATACAGGCAGCGCGGATAACTGTCCCTTCCAGCTTTCTCTTATGACAAGAAAGATTCCGCCCGTCAGAAGAAGTGCCAGAAATGTGATCCATATGATATTTTTGTATCTGTTTTGATTCCGGTCCATATAAAGTCTCTGAACAGGAATCTGTTCTTTTTTATTTCTCATTCTCTCTTCTGATCCTTAACATATGATACGATACGTATCTTTTTTATTGTCTGCCGGAATCTCCACAATCTGACAGGTTCCATTTTTGCTGGCCTTCACAGTAGTGCTGTCCTGAACCGCATTCAAGACGGTAATACTGATCTTTCCATCCAGAAGACTTAAATTCTGATCATATTTCCCTGCGGAAAGGATCAAAAGCCTTGTGAAATATTTCTCCATACGTCCTGTCGCAAAATATTTCAATCCGTCTCCACCG
This sequence comes from Blautia sp. OM07-19, assembly GCF_003481595.1. NCBI lineage: Bacteria > Bacillati > Bacillota > Clostridia > Lachnospirales > Lachnospiraceae > Blautia > Blautia sp. OM07-19. The sequence goes on from NZ_QULA01000011.1 coordinate 18,590, forward strand.
TTATCCTGGATCCGGCAGGCAAGCCACTGTGTCAGCATCTTCTGATAGTCACTTTTATTCCTGATCTCCGTCAGATGTAGACCATTTGGACCTGGAAAAGCAATACAGAAAGGAACTCCTTTCATGATAAACTGCTGTCCGACTGCCACTCCAATCCCGACTGCCGCATTCACTTCCCTGGCTGAAACTGTCTCTCCAAGCTGTTTACGTCCAAAATCCGGAAGGATTACAACATTGTAGTGAGAAGGATCGCTGGCTTCCTTAAGGATCAGTGTGTCGGTCTTACTGGAAAGTTTCCAGTGGATCGAGCGTATATCATCTCCTGGCACATATTCACGGATATCAAAGATCTCGCTCAGATCATTTCCCTTGCGGTTCTGGATCATTCCTTCCTCCTGCGGTGCACCCGCCATGTTTTTGTCCAGTTCCACACGGATATCCATCGTTTCCGGATAAATGACTGTCCGAATTGCCCTGGGCTTTTTCCCTCCGGCCCTGAACAGTTTGAACAGGTCAAAAATCCAGATATTCTGACATTCTATACAGGTTTCTCCACAGAAATCTGTTTCTGCCGGAATCTCAAAATGGTTTCTGCGGCCACTGAGACTCATCAGAAACTTCCTGTGTTCTACTGTATCAAACATTTCATTCCTGATCTCCAGTTCTGCCATTACATAACCCGCCGCATGAAAAAAATGTTCAGAACTGATATCCACAGACAGAAAAACTTCCTGTCCTTCCTTAACTGTCGGCGCAATTGTCAACACTGTCTCGATACTCCGGATATCCCTTCGAAGGAACAGATACATTGCCACAGCAAGCGTCATAAGCAGAACGACCGAATAAAGCATAAAAGGTCTGCTGTAAGCAAACAGCAGTATCATACATCCTGAAAAAGCAAGGATATAACCTAACCGATTTTTCCACATATCTGCTTACCTTTCTTCTGCTGATGCAGGTCTGACTTTGGTAAGGATATCTTCCAGAAGCGCCCTTGCTGTGACTCCCTCCACCTGTGCCTGTGGACGCATGACCAGTCTGTGGGCACAGACATCTGCAAATACATTCTGCACATCCTCCGGGATCACATAATTTCTTTCGTTCAGGACAGCACTTGCCTTTGCCATCTTCACCAGAGCAGAAACACCTCGCGGTGAGATACCCAGTTCTACCAGCGGATGTTCTCTCGTCTCTTCGCAGAGAAGAATTGCATATTTCAGCATGCTGTCTGTCATACGGACAGAAGTAAGATAATTCTGGACTTCCAGGATATTCTGTGCACTTGTCACAGTCCTGAGATCCAGAAGCGGATTACTGTAGCGCTGCGCGTTGATGATCTTCATCTGGTTCTCGAGTGTCGGATATCCAATGGAAAGGCACACCATAAAGCGGTCAAGCTGTGATTCCGGAAGCGGCTGTGTTCCGGCAAAACCAAGCGGGTTCTCCGTCGCAATACATACAAATGGAACCGGAAGTTCATGCGTCACACCATCAAGGCTGATCGTATGCTCTTCCATAACCTCAAGAAGTGCCGCCTGAGTCTTTGGAGAAGTTCGGTTAATCTCATCAGCAAGAAGAAGCTGGCAGTTTGCAGCTCCTTCTCTGTATTCAAACTGATTCTTTTCTCTGTTGTACATATTAAAGCCTGTGATATCTGACGGCAGCGTATCTGTGGTAAACTGAATACGCTTATTACTCAGTCCCAGAACCTTGGCAAACGCCAGGGCCAGGGTTGTTTTGCCTACACCGGGACAATCTTCCAGAAGGACATGTCCACCCGCGTAGATCGTCATCAGCACTTTTTCGATGATATTATTCTTGCCAATGAACGCTTTGTTTACTTCTTCTATGATTTCTCTGGATTGTTCAACGATCATTCCTGTATTTCCTCCTCATTTTCCACAGATCCTTCTACGTCAGTCTCTGCTTCTGGTTCTTCATCTTCTGATGTATCTTCTGTATCTTCTATGTCTTCTGGTCCGTCATCTTCTGAATTATCCTGCTCCGGATCTGATACAGTCTCATCTTCTGCTGGAATTTCGAAGGATATACTGTCGTCTGTTTCCTCTGTTTCCTGTGTTTCTTCTGCTTCTTCCTCAACGTTCGGGATTTCATTACCGGACAGTTCTTCACCCAAAGTATCAGTCTCTTTCTTCTCTTCTTTCGGATCAAGTCCCATCATCACGCGAATCCTGTTTTCTGCCGGAAGGAGACGCCTGGATATTTCTTTGTCGATTTCTTCATCTGTCGGAGCTGTTCCATCCTCGCCTGTCAGATCATTTATGACAGCCTGTTTTACCGCATCCAGATCTGCATAACCAGCCAGCGCATAACGCCATTCCTCAATATAGTTTGCCTCACAGCCTGCCGGTACATGGATTTCAAGCTTACTGTCATCCACACCAAAACTGTATTCTGTATCATCTGAACTTCTCTGAAGCTTAAGCGGTGTCTCACTCTGGAAATTAAGAACCAGTTTCTCTGAATTCACACCAGAGAAAGTATTTTCGCTGATTCCGATGACAGTAGACGGAATCGTTACAGAACTCAGGTTGCTGCATTTTGAAAACGCTCCTGACGCAATGTAATTTACGGAAGTTGCCAGTGGAAGTTCCATTTTCTCTTTTTCGGCTGCAATGTCCAGATTCTGTATATAGGACGGTGCACCGATCAGTGTCACCTCATAATCACCGGAATTGTAACGATACGGGTAAAAATCTGTTGGCTCTGTCACCTGTTCTGCTCCGAGCATGGTACGGATATTATTCTCGGATTCGAGAAGTCTCTGCTCCAGAATACTGTCAATCTGTTCATCCGGCAGGAACTCCCATGTATCCCAGTCAATAAATTCCCACTGAAGGTCGGACCACATACGAAGATAAGCGGTGTCGCTGCCCAGCTCATAATATCCGCAGAACAGATAACGCCACTTTTTGGCAAAAGCAGCCTCATTGCCCGCCATCACATGAATCTTAATGTGTTCCACTTCTTCCTCTCTGGTCCAGTAACTGTTAAAATGGAACGGCTGTGTTCCATAAATGGAAAGTTCCGGTTCTCCTCCGGTAAATATGATATCTGTCAGAGAAGAACATCCATCAAAAACATTCGCATACAGATAACTGTTTAATCCAAACTCTCCTAATGTCACAGAGGTAAGAGAACTGCATCCTGCAAAAATGCCTTCCGCAAACTGAATACTGTATCCCGGTACCACTGCTGATGTAATGTTCTTACAGCCGGCAAATACGTCAGAACTGACAAACGGATTATCCTGGAGAATAACATCTCCTCCAAGCTGTGAATTCGCAAATGCCCCCGGGTCAAATGCCCAGAGTCCCCAAAGTTCCTCCCAGTTCAGTGTAAAACTTCCACTCTCGGAACATGTTTTTTCCATGGCATAGGAAAAAATCTCCTGTGTCGTCCATGGCAGTTCTACCTGATCTGCCATCGTGAGTCCGCTTCGAATAGCAAGCCACGGACTTCCGTATTCATTCAGGCCATACAGCATTCTGCCTTCGCCGCCAATATCCACGATATCGTATCCATAAACACCGGAATCTTCCGTAAAGTTTACGCATCTTGCAGAATATCCATCAGCATTCGTCGGTACATATACCATGCTGTTCCCGGCAGAATCATGAAGTTCCGGTACTGAGTCATCTTCCAGATAACCCGTCATTGCATTGGATGCAAGAAATCTGAGCGAATCACAGTTTTCAAATGCCATATTCCCAATCGTAATTGTATCCTTGTTATTGATCAGCACGCCCTGAAGTGATGTACATCCTTTAAATGCCTGATATCCGATATTGTCGACACTTTCCGGAAGGATCGCCCAGATAAGCTCTGTACAGTTTTCAAATGCATTATCATCAATCGCATTAATTGTCAGTACTGTTCCGTCCGCAGCAGTCACTGTACCGTCAAAATATGTAATATCCTTTGGTGCCTCGATCAGAACTGTCTCTTCTTTATCATTCCGGATCGTGCTGCTGTAGATATAGCCTTCTGTAGAAGTTCCAAGCAGTTCTACAGAAATTTCCGGTGACGCGCCGGCTTTCTGAAGCTGTTCCTGCACAGAATCATACTGTTCCTGAGAGTAACAGCGGATTATCTCTATCCGACTGTCGGACAGACATTCTGCCTCCAGCTCCACTGTACTGCCGTTTCCTGGCATAATAAGGGTCGAAGTCCCTTCCACACCCTCAAATGCTCCATTCTGAATGACTTTTACACTGTTTGGCAGAACATAAGACGTTCTTCCTGTATTAAGGATCTTGCGGAGTTTTCTCTCATTACTTACAATTCCCTCATTCTGTACCGTATAAGTAATTTCAGGATTTTCTTCTGCTGCCACTGTATTATCATTTCCCTCTGCTGCCTTGTAATTCTGTTCAAGAAAAGCATTCAGAAGATTATCATCTATGATCGTCTTGCATCCATGAAGATTCTGATAGCTGATCTCCGGCATCAGATCCAGTGTCCTTGCCTCAAGATACAGTTCACTCAGATTGTTGTCAGCATTCAGGCTTACCTTTGTTACGGTTTCCGGCACAGTCAGTTTTTCCATTTTATGTGGAATTGCCAGGTAGCTGGTCTGATCTTTATTGGTCAGAACCCCTTCTTTTGTAGCAGAATAATTACGGTTTCCGGAGTTTACCAGATATCCCTGGTCTACATCCAGTCCGCCTTCTGTGTCCTCAATGTACAGAACCGTATCCGGAATTTCAAGGTAATCTGTATTCAGCCCGGCACCTGCATCAATAATAACTGCCTGTATGTATTCCGGAACACTCACCTTGCGGTACTGACGTTTATCAGTTCTAATATAATACGCTTCCTGTGCCTTGTCCGTAAATCCTGTGAGAGTCTGAAGATAACAGAGGTTCATGTACTGGTCGCCCACCTCATAGTTATCCGACATCCACTCATAGACAAGTTTGGCAGTATATCTGGAATCCAATGGAATTTTGTCTGCCGGTTCCAGAATGTGACGACCTTTTGTGACTTTATAAAGCCACGGCACCAGTTCCCCGTCTTCTTCCCATCCCGGAAACAGGCTGGTGAGCTGATTACCGGATATAATATTGTCCTGATAACGGAAAAGGTTGAAAATTTCTCCCAGTTCCGGATGCTGTTCTGTATTCAGAATATCATCTTCAAGAATCACCTGTTCTTCTTCATCAACCCGATTAGCGAGAACAAAGATACGGTTTCCCTTTGGAATGTAAGAAACCAGTTTCTTTTTCCAGTTGGAATCTTTGGCTGACATTCGGTATGATACACGGATGAGCATCTTTCCTTCTTCGAGGCCTTCCGGAATCGTTAACGGGAAATCTGTCTTCCAGCTCTGGCCGCCGTCAAACGAAACTGCTTCAATACGGATATACTTATCCAGTGCATCTGCTCCCCACAGATAACCGTTGCCGTCCTTGCCATATACCAGCGTATCCAGTGAATTATAGACATCCCTTTTTGTCACTTTCTGGTCTTCATAAAGGACACTTCCGCTGTTATAGCTGGACTGTTCAATTACAATACTTGTATTACTTCCGTCTTCTTTATCATCAGATGCCGGTGTCACCCCTTCTACATAAGGTTTGAATGTGATCAGACCGGTACCTCCTCCAATTGTCGGATTTGATTTCGTGGATTCCGGATCCTTGATTGAACTGGATGGTCTTGAAGGTGTAGTTGTTGGTGCTGGTGCCGTAGTCGGTGCCGGTGCTGAAGTTGGCACCGGAGTCGGCGTTGTCTTTGTTGTATTGTTTCCGGAACTGGAACCAGGAGTTTTGGTCGGTGAAGGGCTGTTGTTGTCTGTTTTGCTGTTATTCTTCTTAGTTCCTGAGGAACTTCCCGACTTATCTGTACCTGAAGAATTACTACTGCTGCTTCCATTTCCTCCATTCTGCGTGGTACCATTTAATTCTGTATCCGCTTTGGAAGGATCTTTGACTATGCTATAGGTTTCTTCCGGTTTCTGCTGTTCTTCCTCCTGCTGATCCTGCTTTGGAATATCACTTCCTGTATTCTCTCCGTCCAGAAGTCCTACTGCCTTTGTATTCACCTGTTCATTCTCAAACAGATAGTCCGCCTGGTCTTTGAGCTCGGTGCTTTCTTTTTCCTGATCGTCCTGTTTATCTTTGAGAAGACTGCTTTCTTTGCTATCGTCTTTCTTCTTACGGTCTACGCCAGATTCGTCACCGTCAAATACGACCTGATTCGTCTGGATCTCTTGGTCATTCTGAAACGGTTTGAAATCTGTTCCTGACTTATAAGCTGATGCCATGGCAACGGTGCCGGCTGCAAGAACCGGTACTATTGTAACAGCAAGTCCGATTTTTTTCTTGTTCATGATAGTCCCTTCTCTTTTTCTCTGAGGAATACTCCTATATTATGCTGCAATGCGGTGAAATCCACCGGTTTTGCATAATGTCCATTCATACCACTCTCAATGGAACGACGTTCGTCCTCCACAAAAGCATCTGCAGAAAGTGCAAAGATCAGTACACTCTTTGCATCCGCCCTGTTCATCTGGCGAATCTGTTTCGCTGCTGTCCGTCCATCCATGACAGGCATCTGCACATCCATAAGGATAAAATCATAATACTCTTCCGGATGTGCAGCAAAACGGTCAACTGCTTCCTGACCATTCTGTGCCAGATCGACTTCTGCACCCATCTGTTCCAGAATCTCCGTTGCGATCATGGCGTTGATATCATTATCCTCCGCAACAAGTATACGGCGTCCGGCAAAAGCATTGGTGTCTTCTTCCGGTTCTGCCTTGTGCTCTGAATTCTGTGTTCCTGTATCGCCCAGAGGTTCTTCTGCTGCCGGAAGATGCAGAAATACAGAGAAATCTGACCCTTTTCCCGGAGTACTTCTTACCACGATCTCTCCGCCCATCAGTCTGACCAGATTATCGGTGATCGCCATACCAAGACCGGAACCACCGTATTTCCTTGCAGTATCACTACTCTCCTGCTCAAATGGACGGAAAATACGGTTGATAAATTCCGGTTCCATTCCGATACCTGTATCATGGACACAGATCATAAGATCTGCCATTCCATCCTGAAGCATCATCTGGCGGAACGTAACTGTGATTTCTCCCCTGCGGGTAAACTTGATTGCATTGGAAAGGAAGTTAATGATGACCTGGCTGATTCTGAGTTCATCTCCGATCACATGATCTATGGTCATATCCTCAAATTTGATCTCATAGTGAATTCCCTCTGCTTCCAGATTCTTCGCGAACATATCGTAGAGCCGCCTGCCAAGATTTCTGAGGCTGAAACTCTTGTGTTCAAGTTCTACCTTGCCGGCCTCGATCCTGGACATATCCAGAATGTCATTGATCAGTGCCAGCAGATGCCCGGAAAGTTCTTCCGCCTTGGTCAGATAGGTGCGCGAAGGAGCATTGCTCTCAAGACTGCTTTCTGCCAGCGTAAGCATACCCATGATTCCATTCATCGGTGTCCGGATCTCATGGGACATACGATTCAGGAATGTTGTTTTGGACTGACTTTCTTCTTCGGCTTTGCGAAGCAGTTCCTCGTACTGTTCAATCTGGTTATGCTGCTTCGTGGTGTCTGTAAAAGAAAGAAGACTGTATCTGCCGTCAGATGCACTGCTCATGGACATCGTAAGCCAGATATCATTTTTCATAGGAAATTCAAAAATTTCTGTGTGTGTACCATCCCAGTTTCGGTAATGTTCCCAGATGCCATTCTGGTGTTCTCCGGTCTGGAGGTTATGATCCAGGCAGGTCACATCATTCTGAAGTTCCTGTAAACCAACTCCAAGAAGTTTCTCTGTCCCTTCTGTTGCATAAACCGGCATTCTGTCACTTTGCCGTATCACAACACAGGCTTCATTTTCTCTGAAATTTATTTCCTTAAGAAATACGCTCTCTCCACCCCGAAGTGTGGAACTGTTTTTTTGTTTATTCTTGTTTCGCCCTCTTTTTGCAAGCAAAAATACAGCCGCCAGTGCTTCTACGCTTCCAATTGCCACCAGCGGAAAGTAATTTCCAAGTATTGTCAGCAAATCTGCAATCTCATTCACTTTCTCACAATTCCCCCTGTTCCGCATGATCTCCCAGTCTGCGATTTTCTACTTCTATTTATTCTACACAAAATCAACAGGAAAAGAAATAGATATTTGCCCGATTCATGCGGTTTTCGATAAGTAATTGCTAAATATATTCAACAAAAAACACGCCTTCTGCCATATTTCTTGTCTTATTCTGTCCGAAGCCTTATAATAGGAAATATCTGTATCAAAACTTTATGTTCCAAGGAGGAAACTCATGAAACTGAATCCATTCTGTATGTGCTGTGCCATCAACAAGCAGGAAAAAAAGATCCGTGATTTTGATGACGCAGACCGAAAAACCGAATATATGAAAAAAGTCATGGAGCTTATGGCAAATGCCGGCGAGGACGACTGTGCCCCGAGTATTTCCATTGATCTGAAAAAAATGTTCAGCGATTTCTGGGAGCAGCCCATGGAAGATTACTCTTCCATCAAGAAAGAATTCAATCAGCTCATGCTAGATCTGGAACCATCTCTTGAGGAAACGATCCGGAACTCTGACGATCCGCTGAAAACGGCACTTCTCTATGCACGTATCGGCAACTATATTGATTTTGCCGCACTTGCAAATGTGGATTCTGCCACTGTCCTCTCTCTTCTTAATGAAGAAAATAAGGATCCACTTGACGAAAATGAATACCGCCGCTTCCGCGAAGAACTCGCCTCTGCCTCCAGGCTTGTTTACCTGACAGATAACTGTGGTGAAGTTGTACTTGATAAGCTTGTCGTCAAACTGCTGAAAGAATTCTATCCTGAGCTTGCCATCACTGTGATCGTCCGCGGTTTCCCTGCTATCAACGATGCGACAATGGAAGATGCCGAGGAGATCGGGCTTACAGAGATTACCAGAGTCATCGGCAATGGCAATGATGTCGGCGGCACCTGGCTTCCGCATATCAGCGAGGAAGCACGGAAACTGCTTGAAACAGCAGATCTCATCATCGCCAAGGGCCAGGGCAACTATGAAACACTGCATGAATGCGGTCTCAATATTTATTATCTTTTTCTGTGTAAATGTGAATGGTTCCAGCGTCAGTTCCATGCACATCCACTGGAAGGTATGTTCATAAATGAACGCCGGATCTGACGGATTGACGAAGCTTTTCCCCCTTTTCGTCAATCTGTCAAGAAACCACCAAAATCTTTGTAAAAATCTTCACTGGTAAGCGTCTTTTGTTTTCGCTATACTGATAACAGTTCAAAACGAAAGCAAAAACTACTACAATTATTTTGGAGGAATAAGAAATGGCAAGTTTATCTTTACAGCATATCAACAAGACATATCCGAACGGTTTCGAAGCCGTTAAAGATTTCAACCTTGAAATCGAAGATAAAGAATTTATCATCTTTGTAGGACCATCTGGATGTGGTAAATCTACTACACTTCGTATGGTAGCCGGACTGGAAGAGATCTCCAGCGGTACCTTAAAGATCGGTGACAAAGTTATGAACGATGTAGAGCCGAAGGACCGTGATATCGCAATGGTATTCCAGAACTACGCTCTGTATCCTCATATGACAGTATATGATAACATGGCATTCGGACTGAAACTTCGTAAAGTTCCGAAGGACGAGATCGACAAAGCAGTTCGTGAAGCAGCAAGAATCCTTGACCTTGACAAACTCCTTGATCGTAAACCGAAGGCTCTTTCCGGTGGACAGAGACAGCGTGTTGCTATGGGACGTGCTATCGTTCGTAATCCTAAGGTATTCCTTATGGATGAGCCGCTCTCCAACCTGGATGCAAAACTTCGTGTACAGATGCGTATCGAGATCTCCAAGATCCATCAGAGACTGGGTGCTACTATCATCTATGTAACACATGACCAGACAGAGGCTATGACACTTGGTACCAGAATCGTTGTTATGAAAGACGGTGTTGTTCAGCAGGTAGATACACCACAGAACCTGTACCAGAAACCAGGCAACCTGTTCGTAGCTGGATTCATGGGATCCCCGCAGATGAACTTCCTTGATGTTGAGATCAAAGAAAAAGGTTCTGACGTTGTTGCAGTATTAGGCAAAGACGAACTGGTTATCCCGGCTGCTAAAGCAAAAACTCTCAAAGATGGCGGCTATGTAGGAAAAACAGTTGTTATGGGTATCCGTCCGGAAGACGTTGCAGATACACCGAATGGTTCCATGTCTTCTACAGTTAAGGTTTATGAGCTTCTTGGTGCAGAAGTATTCCTGTACTTCGATGTAAACGGAACTCAGATCACAGCTCGTGTTGATCCTGGCACAAAAGCAAAAACAGGCGATCCGGTTAAATTTGACTTCGATATGGAGAAAACTCACTTCTTCGACAAAGATTCCGAGCTTGTTATCACAAACTAAGATTAAAAATTTAAAACCCGGGGGACTTTTCTCCCCGGGTTATTTTTTTATTAAGAAAGGAATTTATTATGTCTATATCTATACAGAGAAATCTGCAGAAATGTATGGAGGACTGGAAACAGATCAGTGGTCTTGATTTCTGTCTTCTTTCAGAGGATAATTCAGTTTTTGTCGCTACCGGTGAAAGAAGGATTCCTTCTGCCGGCAAGCTGGAGAATTTCCGAAATGGAGATGCGCTGTGCACTGCCAATGCCTCCTGCTGTCTTTATAAGGTTATGGACCGTGATGAGCTTCTTTATATTCTGATCGTGTGGGGAAGCGGAGAAAGCACTTCTACGATCGGAGAACTGGCAGTCTGCCAGATCCGAAGCCTGATCGAAGCTTATTCTGAAAAAAATGACAAGAATGCTTTTATGCAGAAGCTGCTGCTTGGATCTTACAGTGAGGTCGAGGCTTTTAACAGGGCGAAGAAACTACATATTTCTTCTTCCTGTCAGCGCGCTGTCTTTCTCGTCGAGACGCGGCAGACCGGGGATGAACATGCGCTGACTATGATCCGGAATATTTTTTCTGCGCGGACACATGATTTTATTACGTCGGTGGATGATAAGGGGATCATTATCGTGAGGGAGCTTGTCTCTACGGAGACATATGAAAATCTGGAGGCTACGGCGCATATGCTGGTGGATATGCTTGGTGCTGAGGCTATGACGCAGGCGTGGGTTGCATATAGTAATGTAGCAAATGGGCTTCGTGATCTCGCGAACGCATATAAGGAAGCGCGGATGGCGCTGGAGATCGGGAAGATTTTTTATTCCGAACGGAATGTGTTCGGGTATCGGAAGCTTGGGATTGGACGGTTGATCTATCAGCTTCCGGAGGAAGTTTGTGAGATGTTTATCGAAGAGATTTTCGATGGGGAATCTTTGGATGTGATTGATGGGGAGACTTTGAATATAATACGGACGTTCTTTGAAAATAACTTGAATTTGTCAGAGACGTCCAGGCAGTTGTATGTGCATAGGAATACACTTGTATATCGTTTTGAAAAGATACAGAAACGGTTTGGATTGGATTTGAGGTCGTTTGAGGATGCTTTGACATTTAAAATTGCGATGCTTGTTTCTGGGTATCTGCGATACCGCTCAAATCCCTGAAAACGGTGTTTTCTGTTCCTTTCTGAAAGGAAACCAAACCGTCAAGGGACTTGCCAGTCCCCTGACAACCCCTGGGCTAAGTGTTGGACGAAAATTTATCTTATGGGGAGCCCTTTGAAAAATTCTCCTGGTGTTTCAAGTCAGAAAATTTCCGTATAAATATAAGCGCAGACTTGCACGGTTGCTCCCTGAGTCTGTGCTTATTTATGTTGTTGGTTTTTCTGTATGCTTCAGATTTGCACCTTAAACCAACTAATCCTACGTATCTATTGTTCTACATGCTTCCGCAGTATCACATACTACGGACCCGTCGACACCACGCCTTCGGCGTGCTCGCGGGAACTCCAGCTATCACGAACTCAAGTTTCCGCGCTTTTCGCGCAGCGAAACAGCCTTAGCAGTTGACGTCAACCCGTTCTGTCTTGATGCACCAGGCGTGGCCAAGTAGGGGGAGTATACACGCAATTTATTGCGTGTATGAGCAAGTAGCGTATGCGGATTGCGAATGTCCGCTGCTTGGGAGCTTCGGCCTTCGCAACTTTGAGATGCTCCCCCTCAGGGTTTCAGGAGCATCAGATGCTCGGGTGGGAGGTACAGGTACTTAGGTAAGTTGGCTCTTGGGTCCAACTGAAAATTCGGTTTAGGTCGCATCCACCAGAGAACAGCGTCTGTGTCCGCATTTGGACACTTAACCAAATACTGATGTTCGAAGGTAGTTTCTATGTAATCCTGAACTTCGAAGGGAACAGTATTCTGGCCAGGGGTCTCGGCAGGCTGCATCCAGTGCCCTCGGATAGCTACATGCGTAATGTCATCCGGGACTTCCTGGGTGGTGTGGAGTTTGAGACCCCAATCCAGAGCCTCGATCTCGTAAGCCCCCAGCTTACGAGCCCTGGAATTGTTTTTGCAGCCGGTGAGGCGGGCTACTTCGAGGAGGCCTGGCTGCTCGAAGAGGTGCCTGGTGTCTCCGAAGGTCAGGGTTCTGCCGTCTTTGAGGAGCATGAGTTCTTTGCAGAAGCGGAAAGCTTCGTCACGGCTATGTGTTACCATGATCATGTCGCCCTGGTATTGTTTGAGGAAGTCTTCCATGTCTTTCTGGAGGGTGTCCTTGAGGTAGCCGTCGAGGGCGGAGAATGGTTCGTCGAGGAGGATCGCCTCTGGTTCTCCGATCATCATTCTTGCGAGGGCTACTCGCTGCTGCTGACCGCCGGAGAGCTGGGATGGGTAGCGGTTTTCGAGTCCGTCGAGGTGGTATCTCTTAACAAAGTCTGCTACTTTGGCATCCTGAATTCCTTTTTCTCCGCGGAAACCGCATTTGATGTTGTCCTTTACTGTCATGGTCGGGAAAAGGGCATAGTTCTGAAAAAGGTAGCCGATCCTTCTCTCCTGTGGTTTGAGATTGATCTTTTTTTCAGAGTCAAACACAGTTCTTCCGTTGATGATGATCTTTCCCTTGTCCGGTTTCTCGATTCCGGCGATGCAGCGCAGGGTCATGCTCTTGCCGCTTCCGGATGCTCCGAGGATCCCTGTTGCGGAGCTTTTGCTGTCGAATGCTGTTTTCAGCGAAAATCCCTTAAAGCTTTTTTCTATTTCTACATGGATGGCCATTAAATCCACCTCCTGCTCTTCATTCCCCTGCCGGAGACGATATTGATGAGTGCCACGATCGCGAATGAGATCACCACGATCACCACAACCCAGAAACCGGCAACATCATAGTTTCCTGCCGAGGTTTCTGCTGCGATCGCTACGGAAACGGTTCTTGTCTTGCCGAGGATGTTTCCTGCAAGCATGGAAGTTGCACCGTACTCTCCGATCGCTCTCGCAAAGGCAAGTACAGTTCCGGAGGCGATTCCCGGACCTGCTGCCGGTACGATGACTTTCCAGAAGATCTTGCGGTCGCTCATTCCCAGGGTCTGTCCTGCATAGATCAGGTTTACGTCCACCTGCTCAAACGCAGCTCTGGCGTTGCGGTACATCAGCGGAAATGCGATCACTGCTGCTGCAATGACGCAGCCTTTCCAGGTCTGTACAACTTTGAAGTCAAAATTTTCGAGAAGAAACTTACCGAATGAGCGTCTGAGGCTGAAGATCAAAAGGAGAAAGAAGCCTGCAACTGTCGGTGGAAGAACCAGCGGCATCGTGAGGATCCCATCCAGGACCGCTCTGGAACCTGGTTTGAGTTTCATGATCTTTCTTGCACAGAAAATTCCCAGAAAAAATGCGATCGTAGTTGCCACTACGCCTGTCTTGAGGGATATCCACAGGGGACTCCAGTTTATATCCTGTAAAAATTCCATCATTGTATTATTTCCCCTTTATCAGCAAAAAAGGGCAGACTATGATCCGCCCCTTTTGCTGACTTTTTATTTTTTATATTAGTTGGCAGCTTCCTCTGTTACTTCTGCTTCAGCGTCATCTGCTGTTTCTTCTGCTGTGTATGGAGCGAATCCGTACTCTTCGAATACTTTGAGAGCATCATCTGTCTGAAGGTATGCAAGGAATGCATCTGCTGCCGCTGCTTCGGACTCAGATGCCTCTGCATCCTCTGTCAGTCCTACCGGGTAAAGAACTGGTGTTTCAAGGGATCCAGCCGGTGCTTCTGCGATGATGTCAACTTTATCTGCTACGGAAGCTGCATCTGTTGCGTATACGATACCAATCTCGTTACTTCCTTCGCTGACGGATGCGAGAACGTCTGTTACGTTTTTACCTTCGTTGATCTCCATCTTGTTTACATCATCTTCGATTCCGAGGTTCTTGAAGATCTCACGGGAGTACTGTCCAACCGGTACATCCTCTCCTGCCAGAGCGATGTTAGCTGCGTCTGTGATGTTCTCAAATCCTGTAACCTTGGTTTCTCCGTCCTTTGGTTTGATCAGAACAACTTTGTTCTCAAGGAGATCTACTACGGAATCTTTCTTAGCGAGGTCTTCGTCTACCAGAGCGTCCATCTGTTTGGTTGCTGCTGAGAAGAAGATATCACATCTGGAACCTTCTTCGATCTGTGTCTGAAGTGTTCCTGAGCTGTCTGCGTTGAAAAGGATATTTACATCCGGATATTCCTCGTTGAAATCCTTCTGGATAACTTCCATAGCGTTGTTAAGGCTTGCTGCGATAAATACATACAGATCTCCGCTTGCGTCATCTGCTGTTGCTGCCTGTACACTTCCTGCGCTCATGCCTGCTGCCAGCACACCTGCAAGCATTACTGTAACTAATTTTTTCTTCATATTTTTTCCTTTTGTTTATTGTTGTTCTGTTTTATTCGGTTTTGCCATGTTTTATTTATTTTATCTCAGATAGCTATTCTTGTCAAACGATTTGCCCTGTGCTATGATAGAAAATATTAATAAAACCCAAAAATATTTTTATAGGAGAAAAAATTTTATGAAATTAAGTGCACGCAATCAGTTAAAAGGAAAAGTAATCGACATCAAAACAGGAGCTGTCAACTCTATCGTAACTCTTGACATCGGAGGCGGCAACATCATCGTTTCCACAATTTCCTGCTCTGCAGTAGAAGAACTTGGACTGGAAGTAGGATCTGACGCTTATGCAGTGATCAAGGCTACTAACGTTATGGTTGGTATTGATGAATAAACTCTATACCGCCCAGGAAGTTGCAGACAGACTAAGGGTCAAAAAGACGACGGTATATGAGCTGATCAAACGAGGGGAACTTTCCTCCTCAAAGATCGGCAAGCAGCTTCGGATCAGCGAAGAACAGCTTGCAGAATATCTCAAGGGAACTGTTTCTGATTCCGAACAGCGTCCTGCTTCTCCTGATTTCCGCCCGGAGAGTTCTCTTCTCAAAAGGGATTATCTCCTTAATTCCAGCGGACTTATCATCAGTGGACAGGCTCCTTCTGTGATGGAGCTTCTGATGGGGCAGATGGCTGCACATCCTCTGGGACTGCCGATCCTTCATTCTCATATGAACAGCTACAACGGTCTTTACTCTCTTTATTTCGGGAAAGTACATGCCGCTGCTGCCGGAGTTTTTGCAGAAGATATCACTCCTCTGCTGCCGGGAATCCCACTTGCACTGCTTACACTCTATGAATTTACACTTGGGTTATATATTAAAGAAGGAAATCCCAAGGACATTTCTGGTATCCAGGATCTTACCCGCAAGGACATCATTCTTGCCAACCGTGAAAAAGGCAGTACCAGCCGGATCTATCTGGATAAACAGCTTAAGAAAATGCAGATCCCTGCTTCTTCCATATCCGGATATCAGAAAGAATTCGTTTCTGACTTTTCTGCCGTTGCTGCAGTGATCGACAGACACTGTGATACTGCGATCGGAGAAAAAGCTGTCGTTCTCAACGCCGGAAAGCTGGACTTTATTCCACTTCTCAAAGTTCCGATGTATCTTGTCATGGAGGCCTCTTCTCTGAATTCTCCCGGATTTCAGGCACTCATCGAGATCACCCGTTCCGACGAATTCAAGACTGCACTCCGCGGTCAGAACTGTTATTACACGGCTCATACCGGAGAACTGTCTTATTTATAAAGAATATATATTTTTGTACATAAAAAATCTGCCCCTCCATTTAAGGATGCGGGCAGATTCTTTTTTGTTAATAATCCCAGTCTGAACTGCTGGACTCGTCTGTGTCATAGCCTTCGTCAGCATAACCACCGTCGTCATAGGAACTATCATCATAGCTGCCATCGTAACTGTCATCATAGCTTCCGTCATTATAATCATCACTGCTGTCGCTGGAATCATCATAGGAGCCGTCATAACTGCTGTCGTCGTTGCTGTCATAAGAGTTATCATAGGAATCACTACTGCTGTCGGAACTGCTGTCATAAGAGTCACTGCTGTCACTGGAAGAACTGTCGCTGGAACTGCTGTCCTCTGAACTCTCATCACTGCTGTCACTCGTCTCCACTGAATTTCCTCTTGTATCTGTTTCTTTCTTTGTGGAAAGGCTCATATAACGCAGGTATACAGAAGATGTACTGTCGTCAAGCATCAGAGAAGCTTTTTCCATATCTCCAAAGTTTACAGAATAAATCTCATAGCTGTTTCCATCTGCTGTGACAAGCTTCATATCATAATTTGCAGAAGTACTGTCAGAAGTGCTCTCTGATGAGTCTCCGGACTCTGTTGTGCTGGAAGAAGTCTCTCCGCCATAATACATCTGCACCTGTTCAGCAGCCTTGATGGAAGACTCCATAGAGATCAGGTTCTTGCCCCAGTCTCCGTCTTCATTTCCGGAAGTTCTCAGATAGAGTTCACGGATATCACTCTGAAGACTGTTTGACAGATAAATAAACTTCGCCTGCGCTGTCTTGGTACCGATCATCTTCGGTGCCGGTGTGGAAGTCGGAAGTGGTGTTACGGTTGCCGGAACAACGGTAGGTGTCGGTGTCGCCATCGGAGTCGGTGTTACTTCAATGAGTTCTCCACCCTTGCCTCCGCATCCGGCCAGTGTCAATGCCATAGCCGCCGCTGCGATCATAGCGATATATTTAGATTTATGCATGTTTTCAACCATCCTTTCTGAACTGCAACGAATTACAGTCAAAACTCTCTTGTTTTTCGCGTTCATTATCCCACGGATTTACTTAAATGTCAAATTAAGCAATTATCCAAGGAAATTTCTGCCGATAAAATATCCGAGTACAAGGATACCGAGAACGATTCGATACCATCCAAAAGCCTTGAAATCGTGCTTTTTGATGTAACCCATCAGGAACTTGATCGCGATAACAGAAACAAAGAAAGCTACCACAACGCCTGTTACCAGTGTCAGGATCTCAGCCGGTGTAAAGGCAAAGCCGAATTTTACCAGTTTCAGAAGGCTGGCTCCGAACATAACCGGGATCGCCAGGAAGAAGGTAAATTCTGCTGCTACTGTTCTTGAGGTTCCTACAAGGATTCCACCGATGATTGTAGAACCGGAACGGGATGTTCCCGGCACTACAGACAGTACCTGAAAGATACCAATCTTGAACGCTGTAGCAAAACTTAAGTCTTCAAGGGAAGTACAGGTCGGTTTTCTTCTCTTATTGTAGTTTTCAACAAGGATAAAGATCACACCGTAAACGATCAGGGCGATCGCAACGACTACATAGTTGTTGAATTTCTCTTCGATAAAATCATTGAACGGAAGGGCGATCACGATCGTCGGGATGCAGGCTACCACGATCTTAAACCAGAGGATCCATTTGTCCTTATCACAGAATTTCTCAACAAAAGTCAGCGCGATACGGGAAACCGGATTCTTGCGGGCAAGCTGCGCTTTCTTTTTCTTCGGGATCTGCCTTATGTAGAACGGCCACAATTTCCCCCAGTACAGGACTACGACCGCAAGGATCGCACCCAACTGAATGACAACCAGGAAAAAATCCTTGAACTCTGTGGCCATATCCATCTTGATAAATTCATCTACCAGGATCATATGACCGGTACTGCTGATCGGAAGCCATTCTGTGATTCCCTCTACGATGCCGAGGATCACAACTTTTATAAACTCCAAAACACTCATGTTTCTTTTCCTCTCTGTTTTTATTTTTGATCCAGAACTTTTCTCTGAACTTATACAGTATATTACAGTTTCCGTGGTTCGTAAACCTTTCGATGCATTTTCGTTCAAAGTTTAACTTTTGTTTAGATTTCCTGTAATACACAAGACCGGAGAAACATCGTCTGTCTCTCCGGTCAGTAAATTATTATGTCTTATCTGATTTATCTGCTTGCGATCGTTGCAATGTCGATCAGTGTCAGGTTATGAAGATCTGTGTTCTCAAGGCTGGTTACAAGTGCTTCTGCTGTATCCAGACTGGTAAGGACATTGACACCTGTCTCGATCGCGTTTCGACGGATCACGAAACCATCCTTCTGGTGTTCTACACCCTGCGGCGGTGTGTCGATGACAACGTCGATCTTATGTCCGAGGATAAGGTCCATAAGGTTCGGTGCAGGCTGTTCCAGTTTGTTGGTACGGATCGCTTTGATTCCGTTTTCTTTGAGGACTTTGGCGGTTCCTCTTGTTGCGTAAATGCGGTATCCAAGAGCCTCGAAACGTCTTGCGATCGGAACAACTTCTTCATGGTCTTCGTCCTTGACGGTGATGATCATGTTCTTGTATTTCGGAAGTTTGATCCCTGCTCCGATAAAGGCTTTGTAGAGGGCTTCATTGAAGTTCTCTGCAATACCAAGGCACTCACCTGTGGATTTCATTTCCGGTCCAAGGCTGATATCTGCGCCGCGGATCTTCTCGAAGGAGAATACCGGCATCTTAATCGCGATATGTTTTGCCTCCGGCTGAAGTCCCGGTTCGTAGCCCATATCTTTGAGTTTGTATCCGAGGATGACCTTGGTTGCCAGCGGCACGATCGGGATTCCTGTCACCTTGCTGATGTAAGGTACGGTACGGCTGGAACGTGGGTTTACTTCGATAACATATACTTCTTCGCCGCAGACGATGAACTGGATGTTGATCATTCCGATTACATGGAGTGCCTGTGCCAGACGGCGTGTGTACTCTGCGATCGTATTCTTTGCATTCTGGCTGATAGTCTGTGCCGGATATACGGAGATACTGTCACCGGAATGGATACCTGCACGTTCGATGTGCTCCATGATTCCAGGGATCAGGATATCCTCGCCATCGCATACCGCATCAACTTCAATCTCCTTACCCATCAGGTACTTATCTACCAGGATCGGGTGTTCCTGTGCGATCTGGTTGATGATTCCGATGTATTCCTCTACATCCTCATCACTGACTGCGATACGCATGCCCTGTCCACCAAGTACATAGGAAGGACGAACAAGTACCGGATAGCCAAGTTCGTTGGCTGCTTTTTTGGCTTCTTCGGCGGTAAATACGGTGTGTCCCTTCGGTCTCGGGATCTGGCATTTCTCCAGGATCTCATCGAAGAGCTCACGGTCCTCTGCCGCGTCAACATCCTCTGCTGATGTTCCGAGGATCTTGACTCCCATTTTCATCAGTGCTTCGGTAAGTTTGATCGCGGTCTGTCCACCGAACTGAACAACTGCTCCGTCCGGTTTCTCGATATTTACGATGTTTTCCACATCTTCCGGTGTCAGCGGCTCGAAGTACAGTTTGTCTGCGATATCGAAGTCGGTGCTGACTGTTTCCGGGTTGTTGTTTACGATGATCGTCTCGTAGCCCTCTTTTTTGAATGCCCAGGTACAATGTACGGAGCAGAAATCGAACTCGATACCTTGTCCGATACGGATCGGTCCGGAACCAAGGACGAGGACTTTTTTCTTATCATGGGTAGCTACGGCTTCGTTTTCTGTGTCCGGTCCGCCATATACAGAGTAGTAATATGGTGTTGCGGCTGCAAACTCAGCAGCACAGGTATCTACCATCTTGTATGCGGCTGTGATCTTGTAGCCCTGACGGAGAGCCTTGATGTCTGCCTCTGTTCTTCCGCAGAGGTCTGCGATCACGTAGTCCGGGAATTCCATGCGTTTCGCCTCAAGAAGAAGTTCTTCTGTCAGCGGCTGGGTCCTGAGTGCCTGTTCCATCTCTACCAGGATCGCGATCTTGTCGATGAACCATCTGTCGATCTTGGTGATCCTGTGGATGTATTCCTTGGAAATATCTCTGCGGATCGCTTCTGCGATCTTCCAGATACGGCGATCATCTACAACTGCCAGCTCGTCGATCAGCTCGTCTTCATCAAGTCCTGTGAAATCGTAGGACATCAGGCTGTCCACGTGCTGCTCCAGAGAACGGATAGCTTTCATGAGTGCACCCTCAAAGTTATGGCAGATACTCATAACCTCACCGGTAGCTTTCATCTGAGTAGTCAGTGTTCTCTTGGCTGTGATAAATTTATCAAATGGAAGTCTCGGGATCTTGACTACACAGTAGTCAAGCATCGGCTCGAAACTTGCGTATGTCTTGCCTGTGATCGCATTCGGGATCTCATCGAGGGTATATCCAAGAGCAATCTTTGCTGCAACTTTGGCGATCGGGTAACCGGTTGCCTTACTTGCCAGTGCGGAAGAACGGCTTACACGAGGGTTTACCTCGATAACACAGTACTCGAAGCTCTCCGGATGAAGGGCGTACTGTACGTTACATCCACCTGTGATACCAAGCTCTGTGATGATGTTCAGAGCGGAAGTACGGAGCATCTGATATTCCTTGTCTCCAAGTGTCTGGGACGGTGCGACTACGATGGAGTCACCGGTATGGACACCAACCGGATCGATGTTTTCCATGTTGCAGACTGTGATGCAGTTTCCTGCACTGTCACGCATTACTTCGTATTCAATTTCTTTCCATCCTGCGATGCAGCGTTCTACCAGAACTTCTCCTACACGGGAAAGTCTGAGTCCGTTCTCGAGGATCTCTCTCAGTTCATATTCGTTGTTGGCAATACCGCCGCCGCTTCCGCCAAGGGTGTAAGCAGGACGGAGAACGACCGGATAACCGATGGTTCTGGTAAATGCGACACCATCTTCTACGGTTGTTACGACCTTGGAAGCTGCGACCGGCTCGCCAATCTTTTCCATGGTGTCCTTGAATTCCTGACGGTCCTCTGCCTTCTTGATGGTCTCTGCAGTGGTACCGATCAGGCGCACATTGTGTTCCTTGAGGAACCCTTTTTCTTCCAGTTCCATTGCAAGGTTCAGACCGGCCTGTCCTCCAAGAGTCGGAAGAACGCTGTCCGGTTTCTCCTTGAGGATGAGCTGTTCTACAACTTCTACAGTAAGCGGCTCGATGTAAACTTTGTCCGCGATATCTTTGTCTGTCATAATGGTTGCAGGGTTGGAGTTCAGAAGAACTACTTCCATGCCTTCTTCCTTGAGAGAGCGGCATGCCTGTGTACCTGCATAGTCGAATTCTGCTGCCTGACCGATGATAATCGGACCGGAGCCAATTACAAGAACTTTGTGGATATCTTTATTTCTCGGCATGATCTGTTCCTCCCATCATTTTCATAAATCTGTCAAACAGGTAGCTGGAATCCTGCGGTCCAGGGCAGGCTTCCGGATGAAACTGTACGGTAAAGATGTTTTTGCCGATGTAAGCCATACCTTCGTTGGTACCGTCGTTTACATTGACAAAAGCAGGTTTCGCGATTCCCTTCTGCTCCAGGATATCTGAGTCAACAACATATCCATGGTTCTGTGAGGAAATGTAAACACGTCCTGTCGCAAGATCCTTGACCGGATGATTGCCGCCTCTGTGTCCATATTTCATCTTGTGTGTATCTCCGCCTGTTGCAAGTGCCATCAACTGATGTCCGAGGCAGATCGCAAAGATCGGCACATCAGATTCATACAGCTTACGGATTTCTTCTATTATAGTAGTACACTCCTTCGGGTCTCCAGGACCATTGCTGAGCATGATTCCGTCCGGGTTGTCCGCAAGGATCTCTTCTGCCGGTGTAAGTGCCGGATAGATGGTTACCTGGCAGCCTCTCTCATTCAGGGAACGGGCGATATTGCGCTTCGCGCCGAAGTCCATGAGAGCTACTTTGGGTCCATTGCCCTTGAGAACGTCCTTCTCACGGCAGGTAACTTTCTCGACTACTTTTCCAGTTGTATATGCTTTTAAGCGGGGGATTATTTCATCTAAGTTGTAGTTTTCGTTGACTGTGATCATACCATTCATGGTACCTTTTTCACGAAGAATTTTGGTAAGAGCACGGGTGTCAATACCTGCGATACCCGGTATATCATGTTTTTCAAGAAAATGCTGGATCGTATCCACGCTTCTGAAGTTGCTTGGGATACGGGATAATTCACGAACAATAAAACCATCGATCCAGGGCTTCCTGGACTCCTGGTCCTCATAACAGATACCATAATTGCCAATCAGAGGATAAGTCATGCAGACCGCCTGTCCTGCATACGATGGGTCAGTCATTACTTCGAGATATCCTGTCATGGAAGTATTAAAAACAATCTCACTGATGACTTCTCTTGTTGAACCGATACTGGTTCCTTTAAACACATGGCCGTCTTCTAATATCAGAAATGCTTTCATATAATCTCCCTTTCTGCTTTTTATCTAAATCTTCAAGATTGTATCATAAGAGTTTTGTTTTTTCAACAGATTCCGACACTAAAAATAATTCAGTTGTACTCAAAAACTTTTCTTTGGTAAATTGTTGCAGTTGAAAAGACAAACCAAAAAATTAAAACTATTTTTGATTTTACTCTTGACATTTCATCCCTCATAGGTTATTATAATCAGGCAGTCGGCGAGTTCGACTGATTATATCAAATGCAGAAGTGGCGGAATTGGCAGACGCGCAGGCTTCAGGTGCCTGTGGTCGCAAGATCGTGTGGGTTCAAGTCCCATCTTCTGCATTTAATCAGACAATGTCTGATTCATATTGAAATGCAGGAGTGGCGGAATTGGCAGACGCGCAGGCTTCAGGTGCCTGTGGTCGCAAGATCGTGTGGGTTCAAGTCCCATCTCCTGCATTCTTTTTTTGTCTTAATATGGTAAATAATATCCCGCAGCATCTCATCTCAAAGATTCTGCGGGATTTTTATTACATTGCAGTCAGAGAAGTATCGGTGACTCTCTTATTATTTACTTCTGATCTGATAAACATCCACATTTCCGATTGTCTTTATAAACACTGCCTGTGCACTGCTGTCATAATACTGACGGATATACTTCAGTGTCAGGTCAATATTATCATCCACCAGATAAATGCTGTCATTGTTGATCACATCTCTGTAAGGATTTGTGATCCCATGCGCCTCCATCTCCTGCGTATATCCAGGTGTCCGGCATTCCCATCCGCCAAACCAGTACACATTGTCCAGAAGATTCTCCGGCATCCGGTCAAACGGACCATAACATACGATCTCAGAAAGCATTCCACTCTTTGCCAGATACGTATGCTCCTTATCTGTTCCGAGCGTTTCCAGAACTGCCCTCTGGCTCACTCTTGCCTCCGGGATAGTCGAAGTCATGATCCTCCAGTCTCTGTACATCAAAAACTGCCCTGCTGCCACACATACTATGCACAATACCACAGACATCTTCGCATCCATATGCCTGAGTTTTCCTGCTGAAATGATCCACAGCATCACGAGACATGCGCTGAACCACAGACCGACATCGACACGGTTCACCATATACCGCCCCTGATAATACAGGTAAAAATATACCGCCATGAGCATCATCCACTCTGCCAGCACAGAAAGTACGGAAAAGATATCTTTCTGTCCCCAGATCAGCCAGACCAGCACAAAAACAGCAAAAACATAAAACATCGGCATTTTGAGAAGATCAGAAGGATACCGCTTCAGAAATGCCGTCACAGTCTTTCCTGTCAGCGGACGCTTCTGTTTCAGATCCACCAGTTTCTTCATGACATCTGTATTAAATTTCTCTGTGTCATTGAAATTCCAGCTTCGGTACAGTTCATAGGCATCCCTGCTGATCCCGAGTTCTTCATAAATTTCCTGATTGCTATCATAATCCGGAAATCCATAGTCCAGAAGCCTGGAACGAAACTGGTTGAACTCCTGGTATTCTTTCCACTCCGCACTCTGGTAGTTTGAAGCATCCCATCTGTCCACGCCAAACACACACGCCAGAAGGACTCCAAATGTCAAAACACACAGTCCCAGTCTGCGAAGTTTCCTGCCCTTATATTTCCTGAGATCAAATAAGAAAAGAAGTCCTGCTCCTGCCATCAGACCGCAGCTTGCCCAGAACTGGTCCTCCCGGTACATATAAGCCATAATTCCGAGGCAGATACCAAAGACAGCCTCAGCCCAGGACCATCTCTCCTTCTCCAGCACATAAAGCAGTAAAAAAACGGATGCCGCCGCTGCAATTCCTGCTGTCTTGGTAAACTGCAGATGAATGTATCCTTCATAACCAAATCCACATACAAGGATCAGAGAAAGACACAGGCCGGAAATTCCTTCCAGCCTGTTTATTAATACATAAGTCACTGCAGTAAATGCCACCAGAAGAATCACATACTGAAAAATCGTGTACCACGGCAGTCTGCCTGTCACTGCGTACAGAAACCGGTAGATCACACCCAGCCCGTAATTCTGAAATACCAGGTGTGCATCCTTCACTCCTCTCAGTCCGCTTCCAAGTTCTGCAAAAACAATATCATCATTTGTCTCAAACGATGGGCGCATTACCAGCACCATCGCAAACAGCGCCAGAAGATTTGCAGCCAGTGCCATGGATATTTCTTTGCATTTCTGTTTTAAATTCATTCTGTCATTTCCTGTCAACTTTATTTGTTCAGATAATTGTATACTGTTCCCGAAATACTTTTGATGCGCGGGATCGCATAGCCTTCACTTCCGGTTCTTGAAAATACACAGATCACATAATCTGTCTTTTTTCCAAAAACAATTGCCATGTCATGGTCAACACTTGAAGTTTCTCCTGTCTTGTTTGCAACTTTGACTCCCGATGGAAGCCCTGACGGGATCTTCCATCTTCTTGTCTGTCTCAGAAGAAGGTTCAGCATTGCTCTGGAATAGCTGGATGACACACAGGTTCCATTATAAATACGCTCCAGAAGAACTCCGCAGTCCTTTGCAGAAGATACATTGCTGCTGCCATCACCGACATAAGAAGAAGCTGCCGGATGAAGGCTGTGATGACAGCCTGTCTCAGTGTAGCCTTTGGCACTCAGATAGCGGTTAATCGTCCTTGCACCATCGAGGAAACTTCTGGATTTGCTGTTGTATCGGATCAGCTGATTGCATGCCTCATTATCACTTACTGTGATCATATCTGTCAGAAGGCTTTTTACAGTTGCATTATAGCTTAAATTTCCCCGCTTGATCTGGTCGAACGTCGATGCCATGACAAATGCCTTGATCGTACTCGCCGGATACATTTGCTGGTCATTCAGATTGATCACGCCGCCATTCTTAAGGTCTTTGACATAAACGGACCAGGAACCGCCGTAGCTGTTCAGCATCTGACTCAGTTTCTTCTTGAGACTGTTCAGTTTCATATCCTCTCTGGAGCATTTATGCCCCTCAAAGTCCACGTAACTTCCGTCCGGTACTTTCTTACTTCTGGCAATAGTTCCGTCTGACTGAAGATAACAGCCGTATCTCCAGCAGTTCTCATAACGCTTGCCATAAGGTGTGAGTAGATACTTCTTCCCTCCGACAGTGATCCAGCCTTTCTTCCGGTAGAGACTTCCGTTCTGTCCGCCAAAATAATAGGTTCCCTTAAACTGCTTTCTGCCAAGTGTCGTGTTTACCTTGTGGAAATGTTTGCCTGTACAGAGACGTCCTCTGTTGTCAAACATATAGTAGCCACTCTTTAATCGGTTCCCTGCTGGTACTTTGACGTAGTTGAAACCGCCGACACTTCTGCCATTCTTGTCCCTGAGCCACCAGTTATAGCCTGTATCAAGGATATATCTCCCACTGGAACCCACCAGTTTGATCTTTACCGTCTTTTTTGTCGTTGATGCGGCCTGTGTTTCTGATGCCGGGACTGCCACAAGACCCGCAGACAAAATCATAAACAATACTGTAAGCAGCAGACCCCTTGCCAGCCTGCCGCCTGATCCTGCCGTCCGTTTTTCTTTCTCTTTCATAACCGCCACTCCTGTTATCTGATTTCGTTATTCAGTTTTTTCTTCCTGTACACTGTCTTCTTTCTCTGGAACTTCGTTCGCCTCTGACTCTGATACTTCTTCCTGTACAGTCTCTTCTTTGGAGAGGCTGACTTTACTCCCTGTCTCCTCTGTGCCGTCTGTCACATCAACTTCTTCGGAAGTTTCCTCAGTCTCATAAATCTCCTCGGCTGTTCCGTCCACAGTATCACCGGCTTCTTCCTCCGGTTCCGGAATCGGGCAGGCTGCCCCGCATCTGGAACAGAACGCATCATTTCTGCCAATCGGATTACCGCAGGATGGACAGAATCTGTTTCCTTTGACACCGTCCATCTCTTCTTTGTATTTGTCTACCTGGGCCATTCTGTCATCGATCTGTTCACAGATTGCCTTCTCCTCTTCGTCTACCGGAACGCCATCTCTGTAGCGTTTGTAGATGATCTTGCCGAGATCTGCCATCGCCTTGTTGATCTGTCTTTCTTCACCGGAGATCTTGTTTCTGAGGCGCTGTGTCTCATAGACTTCCTCTGCACGGCCGCTCAGTTCTCGTGCTGTCTTTGTGAGTGTTTCTCCTAAGGTGCCAAAAAAATCCTTTGCCATAATAAAATTCCTCTCTTTCTTATGAAATCCTAGTTATTCTCTGTAAGAAGTGGAACTTCCTGCCCGCGGAGCAGGATCTGTGGTCCTCCGGTTCCTTCAATATATTCCTTCGTAATGATAACTTCACCAATGCTGTCATCCTTCGGGATCTCATACATGATATCCAGCATATATTCCTCCAGAATTGCACGAAGTGCTCTGGCTCCTGTATCCTTCTCCATGGCTTTGGCTGCGATCGCATGAAGTGCACCGTCGTCAAATTCCAGTTTCACCTCATCCAGTGCCAGAAGCTTCTGATACTGCTTGAGAATTGCGTTACGTGGCTCAGAAAGGATCTTGACCATCATATCCTCATCCAGTCCGTTCAGCGTAAAGATGATCGGCAGACGGCCAAGGAATTCCGGAATCATTCCGAAGTTTCGAAGATCCTCTACGGTCACTTTCTCCAGAAGATGTGGATCATTGTCGTATTTGTCCTTCAGGTCCGCATAAAATCCAATGGATGCCTGCTTGTTCAGTCTCTCCTTAATGATGTCTTCAATATCCGGGAATGCACCGCCACAGATAAACAGGATATTTCTGGTATTTACTGTAGTCAGCGGAACCATTGCATTCTTGCTGTTTGCTCCGATCGGAACCTCTACATCAGCTCCCTCCAGAAGTTTCAGCATTCCCTGCTGTACAGCTTCTCCACTTACATCTCTCTGATTGGTGTTTTTCTTCTTGGCGATCTTGTCGATCTCATCGATAAAGATAATGCCGTGCTCCGCCTTCTCCACATCGTTGTCTGCTGCTGCCAGAAGCTTGGAAACAACGCTCTCAATGTCATCCCCAATATAGCCTGCCTCAGTCAGAGAAGTCGCATCCGCGATCGCGAGCGGCACATCCAGAAGCTTCGCCAGTGTCTTGACAAGATAGGTCTTGCCACATCCTGTCGGTCCGATCATAAGCATGTTGGATTTCTCGATAGCGATATCGTCCATCGTATCTGTTGCAACTCTCTTGTAGTGATTGTAGACCGCCACAGACATAACCTTCTTGGCATGCTCCTGTCCGATCACGTACTCATCCAGTGTTGCTTTGATCTTGTGCGGTGCAGGGATCTTCTTAAGATCCAGAACCGGCTCAGCTTTCTTTTCTTTTTTCTTAGGTTTGACCTTCTGATGCTGTGTCGGGTTCTGTAAACTGCTTAAATCAATCATGCTGATATTCGGCATGTTAAAAAGATCATTATAATTAAAATTGCTGCTGCTCATCTGCTGGTTCATGCTGTCAAAACTCTTCTGCATGCAGTCCGAACAGATATGTATGTTATTTGGAAGATCGATCATCTTACCCGCCTGCTTCTCTGATCTGCGGCAGAGGGTACAGAATTTCTCCGATTCATACTTGTTGTCGTCATCCTCATTTTGAATCTCTTCCTCTATGATATCATCGTTGTATTTATCTGACATAATTTGCTCCTTTCGGTTTTGGTTCTGTAAAATACAGAACGCACAGGCCCCCGAACCTGATCCTGGTCCAGAGCCTATGCGTTCATTATATCATAACCATCCAAACTGTAAACTAAAGTTTTTATAAAATACTTATCCTATAACCACGCTTCAGTCTCCATATCCTGACTTCGGGCGTTTCCCCAGAGTTACCTGCACAGTCTGTTCCTCGTACTGTCCATCCTCTGCCCTTGAAATCGTCACATCAACCGTCTCACCGGCTGCATAATAGACCATCTTGCTCTCAAGATCATCCCTGCCAGTAACTGCCTGTCCGTCAAATCCCGTGATGATGTCACCCTTCTGGATCCCTGCGTTCGCAGCAGCTTCACCTTCGCTTACTTCGCTTACAAAAACACCTACAGGCATGTCAAACATCTCCATTGTCTCAGAAGAAAGATCTACTGGTGTAATTCCCAGATAAGACGCTTCCGAGCTGTCTACCTTGTCTCTTGTCTGACGGCTCATCAGTTCCTCCAGGATCGGCTGTGCTTTGGAAATCGGAATAGCATATCCCATTCCTTCTACTGCATTGCTTGCAAACTTGGCTGAATTGATTCCGATAACCTCACCCTTCATGTTGAGAAGCGCACCACCGCTGTTACCCGGGTTGATTGCCGCATCTGTCTGAATAAGTCCGGATCCGGTCGTATCATCTGTAGAAATGGTTCTGTTCAATGCGCTGATCCAGCCGGAAGTTACAGACTGTCCGTAACCAAGCGCATTACCAATTGCAACTACCTGCTCTCCAACATCCAGATCATCTGAAGTGTCAAGCTGTGCGATCTTAATACTGGAAAGTGTATCTGCCGGAATATCCGACTTCGCAACTGCGATCACCGCCAGATCGTTTGTCTCATCTGTTCCCTTGATCTTGGCACTGACAGCATCCTCTACATTGACATCTCCGGTGCTGTCAGAAGCAGTCTCTGCTGCTTCCTGCTCTGCGCTGACCACATCATCGCCCATAAAGCAGACACTTAAGGTCGTTGCTCCGGATACTACATGATTATTGGTCGCGATCAGGAGTTCGTCGTCATTTTCCCCAACGATAATGCCTGATCCACTGCCCTCACTGGAATACTGCTGTGTGCTTCTGGAAGAAAATCCAAATCCGAAATAATACGGAATTTCCTGAATGCTTACTGATGTGATCGCCACGACCGTCGGCATCGCTGCCCTGGCCACACTTGCTACACTTCCTGCTGTTCCCGTGGCAGCTGTGTCTTCCTGCCCTGTTCCTGAATCAGCAGATGCTTCTGTCACAAGCTGTGCTGTATCTATCTGTTCCTGCACGGTATCTGTCTGTGTCGTATCTGTTATAAAACCTGCTGCCAGATTCACACCCTGAAAAACAATGCCTGCTACCAGACCAAATACAACTGCAAGTCCAATCGTGGTGCCCAGTCTGTTCCGTGGTTTCTGTTTTCCTGGAGTTACTCTTTTATCTGATGTTCCTGAATTCTGCGTCGTTGTTCCCTGATGCATATGATAGTGTGCGTAGGAAGGCGGCACATTCGAATCTTCTACTGTCTTCTCATACTGCGGAGCCGAATTCCATCTTCTTTCATCGTCCATCTTTCTGCTCCTTTCTCTTATCCTTTTCTTGTATGAAAACAGTGTATCAGTCAATTGTGTTCAAAGTGTGATAACTCCTTTAAAAAAGCGTGTGTTGCTGTTTGTTTCCCTTCTCTCAGTCTGGTCAGAATGCCTTCCAGTAATAGGGACTCATTGTACACCACATAACGACTCTGCGAGGAAGTTTTTGATATTTTTTACCTGCCAGATATCCCGCATATTTGCATCCTGACTGCATGACAAAACCCGGGATCAGCCAGATCTTTCCTCTGGAAAGGAGATAGCGGAATGTCTGCTTCACCAGGCGGATGCCCTCACCTT
Source organism: Blautia sp. OM07-19 (assembly GCF_003481595.1). Classification (NCBI taxonomy): domain Bacteria; kingdom Bacillati; phylum Bacillota; class Clostridia; order Lachnospirales; family Lachnospiraceae; genus Blautia; species Blautia sp. OM07-19. The sequence continues at coordinate 48,756 of NZ_QULA01000011.1, forward strand.
CTGATTTCACCGATGCAAAAATTTCCGGATGCTCTGCCTGTGAAACACCCAGGTCAAAGTTTCTGTGAAACTGCTGCATGCAGGAATAATTGTGAGAATGGATCACCTTCGCATCTGCGGCATAGGCGATCCCGTATCCTGCCTGGATCAGATTTCCGGCATAGATCATATCCTCATTAAAGATCGTCCGCTCTACAAAGCCTCCAAGCTTCTCAAAAATATCTTTCTTATAAGCAGCACATACATTGGAGCAGAAATATGTCTTGATACCATACCTGGGAAGATCAGCCTTCGTCTTAACGCAGGAAATTTCCGGATAGTTGAAAGATCTCGTGTAACGCTCCACAAAACTACACTCGGCATTCGGAAGCTGTCTGGCATAGGCAGCCCCGATCTGCTCATCAGAACAAAGTGCTCCTGTCAGATTCTGAATCAGCTCTCCGTCTGCCGGAAGTGCATCCTGTGTCATAAATACCATGATATCTGCCTCAGACAGCGCGGCTGCTTTTTTCCTGGTGCCGCCGTGATCAAATTCTGCTTTCGGGATATGATGAACTTCCAGAAATGGATATTTCTCATCCCATTCTTTATTCCAGAATTTCTCCTCTGTATTCATTATGATGATTCTGTGGATCGGGCAGCTCTGTTTCTGAAGACGCTCGATCAGCCTGCCAAATTCTTTTCCCGGGCGATATGTGGGAATGATCACATCTGTTGTTTTTTCCATTGTATAAATCTCCATTTATAACAGAAGGGAATTCCTGCCTGAGAAATTCCCTTCTGATCATCTTATATCATTGTTTCGTAGCTTAAGCTGCTTCTACGGATTCTGTTGCAATGTCTTCACCGCCGCCGTCTCCGCCATAATCAGGTTCGGAGTAATCACCGCCGTCATCGCCGCCATCATCACCGCCGGAAGTATCTCCTCCGGTTGTATCTCCTCCGCCATAATCATCGCCGCCAGAAGTATCTCCTCCGGTTGTATCTCCTCCGCCATAATCATCGCCGCCAGAAGTATCTCCTCCGGTTGTATCTCCTCCGCCATAATCATCGCCGCCAGAAGTATCTCCTCCGGTTGTATCTCCTCCGGTTGTATCTCCTCCGGTGTAATCATCACCGCCAGAGGTATCTCCTCCGGTTGTATCTCCTCCGGTTGTATCTCCTCCGGTTGTATCTCCTCCGGTGTAATCATTATCATTGCTTCCACTGTCGTCACTTCCGGCAGTATTTTCCCATGTTGTTCCGTTATTCTCATAAATAACGGTATCATTTGCACTGTTTTCCTCGGTTACTTTCTGTGTATCATCCAGACTTGCCTCACCGCCGACGATTTCAAGGATTCTCTGGCTGTTTGCAAGTACTGTTGCAGAAGGTGTATAGTTCGGATCGTCATACAAGAATTTGTGAAGTTCAATAACGTTTGACTCCAGTGAGGTCGGCACGATAACGCTTCCCTTAACATTGGAGAACTTGAAAGAACTTGGAAAACCGGTTGTATCGTTGACGCTGTATCCGATGAGTGTCGGAAGCATCTGAAGGATCTCTGTCTTGTCCATGGAAGTGGTTACCATCGGGAATACATCATCCATGATCTTGAAGATCGTGCTCAGTCCTGCTGATTTTGCTTTGTCAACGATCATCTGGATAACTTTTCGCTGACGTTCTGTACGTCCCATATCCAGGCTTGCTGTATAACGGATACGGCAGTAAGAAGTTGCCTGTACACCGTTCAGATGGTAAGTATACTGGATTTTTTCGATGTCCTCCGGTTCTTCCGGAAGTTCGATCGGTGTGTAATCTTTTTCTGTTTCTTCTGCGGTTTCCACACAGTAGTTGTTCATATGAACGATCTCTGCATAGGACATATCCATATCCAGACCGCCAAGGTCATCAATAATGGTTGTCAGCGCATTGAAGTTTACGGTCGCGTAATCAGAAATATTCAGGTCAAGGTTTGTATTCAGCATGGTGATTGCCTGCTCTGCTTCTCCATAAGCATATGCGGCATTTGCCTTGGAATAGGTTTCCTTGTCACTGAATCCCATGTTCAGAAGTGTATCACGGTAAACAGATGCAAGTTTAACGTCCTTGGTGTCGTTGTTGACACTTGCAATAATAATTGTATCACTGTTTTCTCCACCAAGAGCAGTGTTCTTGTCACGGTGGTCAATACCAAACAGAGCGTATGTGGTATATCCGGTCAGTGTGGAGGTCTCAGAATCAATGGAATCCTGTACTTCCTGGTTTACCTGGATCTTGCTTTCGTCCAATACCGGCTGCTGGATCTTGTCCAGTTTGGTATTCAGCTGACCGTAAACATAAAGTCCGCCGATAAATACCAGAAGTACAATGATCTCAACCGCAAAAAGTATCTTTTTCTTTTTTGATTTTGGTTTTCTTGCCATCTTTTCTCCTTCTTACTTAATATGCATTTTTGTTAATAAAGCCTTTGAAAATTGTCAGGAACAAAATCTTTATGTCAAATCCGATGCTCCAGTTCTCAATGTAGTACAGGTCACAGTCTATACGCTTCCTGATGGATGTATCTCCGCGGTAACCATTGACCTGTGCCCATCCTGTAAGTCCGGGACGCACCTGATGCTTGACCATGTATCTCGGTATTTCCTCACGGAATTTCTCTACAAAGAAAGGTCTTTCCGGTCTTGGTCCTACCAGGCTCATATCGCCTTTCAGAATATTAAAAAGCTGTGGAAGTTCATCGATACTTGTCCTTCGCATGAACTTGCCGATTCCGGTAACTCTCGGGTCGTTTTTGACCGTCCACGCTTTACGCTCCTCGGCCTCCGGCTGAATCTCCATGGAACGGAATTTGTACATACGGAAAGTCTTGTTGTGAAGTCCCACTCTCTCCTGCTTATAGATCAGCGGTCCTGGTGAGGTCAGCTTGATAAGGATACACATCAGAAGCATGACCGGCGAAGAAACAATAATCGCCATAATAGAACCTACAACATCCATAGTTCTCTTGACCATGGCATTAAATGTATTACTCAGCGGCACATAACGGATATTGATCACCGGAAGTCCCAGTATATCCTCCGTATATGGCTTTGTAGGAATGATCTTATTGTAGTCCGGAATAAACTTCGTGTGTACTCCGGATTTCTCGCACATTGCAACGATCTCCTCCAGACGATAATATTCACTTAATCCCAATGTAATTGCAATCTCATCCAGTCTGTTTGCAGGAAGGATCACGGTCAGATTCGCAATACGTCCGATCACCTTTACTCCATTATAGAGGGTTCCCGCCGGTACATTGTCATCCAGAATTCCACGGACGATATATCCCCACTGAGGATTCTCCTTAATTCTGTCAATGTACTCTTCCGCTGCACGGCTGTAACCTACCAGCAGTATCTGCTTCTGGTTCAGTCCCCTCTTTCGCATATCCTTAAGGATAGAATAGATCAGAAGTCTGACTCCCCATTCCATAAAGATGTTAACTACACAGAAAATATAGACCGTAAGTCTGGAAAAATCAGGCTCTCCGATCATATAAAGACTGAATACTACAAGAAGAAGTCCCAGAACATTTGCCTTGACAATATTGGCAAGCACAAGCCGCCGCCCCTGCAGATGCAAAGGTTCATACAAGGTAAACGCCTGGTATAGCAGCAGATAGCCCGGAATAATAAAGATCAGGGCAAACATATACTGCTCAAACGCCAGTGCCCGGACTGCCGAATACGAAAACGGTCCGATAAAACGGATCATCCACGCAAGGACATAAGCAACCGCAATTACAACGGCATCAATTAACATCTGGAGACGACTGAAATTCTTCTGATTATCCTGAATCAATTTCTGTCACCTCACTGTTTCATTATGTGTGTTTATCTTATAATAGTTGACTGTCAAAATCAATAAAATACCAAATTTTATTTTATAAAATTTAGCTCTGCGATCTGTAAATCCGCCTTTACGCAGTAAATCTGACAAAAATATTCTTCCATAATTCCAGCTGAATCCTGGCATAATTTGGCAGATGTTTCATCGAAAACGGGACTTTTCGACCCTTGTGGCTGATGGAAAATCCATTCTTTATACCTGCCAGATATTCTTTGCCCATGCCCTTGACAGCAAAAAACAAAAACTTGATCAAAAATCCTGCTGCCAGGAACGGAAGATTCAGAATAATCTGAAGCAGCGGCATATTTTTGTAGATCAGATAAACGTTGTTTCTTGAAGAATATCTGGTCTTGAAATAATTATACCTGGATCCGCTCGTGCCGCTTCCCACATGGTAAACGACCGCCTTTGGCGCATACCAGTTCTCGTAACCGTAGATCCTTGCACGGTATCCGATATCCGTATCTTCCAGATATGCAAAATGTTCTTCGTCAAAATATCCAATCTTTTCAAAAAGTTTTCTTCTGTAGATCGCAGCACCGCCGCAGGAGGAAAATATCTGTTCTTCCTTCTCATACGTATGGATATCCCTGCCCTTGCCTCTCGCAAAAGACCAGCCAAGTGCATTGTAGAAATTGCCTGCATCATCCAGGCGGTCTCTGTCATGATACTGCACCATTCTCGCCGCACAGGAAAAAGCTCTCTTGTGCCTGCGGATCGCGGCGACCATCTCTTCCAGAAAATCCTCTTTCACTTCTGTATCATTGTTCAGAAGAAGGACATACGGTGCTCTGGAAGCTTTGATCCCTTCATTAACTGCCTTGCAGAAACCATAATTTTCAGGCAGTTCAATGATATGCACCCACGGATAATTGCCCGCAACGAAAGAACAGCTTCCGTCAGAAGAACCATTATCCACAAAGATCACTTCGAAATTTTTGAGTGTCTGCCCTTCCAGACTTGCAAGTACGCTGTCCAGAAACGCAATTCCATTATAATTCGGTATGACAACCGATACTTCCATATTATTTCTCCTTATTCTCCATTCCCCGGATCGGACGAAGGGAGTAATTCCATTTGGTCAGAGACAGATTCTTGTTATAGTAAGGATCACCTTTCCTGAGGATGTCGATCCACTGACAGCGCATGTATTCAATTTCTTCCTGAAAACGTCTGACCTTCGCCTCGCTGTCCTCTGCACCTCTCGTCTTGGATTCCATATGATATAACTGAACATATGGATCATACACGATCAGACTTCCATTCTTACGAACTTTCAGACACAGATCCACATCGTTAAATGCAACAGACAGTTTCTCTGTAAATCCGCCTGCTTCCTCAAATGCACTGCGCTTCATCATCATGCACGCCGCAGTCACAGCACTCATATCCTGAAGGATCGAAGCCTTGTGGAGATACCCGGTTCTGTTCGCCGGCATGTCAACAAACATATGGCCTGCAATGCCGCCGATACCGATCACACAGCCTGCATGCTGGATCGTATTGTCCGGATAGATCAGCTTCACGCCGACCACCCCGACCTCTCCTCGCTGGCAGACACCGAGCATTTCTTTGATCCAGCCCGGTGTGATCACCGTCACATCATTGTTAAGGAACAGTAAGTAATCGCCCTTTGCATGGCGGACACCATAGTTGTTGATGGCAGAATAGTTGAATTCCTTCTTCCATCTGAGCAGACGGATCTTTGGATCTCTGGAGAGTTCTTTGTAATAATGAAAAATCTCCTCGGAAGTACTGTTATTCTCAATGATCAGGATCTCGTAATTCTGATATTCTGTTTTTTCCCTGATGGATTCTATGCATGCCTGTAAGGATTCCTTCTCATCCTTATTTGGGATGATGATAGAAACCATAGGCTCTCCGTGGACCGGATATTTCACGCGGAAAAATCCAAGATCCGGTGTATGGCTTACTTCACCCTCTACGCCCACGCGCTTGAGGTGTGCTTCGATTGCTCTTTTGCCTGCATCAAACGCATACATCTTGCTGGCAGGATTATCTGCAGTCGATGCCTTGTGTGTACGCCAATGATAAACGATCTCCGGTACATGTCCGACTCTGCCGGAAGCTTCCTCCACACAGCGGAAAATAAAGTCATGATCCTGTGCCCCGTCAAATTCCTGACGGAAACCGCCGACCTTATCCACGATAGTCTTGCGGACTACAAAAAAGTGACAGATATAGTTGTTGGACCTCAGGAGATCCAGGTTGAAATCCGGTTTCAGATGAGGCTGGAAATGTTCACTTAAGTCTGTTGTGACCTTGTCCTCGTCTGTGTAAACGGCATCCAGTTCTCTGTCCTCATTGAGTTTCTTAACGATCTCATAAAGGGCATTCGGTGCCAGAAGGTCATCGTGATCCAGAAGACCCACAAACTCTCCTGATGCCATCGTAAGTGCCGCATTGGTATTTCCTGCGATTCCCAGATTCTCGCGCAGATCTCTGACGCAGATCCTCCGATCTGCTGACGCATATTCCTTAAGGATGGCTGTCATCTCCGTATCATCCGGACTTCCATTTGCAATACAGAGTTCCCAGTTCGGATAGGTCTGGTCAAGAAGTGACTGGATCATCTGGCGCAGAAAAACCTCCGGTGTACGGAATGCCGGCACAGCAACACTGATCCGCGGTGTGTATGCAAACTTATGTTTCTTCTGCTTCTCAAGTTCCGCCTTATCCGGAATATACGCTTCATACCACGGACCATAGGGAACTTCTTCCGGCTCAAAACGTTCATGGAGACGGATCCAGAATTCCTTCGGTCCATAGTGCTTCAGATAGCGGAAGCCCTTCTGGATCGTGTAGGGATTCATTTTCTTGAGCATGCGTCCCCACTGGATCCCGCCTCCTGCCTGTTGTTTTTTATTCATATATTGTGTCCTCAGACTTTACTTATTTGTTACTGCTCACAGCAACACATATTTTACAATAATTTTACTCATAATCGGCTTTATTTTATCATTCCAGGCCTATTTTTGCAAGGGGCTATATCATTCTGCTTGAATTGCGTCGAAAAATGGGATATGATATGAATTGATATGTATTTTTTTGTTAAAAACGACACACTATTTTATCAGTCACAGGAGATAGATTATGAGATTAAAAAGATTATACAGCGGTCTTCTGGCTCTGGGACTTTCTTGTTCTGTATTGTTCCAGACACCGGTCCTGGCCGCCGAGGAAACAGCCGCAGATACTGCCCAGGCTGCTACTTCTGCTATAACAACAAACAGCATTCCGGGATGGCCTCAGGGACCAGAGATTACTTCCACAGCGGCCGTAATCATGGAGGACAGCACACAGACGATGCTTTATTCCAAAAACATGGATCAGGAACTGTATCCCGGTGCTACAGTCAAAGTCATGACTGTCCTGGTCGCTCTTGAAAATTCGCAGCTTACTGATGAAGTCACCATGACAGAAACCGGTGTTTCCGGTGTTACTGACGGAGGTGCCAATATTTCCGCACAGCTTGGAGAGGTTTTTACAATGGAACAATGCCTCTATGCGATCATGCTCTCCTCAGCAAATGACATCGCACTTCAGGTTGCAGAACACGTTGGCGGTTCTGTTGAAAACTTCGTTCAGATGATGAATGACCGGGCTGCACAGCTTGGCTGCACCAACACAGTATTTACCAAGTCTACCGGACTTCCAGATGAAAATCAGCATACCACCGCACATGACATGGCACTTATTATGAAGGCAGCTATTGATAATGAATCCTTCCGGACCATTTCCAATACAGTTTCTTATACGATCCCAGCGACTAACGTATCCGGTGGTGAACGTGTACTGACCAACAATTTTCCATTGATGTCTTCATCCAATGCAGCCTATTATCAGTACTGTCTTGGTGGAAGGGAAGGTTATACAGAAGCCTCCGGCAGCACACTCGTCTGTGTAGCCGAAAAGGACGATGTCACCTTGATCGCTGTTGTTCTTCAGGGTGCTTCCGGTGTAACTACAACAGAAGCAGTCAGCCTGTTTAACTACGGATTTGATAATTTCCAGATGCTCTCCCTCGGAGACAACGACTTCAACATGGTTTCCGGCGGCAATGTCTACGTACCTGTCGGCGCCACAGCAGACAGTCTCACTACTGAAGATGGCGAAGAACAGGAAAACGGACAGTACAGCCGTCAGTATTTCTTTGGTGGTACTCCTGTCGGAACAGCAACTATGGCAGCCACCCATGAAGACAATTCTTCTTTTTCTACTGAAAGCAACCAGAATATAGAAGCTGCCAGAGAATATTCCGCAGACAGGAACAATCTTCCATACATCCTGTTCGGCGGTGCCGGTCTCATACTCTTCCTTCTACTTCTCTGGAGAATCATCAAAGTAGCAAAATCGTAACTGTTCAGTACCCTCACAGTTACGGGTCAAAATACATTCCAATTTTTTCACTTCTCATAAACCAGAAAATCAGCGGTGTGCCCTCAAGCACCCGCTGATTTTCTGGTTTTATTCTTTCGTATGATCAGGAGCCTGCTCTGTGCAAACAAGATCCAGAACAGCACACTTCCTATCGTGCCTGCCTTTAATCCCGGTGCCTCGAAGGTAAGAAGGATCGTATGATCTCCCTCTGGCACTTCACATGCAAGGAATCCGATATCGCCGCGGAGCAGTTCCGCTTTTTCTCCATCGATCGTGAGACTCCAGCCTTTTTCATATGGGATCATAAACAGGGCATATCCATCTGCTTCTGCATGGACACTTCCTGTCACAACAGAGTCTTTCTGCGGCGCATCCAGCGTCACGGAAGAATTTTGCTCTGCTGTCTCCTGCTCCTCGGATTTGAGTGTCTGGATCTCAGATGCATCTCCGATCTCCGTTCCATCCTCCAGGGCGATCGCCTCTCCGAGAAGTTCTTCCCTGTTCTCCTCTGTGCAGAGTTCCTTAAGGCTCTCCTCTGAAATATCCTGCGTATAGAAATGCGCTGTCTGTGCATCCAGTACATTCTCATGGATATAAAGACTTCCCACCTGATCCAGCAGCTTATATTTTGTCTCGTCCGGTTCTCCGTTTCCGGAAAGGATGTATTTCACGCCCAGGAAAGCAGCCAGCCAGTTATCGTCCACATTGTTCCAGAACGTATAATGATTGTGATCTGCAAAAAACAGTTCCGGATAACAGGTCTCAACAAATTCTTTGACATTTCCGTTCATGACAGAATTATAAGTCGAAATCCCGCGGTATCCCTGCCCGGAAGAATCCATCGAAACAGTTCCCGAAATATAATCCTTCTCTACACGGTAGAACGTCGGATCATTTTCTTTGAGATAGTTCAGGCAGTCCGCAAGATCGACACGGTACATCTCCCGGAAAAAATCCTGCGGTTTCTCGATCTCTGCGCGGTATTTTATCTCCTTGTCATCAGAAGTCCGCATCTCCTCATAGCGCTGTGTTTCCTGCACCATCACTTCTGCCGGAACATCTGTCTTTTTCATGGTGACGCGGTTCTGATAATTTGTTCCGCCCTCAGAAACCACGTTCACGACAAGCACAACGCCCATAACTCCTAGGATCACATTTCTTATCTGTGTATCCTTCAGGAAACAGAGTAGCGTCAGGCAGACGGCTGTCAGAATTCCTGTGACGGTCAGGATCAGGATATTTGTCCTGTATTCCTGGAAGCCCGCCTGCTCATATCCGCACCAGTATGCCCAGCCCATGAGGGCAGTCACCGCAAGAATCAGCACAAGGTTCAGCTTGCCGCCTTTTCGCATGTAATCCCACATCCACGCCATCAAAAGCAGAAAGACTGTCATCAGCACAAATGTATAACGCTGTGTCGGCAGTGTGAAGTAATTAAAGACCGTTCCTCCGACCGGGAGTGCAGTTCCGACAAGGATCAGGGCAGCCACTCCATAGAGTACTCTTTTTGCCCGCTTCGTCATGTCTGCTTTTCGGAGGACTGCAAGAAACTGCACATTCAGAAAAACAGCCAGCGTTGAGCAGAAAAGGACTGGATCTTCGTAATAGTTCATCACATACTGCTGCGGTCCTTTTGCCAGTCCGTAACCGTTCTGTAAGTTGCTTGAGAACATTCTCTTGAGCATGGACAGATAAAACTTCCTTGAATATGGCGTAAAACACTGGCGCAGGAAATCAAGGAGCCCTGTTCCGTCGCTTTCCAGTCTGGAAGACACATCCAGGAGAACTTCTGCCATCGGAAGGAACACGACAAGGCTCATTCCCACGCCCATGATCATCTCCGCGCAGCCGAGCAGAAATCTCTGTATCCTCTCTTTCCAGGTAAGTCCGTCCAGCATCAGGATCCGGAAAAGCAGATACAGCCCGGTCGCCGCCAGGCACATGTATGTAAAGTACACGCTGTAGATCCCGCACAGGAATACCATGACCGGAAACAGTGCCTTTCCTTTCTTTTTCTGGATGAACTTCTCACAGAAAAGAAGCATCAGCGGAAAATAGATCACGACCGTTCCAAACTGGTAATGCTGCCCCCACACCAGGAGAAACCCATTCAGCGCATAAGCATAAGACGTGATCATCTTTGACGGCACGCTGAAAGAAAACTGTGACAGAAACCAGTAAAAAGCAAACGCCGCCACCATGATCTTGAGGATCTGAATGACATTGATATACAGAAGCATATGTGCCGGTCCCAGAACAACACCGACTCCATAAAGCAGCATCAGGAACGGATCAAACAGGTTAAAGTTAAACTGGTTGATCCCCAGCCCGTTATTAAAATCCCAGAGAGAAAAGCTGCCGTCCCGCAGATGGTTCACAATGCTGGTATAGTTCATGATGTACTGCTGCCAGGTATCACTTCCGATATCGTTGAAGATCATCAGGTCATTTCCATATAAATAATCCCGGAATATAAAACTACAGCTTGCACTCAGCAGCAGAAATAAAAAACAAAGCGCCCTCACATCAGGGCTTTGACAAAATCCGGACAGCTTCTGCACTGTCCGGATCTTTGAGCTTGATTTCATCTTTTCTTTCATCAGTTTACATAATTTCCTTCAGATAACGTCCAAGAGCATCTTTCCAGTCCGGAAGACGGGTAAATCCATGCTCGTCGAGTTTCTTCTTCTCCATACGGCTGTTGGACGGACGTTTTGCCTTTGCCGGATATTCCGCAGAACTTACCGGGAGGACTTTGACATCCATACCTGCCTGAGCGAAGATCTCTTTTGCAAAATCATACCAGGAAATGTAACCGCCTTCATTTGTTGCATGGTATTTGCCGTACTCTTCTTTTTCCAGCATATCTACAAGAAGTCTTGCAAGGTCGTAGGTGTAAGTCGGTGTACCGATCTGGTCATTTACAACAGTCAGGGTATCATGTGTTTTGCCAAGATTGATCATGGTCTTGATGAAGTTTTTGCCGTTCAGTCCGAATACCCATGCAATACGCACGATGTAGTGCTTCGGAGCATATTTTTCCACGGCAACTTCACCTTCGTATTTGGACTGTCCATAGACATTCAGCGGCTCTACGACCGGATCATCCGGCTCCCACGGGCGGATTCCCTGTCCGTCAAACACATAGTCTGTGCTGATGTATACCATCGGAATGTCGAGTTTTCCACACATCTTTGCAATATTTGCTGTTCCATCCACATTTACTTTGTGGCAGACCTCCTGGTTATCCTCCGCTGCATCCACAGCAGTCCACGCTGCACAGTGGACAACTTTATCCGGATGAACTTCTGAGATCACTTTTTCTACGGCCGCGCTGTCTGTGATGTCCATCTCGGCAACATCAACGCCGACTCCTTCGTAGCCTCTTTTTGCCAGCTCGTTCATTACATCATAGCCAAGCTGTCCTTTTACGCCTGTTACTAATACTTTCATCAGAAAATCCTCCTATATACGTCTCAGCGAAAAATCCTGACTCTTTAAGGTCAGATTTGGATTGTAATACGGATCGCCGTTTCTCAGGATATCCGGCCAGCGTTTCTCAAAGATCTGGATCTCTTTGTTGAAACGTGCCACTTTTTCCGGTGTGTCCTCAAGTCCTCTGGATTTGGATTCGTAGTGATACAGTTCTGCATATGGATTATACACGATCAGGTATCCGGCTGCACGGAGCTTCATACAGAAATCAATATCATTAAAGGCAACGGCAAGTTCTTCTGTCAGACCGCCTACCTTATCAAATGCTTCTTTCTTCACCATCATGCAGGCTGCTGTCACCGCACTGTAATCCTGCGCGCAGATGATCCTGTGGCAATAGCCTGTCGTTCCACGAGGCTGGAGCACGAAACAGTGTCCTGCGATTCCACCAAAGCCAATAACTACACCGGCATGCTGGATCGTATCATCCTCATAATACATTCTCGCACCGACTGCACCTACATCACTTCTCATACAGTAGCCAAGAAGTTCTTCCAGACAGTCATCATTGATGATCTCTGTGTCATTGTTCAGAAGCAGGATATACTCGCCCTTCGCAAAGGATGCGCCGTAGTTGTTGATCGCGGAATAGTTGAACTCTCTGTCCCAGTAAACAACATGTGCTTTCGGGTTGGATGCTTCCAGTTCCTTGTAATATGCAAAGGTCTTATCATCTGTACTGTTGTTTTCCACAATGATGTATTCGTAGTTCTGATACGTTGATTTCTTATCGATTGAATCCATGCAGCGTTTCAGATCATCAATATGATCCTTATTCGGAATGATGATGGAGATCAGCGGATCATGGTCACGGATAAATCTTGTTCTGTAAAGTCCCAGGAACTCTCCCTGGTATACTTCCGCATGGATGCCTGTTCTCTCATAATGTGCCTCGATCGCACGTTTTCCTGCCTCAAATGCATACGCCTTGCTCTCCGGATTCTCGGCCGTGGAGTCCTCATGACATCTCCAGTGGTACAGGATCTTCGGGATATGATAGATTTCTGAAGGATCTACCGCCTCAATACAGCGGAAAATAAAATCATAATCCTGCGCGCCGTCAAATTCACTGCGGAGAGTACCGACTTTATTAATGATCTCTCTGTCAACCACAAACAGATGGCAGATATAGTTTACGGTACAGAGAAGATCCGGGTTGTAATCTGGTTTGAAATGCGGCTGGAAGAACTTATGTCCATCCATCGACATCTTATCTTCATCAGAATACAGAACACGGATCCTGCGGTCTTTATTCAAGGCCTTGACGCACTCAAACAGTGCATGCGGTGTCAGTTCATCGTCATGATCTGCAAAAGCGATGTAATCCCCCGTTGCGATCTCGATTCCTGCATTGGTATTCCCAGAGATCTGAAGCTGCTGGTTATGAGAAACTACTTTGATACGTTCATCCGATGCTGCAAGCTCCTTAAGGAGTCCTGCGATCGGTGAATCTGCACCGCTTCCGTCAGAAAGACAGAGTTCCCAGTTCGGATAAGTCTGTGCCTTGACGGTATCAACCAGCTGTCTTAAGTATTTCTCAGGGGTCTTGTATAACGGGATCACGATAGAGATCTTTGGCTGGAAGTCGAATTTCTCTCTTCTCTGTTTCTCCAGTTCTTTCTGGCTCGGAAGATGCCTGAGGATCCACTTCTGATATGGAATTTCTCTTGTAGAAGCTGTCTTAACCTTGGCTGCGATTTTGCCCACCAGCGCCACGCTTCCCTGGCTTCTCCAGTAACGTAAGCCTTTTTTGGCATATTTCCCGACCTTTTTGCGAAGGACAACAGTCGGCTGAAGGTGTGCGATATGGACAGACTTCGTATTTCCTGCATAAAAAACAATATAGACAAATTTGCCTGTAAGGTTTGTCAGTTCTACAAAGAATCCTGTCTTATCATGGATCTCTGTCTCCTCATAAAGCTGTTCCACGTCGACACGTTCTGTACGGAGGATTTCTGCTGAAATCTTCTCTTTATTTTCATCAAAGATCTGAATTTTGACCGGTTCAGATGCCACAGCCCATCCACGTACTCTCAGGAAGCCCTGCTGCACCTTTTCTTCTTCGATAAAAAACTGCGGTTTGCCTCTGCGTCGTTCCAGTTCTTTGACCGGAACAGAAAACCAGCAGAAGTTTTTGTCCGGCATATCTGCATAAACGGAAAGTTTCTGAAAGCCTTCCAGTGATTCCGGGAGACGGATCTCAGCCGTGATCCTCTCGCCGCGCATCAGATCAGGATCCTTGAAACGCTCCAGTGCACTGACCATCTCCAGTTTCTTGATCTCTGCCTTTACTTCTGATCCGTCCAGGCAGGCACGCATTCTTGCTTCTTTTGGCCAGGTTCCCTGAAGGATGTAACAACATGGATTCTGAAGATGGAACCTGTCCTTGGTCACTTCAAAAATTTCTCTTGCCATAATCTATATCCAACCTCATTTCTCAGTCTTCTCTCAGGGAACAGTCCCCTTCTGTCACAGAAAGATTCGGGCTGTAATACGGGTCCCCCATCTCAAGCTGCTGCGCCCATTTCTCCTGGAATCTCTTTACTTCTTTGTCAAAGCGGAACTGTTTTTCCGGTGTATCTTCCAGTCCTCTTGATTTTGATTCATAGTGATACAGTTCTGCATACGGTGTAAAAATGATCTTCTTTCCTGCCGCACGGAATTTCATGCACAGATCGATATCATTAAATGCCACCTGGAAAGTCTCATCAAGACCGCCCACGGCATCAAAATCGGATTTCTTTACCATCATGCACGCCGCTGTCACCGCACTGATCTCCTGCACGCTGATCATACGTCCAAAATAGCCCGGGTCTTCTTTCGATGCACGGCACATGATATGGCCTGCGATGCCTCCAAGTCCCAGGACAACACCCGCATGCTGGATCGTATCATCCGGGTAATAAAGCTTCGCTCCCACAGCCGCCACGTTTTCCTGCTGGCAGTTCTGGAGCATTTCTTCCATCCAGTCCGGTGTCAGGATCTCCACATCGTTGTTCAGGAAAAGAAGATACTCTCCCTTCGCTTCCTTAGCAGCGAAATTGTTGATCGCGGAATAGTTGAATTCTTTTTCCCAGGTCAGTACCCTCGCCTTCGGATAACGGTCCGGGAGTTTTCTGTAATATTCAAAGGTTTCTTCCTTCTCGCTGTTGTTCTCTACGATCAGGATCTCATAATTGCGATATGTTGATTTCCGTGTCATGGAAAACAGGCACAGCTCCAGATCATCTGTATGATCTTTGTTCGGAATAATGACAGAAATAAGTGGATTTCCCTGAACCTTCACATGGCTTCGATACCAGCCAGGACGTTCTGTCATCTCCACCTTCGCATCGATGCCCAGTCTCTGGTAATGCTCACGGACGGCTTTTCTTCCTGCTTCATATGCGTATGCCTTGCTGGAAGGATCTGCCGCTGTGGAGTCCATGTGGCATCTCCAGTGATACAGCACTTTCGGGATATGTGTGATCTTCTGCGCCTTTTCGCAGCAGCGTAAGATAAAATCAAAATCCTGCGCGCCGTCAAATTCAGACCGGAGAAGTCCCGTTTCGTCTGTCAGGCTTTTTTTCACAACAAAAATATGACAGATATAGTTGTTTTCCCTCAGACGGAACAGGTTAAAGTCAGGTTTGAAATTCGGGTCAAAGTAATGCCGGCCGTCCATGCTGACCTTATCCTCATCGGTATAAAGCACATCGGCACCTGTATCGTTGATCGCTTTGACGATCTCATAGAGAGCATCCGGTTCCAGGGTGTCATCGTGATCGCAGAGCATAAGATACTCGCCTGCTGCCAGCGCGACCGCCTCATTTGTGTTGACGGAGATCCCGCCATTCTCTTCCAGCTTGCGGTAAACAATACGTTTCTCTCTGCCGTAATGCTTCTCAATGAATTCTTTTACCTTGTCATCCGGGCTTCCGTCTGCCAGGCAGAGCTGCCAGTTCTCATAGGACTGTCTGCGGACAGACTCCAGCAGTTCCTTAAGATAAGGAAGCGGTGTGCAGTACAGCGGAATCACAATGCTGATGAGCGGCTTCTGTGCAAAAGCAGCATGTTTCTGCCTGCGAAGGGTTCTCTTATCCACCTTATGGCGCGCAAGCCATGCTTCATATCCACCTTCTGCCACACTCTCTTTGCCAAAAAGCCTGCTTAAGAATCCTTTTGGTTTATTTTGTTTCCGAAGTTCCTCGATGTCAATCGTATATGTTTTGGTGACAGAATCACCACAGAAATGAAGAATGATCTCTCCGCCTTTGATCTCCGGAAGCGCCGCAGAGATCCTGAATCCGATCTCCTGCGTCTTATATTCCTCATCAAGATTCCTTCTCTCGACCACATCCGGTCTGCGTCCTCTGCTGATCCGGCAGTCCAGAAGTGATGCATCCTCCTGATGTACCGTCACTTCCACGCTTCCTCTCTGATCAACGACCCATCCCTGGATCTCCAGCATCGTATCATACAGGATCTCAACACGGTCCAGATGATATTCCACAAGATTTTCTTTGATCAATTCATCCAGTTCGTCTGCACTGATCTCCCAGATACTGACACGTTCTTCCCCGTCGCGGAGAAAAAGTTCCAGACTCTGATATTTCTCTGCCAGTTTCAGTACCTCCGGGATCTGAACGGTAAATCCCGGCAGAAAATCCCCGAATTCACATCCAAGAGCCTGTGCGACATCCGGCCGCTCCCGTCTCTGGATCTCTGGCAGTTCTACCGTATCATAGCCATCTCCCAGAAGTTCAAATCCATATGTTTTTCTGTCAGGATGTGAATACCATCCGTCCAGACTCAGCACATGACCATGTCTGTCATCGTAACGTTCTTCATCTATGCTGAAACAAAAATCACCCATTCTACATCCTCTTTAATTTTTTTTAATGCTTCGGTACAGCTTCCAGACTTTTGTGTTTTCCATCTGCTGTATTTTCTGGTTCAGTCTCTGGATCTCCTGCTCTTTCTGTGAAGATACCTGTGAGAATTTCTGCCAGAATTCTTCCCTTGCTTCCTGCTCTTTCAATACTTCGATCTCGATATCCAGAGTTTTGCCCTGAACATGCTCAATGATAAACTGCGGGTCACCGGCTCCGAAATAATATCTTCCATCGCCCATGTCAAATCCGTTACTGTAAAAAACAGCCTTGCTGCCATCATCAAAGGCAAGTCTGTGAAGGAGAAGTCCTCCTGCTGCCTCACCAGGATCAAGTCTCAGACGTTTTGCATCCTTCGAAATCGGAATCTTCAGAGAAAGTCCGGTCTTCGCCATCGGATAGACGGCTGAATCGCTTTCGTTGAAATCATTTCCTCTGTCATAAAATACCTGCAGTTTCCGCTCTGCACCTGCGATCCGGAGCTGCTCATAATAAGACAGTACATCAACTTTGCCCGGTGAAACATCCTCATACATGTCAAGAAGCGGTACATGGCTGCCCTTGATATAATTCTGGAAATTACGCTCCATTGCAGCATAGATCTCCAGTTCTTTCTCTGTCAGACCTGCCTTCGTATAGAAATCCATATCCTTGAGCGCACGGCGCTTGCCGTCACTTTCCAGATAATAATGGATCATCCTGTAAATGATAAAGTTGCCCGGGATCGGGAAACGGAACGTCCACTCATAATCGATCACGGAAATCCTGTCATTGTCGATCAGGATATTTGCCGGAATCAGATCGATATTGGAGATTCCACTACAGGAAAGTGTTCCTTCCTGTGAAACATTTCCGAATACTTTGACAAATTCCGGTGTTTTATAAAAAGCTTCTCCACTGTGGATCCGGCGTACCTTCTCAACATAACGGAACAGAAGCTTCTCTGCCTCTTCGTTTCTGCCCTGTTCTACCAGCGCATCGAGATGTTCTTCCAGCGTCTTTCCCTTGAGGAATTCCAGACGGACACCCTGTTTTTCCAGTATGCACTGGTTCAGTTCCAGACCTTCTTTTGCATAGATCCTTGCCATCTCTCTGGAAAGGGATTCCAGATTCCGTACATGTTTCTCTGCTGTAGTTTCTGTCGGAACTTTTCGAACAAAACGATCTTTTTTGCCTTCTTTGCAGATATCGGTACGAAGGGCGAATTCCGATGATCTCTCATTGGAAAATTTGGAATATACCGTTGCGATCTCCGGCTTTTCCCTGCCGATCAGAAGAAGGAACGAATTGGAAAACTCCGGGAACAGATCATTGTCCAGAAGAGAATCATATACTGGTGACTCCTGGAAAAGCTGCAGGCGCAGTCTGTCATAATTCGTCTCCAGCCTGTTCAGTTCGCCCTTGAACGGAAGACGCTCATCAGAATAGATCGTCATTGGAAGTTTGTAGTCCGGAAATGGATAATACCAGGATGCTTTGAGGTCCCCTGCCTCTCGTAAGATGGCATTGAATTCCTTCTTCGTAAAGGTCTTGACACCTTTTGTCGTCGGATATCCTTCCAGTCCTTCAAAAAGAGTTCCGAAATGATCTTCTGTACAGCCCGCCCAGTATTTCAGTCCAAAACGGTTTTCGATCGCAAGGACGATCCTGCCGTCCGGTTTGAGATGTCTGGAAATGATCTTCAGGAAATCTACATAAGGAGTACTGCTCTGAATATAAGCCTCTCCATATTCAAATACACCGATCAGCGTGATGTAATCATACTTTTCGGTAAGATTTTTCTCAATATCCTGAAAGTTGCCCATAAGAATCTTAAGATTATCAAAGTCCTTATGTCTGTTGGCATTGATCAGGCTTCTCTTGCGTGACAGTTCGATGCAGGTCACGCTCTTTGCCTTCTTGCACAGTGCGCCAGTCACCGCGCCGCAGCCGGAACCGATCTCCAGGACATTTTCTTCTCCTGTGAATGGAAGCCAGCTTAAGATATTTTCTCTGATATGTGAAAAATGATACAGGATCGGCCAGCTTTTGCGCTCTGCGATCACCTGATTCCATTTTTCTTCTGGATAAGTCCTGGCGATCTCCAGCATCTCATCTTCGATCGCACCGTCTGTATATAAATCTTTTCCCGGATAATACGTGTCATCCAGCACAACCTGTCCTATTTTTTCACTCATTTTTCTTCTCCGTATTGTATCTCTACCTGTGAATCCATGTCATAAAAACCTACGGTGTTCTGTTCGGAAACAACCGTGATGTTGCATGCATCATAAAGTCTGTGGAATACCGTGAATTCTCCATCCTTGTATCCCGTGCAGCCAAATGCGAGCAGATACTCTCCGCCCTGAAGGAACATCTTCTGTGTGAAAGTCACCGTACAGGTGTCACCTTCATCCGAATGCTCGATATGCATCTTTTCGAACATGGTATTGGTTCCGGTGATCTCCGTACCCTTGATATCCTTGAAAGTATATGCCATGATCGGCTCCTGGATCGCCTCGTGGAACACAGCTTTCATGCGGATCTGGAAGGAACTTCCTTTCTCGATGGTATTCGTGGATCTGCCCTTGTCATCGATCACGGCAAAGTCTGTGATCTCCGCAAGCTTACTGCCATATTCCAGCATGTTCGGATTGACCTGGAATTCTTCACTCCAGCTTTCCTTCGGCTTCTCTTCCTGCACCTGCTGCTTCGTCGGGTCCTGCCCGACCAGAAGCTGCTTGTACATATCTACCATCTGCTTCGGGGATCCCTCTTCCAGCTTCACACCCTTGTTCAGAAGAACGACCCTGTCACAGTATCTCGCGATACTGCTCAGATCATGGCTTACAAAAAGGATGGTCCTTCCCATCTTCTTGAATTCTTCGAACTTACGATAGCATTTTGCCTGGAAGAAAACATCTCCTACAGAAAGTGCCTCATCTACGATCAGGATCTCCGGATCGATATTGATCGCCACTGCAAAAGCAAGGCGGACAAACATACCGCTTGAATACGCCTTGACCGGCTGGTGGACAAAATCTCCGATATCAGCAAAATCCAGAATATCCTGCAGACGGGAATCAATTTCTTCTTTTGAAAATCCCATCATGGTTCCGTTGAGATAAACGTTTTCGATCCCTGTGTATTCCATATTGAATCCGGCTCCCAGCTCAAGAAGTGCTGAGATACGTCCATCTACCGTCACTTCGCCGCCGGTAGGATTCAGTACGCCTGTGATGATCTTAAGGATCGTGGATTTACCGGAACCATTTGTTCCGATGATTCCCACGGTCTCGCCCCTTCGGACCTCAAAGCTCACATCGCGGAGCGCATAATGCTCCCGCACCGGAACCTTGAACCCCAGTGCCTCTTTGAGACGGTCTGAGGGTTTGTTATATAATTTGTACATCTTGTCCAGATGTTTTACCTGAATTGCAAATTCACTCATTCTACTCTCCATGTTACAGTACATCTGCAAAGTGTACCTGAAGTTTTTTGAACAGTCTGGTTCCGAAGATAAATACTGCCAGCGTGAATACCCAGAAATAAAGTGTCAGTACAGGGTGGTCCCAGATCGCCACTTTGTTTATCAGGGAGTCACGATACCCCTGGACAATATAAAACAGCGGATTCAGTTTGAGTATTTTCTGAAGGATCCCGCCAAGCCCGAGATCATTGAAGTCCCACATGATCGGAGTCACCCAGACACCTACTTGCAGGGCAATGTTGATGATCTGGCTTAAGTCGCGGAAAAATACGACTGCCGCACTTGTCATATAAGTCACAGCAAGGATCAGCATAAAAATACAGAAACTGTAGTACACAAGCTGCAGGGCGTACAGGCTCGGCGGGTATCCCATGCAGGTGTAGATCACCAGAACGATCACTACAAAAAAGCAATGGACAAACACCGCTGAAAATACCTTTACTACCGGCAGGATGCGGATATTGAATACCACTTTCTTGACCAGATAATTGTATTCCAGAAGTGCATTCGTTCCACCCGTCAGTCCCTCCTGGAAGAAAAACCACGGGATAAGACCTGCGATCAGCCAGAGTACAAACGGAACGCCCTTGTCAGAACCATTCCGAAGTGCCAGACCAAACACAAACCAGTAGACACAGATCGTAACGATCGGCTGGATAAACGCCCATACTGTTCCGAAATAGGAACCGGCATATTTTGTTTTGAAATCATTTTTTGCCAGAGAAAAGACTAATCTTCTGTTTCTGTAGATTTCTCCAGGCAGCCAGGTATTTTTATTCAATCCTTTTTACCCCTGTTTGCAGTGTATTCCTTGAAGCTTCCCCATTTCTGGTCTTTGTCAGAAAGAATCAGTTCCATATCCTCCGGGATCGGCCACTGTACGCCGATGTCAGGATCATTGTATGCAAGTCCACCCTCATCATTCGGATGATAGAAGTCTGTACATTTGTATGCGAACTCTGCTGTATCAGAAAGTACAACAAATCCGTGTGCAAAATTCTTCGGGATGAAGAACTGTTTCTTATTCTCAGCAGACAGAACAACACCGTACCACTGTCCGTAAGTCTCAGAACCTTCTCTCAGATCAACGGCAACATCAAACACTTCTCCGCTTACAACACGTACAAGCTTGTCCTGCGGATAGTTGATCTGGAAATGAAGTCCGCGGAGAACGCCCTTGCGGGAGCTTGACTGGTTATCCTGAACGAATTCCATGTCGATTCCTGCTGCCTTGTAATCATTGTAATTGTATGTTTCCATGAAATAACCGCGTTCATCCCCGAATACAGTTGGTGTGATGACCTTAAGTCCTTCGATATGACAGTTTTCTACTGTGATCTTACCCATTTTATAATCCCTCCGCTACTTCGATCAGATATTTGCCATAGGCAGTCTTGAGAAGCGGCTGTGCCAGTTCGACAAGCTGCTCTTTTGTGATAAATCCACGTTTGTACGCGATCTCCTCGATACAGGAAATATAAAGTCCCTGACGTTTCTGGAATGCCGCAACGAAATCTGCCGCATCAAGAAGAGAATCATGGTTTCCTGTATCCAGCCATGCAAATCCTCTTCCAAGAGTTTCTACTTTAAGAGTTCCTCTTCTCAGGTATTCGTTGTTGATGCTGGTGATCTCGATCTCGCCTCTTGCGGACGGTTTCACGTTCTTTGCGATCTCTACAACATCATTGTCATAGAAATAAAGTCCCGGAACTGCATAGTTTGACTTCGGATGCTCCGGTTTTTCTTCGATGGAAAGGGCTCTGCCGTTTTCATCAAATTCTACAACACCGTATTCTCTCGGGTCTCTTACATAGTAGCCGAAAATAATTGCTCCCTTTTCTTCCTCTGTACGCTTGTAAGCATTCAGAAGTACTCTGGAGAAGCTCTGTCCATAGAAGATATTGTCTCCGAGGACAAGTGCCACTGCATCATTGCCGATAAAGTCAGCACCGATGATGAACGCATCTGCCAGTCCTCTTGGCTGTTCCTGCACTGCATATTCAAATCTCATGCCAAGCTGCTTACCATCTCCGAGCAGTTCACGAAATACCGGAAGGTCACGTGGTGTGGAGATGATCAGGATCTCACGGATTCCTGCAAGCATCAGAGTTGACAGTGGATAATAGATCATCGGTTTGTCGTATACCGGCATGATCTGTTTGGAAATTGCTTTGGTCAGCGGATATAATCTGGTTCCGGAGCCGCCTGCTAAAATAATACCTTTCATTGATTGTCCTCCTTTTATCTTATAAAAGTACTCTAATAATTTTTTCTGTGAAGCAGGATCAGAAGAATGATCAGGAGCACACCCATACCAGCCATAACTCCAAGAAGGATTTTGGATGTCTGGGAAAGTCCCTTTGTTTCCGTCTGGCTGTCCTGTACTGCTGTTTCCGTCTGCTCTGCAGTCTGATCCGTCGAAATGTCTGCTGTCGCTTCCTCCTCATTCTGCGGAGCCTCCGTAGGTGTCGGTGTAGGATCTGCAGCCACCACATACCCTACATACTGCCCATTGTAATAATAACGGTTCATGGTTTTTCCGTTTCTGTCTACGCTTTCTGTAGTCAGATCATTGACTGTAGCTCCCGCCGGAACCGTCATCTTTGTTCCATTTACATCAATTGTATCAAAATTATTAAATGCATAGTCAAATAATGCAGTACTGTCTGTACAGTTGATTCCCAGATCAGCAGCCCTCATGGTCACTGCAATATAAGTCCTGCCGTTTCTCTCCGCCGCAACAACCAGTGTATGCTCTGCTTCATTCGCAAACCCGGTCTTTCCTCCGATACATCCTTCATAATAAAGATCAGATTCCTTTGCCATCAGCGGCATATGTGTGTGCATCGGTCTGGATTCACTTAAGTTTGTTGCCGGAATCGTGTAGCCGACTCTCTCGATCACCTTGCGGAATCTCGCATTCTGGAGTCCTGCACGCATGATCTTTGCGAGATCCAGGGCACTGGAATAATGATTTTCATCCGGAAGACCGCTGGCATTTGCGAAATGTGTGTGCGTACAGCCAAGCTCTTTGGCTCTCTGATTCATCATATCGACAAAATTCGCCTCTGAACCGCCGACATACTCTGCAATCTGTGCACAGACTTCATTCGCAGACTTAATGTAGGCAGCAAACCAGCAGTCTTTCATTGTCATCTGCTCCCCGAGCTGTGCATTGATATTACTGCTGTCCCAGGTCACGTCACGGATTCCTGTCTCTGTAAATGTTACAATATCCCTCGGCGAACTGTTTTCGGTTGCCAGAAGGATCGTCATCAGTTTCGTCGTACTTGCAGGATAACGGCATTCATTCATTCCCTTGTCATAAAGAACCGCTCCTGTATCGGCATCGATCAGAACCGCTGCTTCCGATGTAGTTTCCGGACCAGCCGGCCAGTTCTGAATATTATTGGTTGCAACTGCCGCAGGCGTACCGTTCGTAGTAACAGCAGCTGCCTGTACGGGTGCAGAAAACGCCAGAAGCAGAACACTTCCCAACGCAGCCATCTGGCATATTCTTTTTTTCATGGTGTTACCTCCATTTAAAACTCAAATTGCTGTATTTTTTCTACAATGTATTCCATATCTGTCTCTGAGAGATCGTAGAACATCGGAAGACGCACCAGACGCTCACTCTCTCTTGTTGTATATACATCCTCGCCGCTGAATCTGCCGAATTTTTCGCCGGCCGGTGAACTGTGCAGCGGAACATAGTGGAATGCTGTACAGATACCATTTTCTTTGAGGTAAGCGATCAGACGGCTCCTTACGGACAGATCCCTGGTCTTGATATAATACATATGTGCATTATGCACACAGCCTTCCGGCACAAACGGACGCTGGATCTTGCCCTCATCCTCAAGATTCTTAAGATTTGCATGATAATAATCATAGATCTCATGGCGTTTGTGATTGATCTTTTCACATTCCTCAAGCTGTGCATAAAGATATGCCGCATTCATCTCACTCGGAAGATAGGAAGATCCATAATCGATCCAACGGTATTTGTCTACCTGTCCACGGAAAAATTTGCTTCTGTCAGTTCCCTTCTCACGAAGGATCTCTGCTTTTTCCTGGTATTCGTCTTTCTGGAAAACGAGCGCGCCGCCCTCTCCCATCGTATAGTTCTTTGTCTCATGGAAACTGTAGCAGCCAAAATCGCCGATCGTTCCAAGAGCCTTGCCGTGGTAATATGCCTCCACGCCCTGTGCGGCATCCTCAACAACTTTGAGGTTGTATTTCTTCGCAAGTTCCATGATCTTGTTCATCTCACAGCCCACACCTGCATAGTGGACAGGAACAATCGCCCTGGTCTTGTCTGTGATCGCCTGCTCGATCAGGTTCTCATCGATATTCATGGTATCCGGACGGATATCTACAAAAACGATCTTTGCTCCGCGAAGCACGAATGCATCTGCAGTTGAAACAAACGTGTAGGAAGGCATGATCACCTCATCCCCCGGCTGAATGTCACAGAGAAAAGCCGCCATCTCCAGTGCATGTGTACAGGAAGTCGTAAGAAAAACCTGATTTACATCAAAGCGTTTCTTCATCCACTCTGAGCAGAGCTTTGTATACTTGCCGTCTCCACAGAGCATCCCCTGCGCCACAGCATCCTGAATATATTTTAATTCATTTCCGACGATCGCCGGTCTGTTAAAATCTATCATGTATTACCTCTTTTCTTCTTCGGATGTGATATTTGCCTTATCCCGGATCACGTACTGAGGAGTCCTGTTGATATTCAGCATCAGCTTACCGAGATATTCTCCGATGATTCCGAGCATCAGGAATGCAATTCCAAAGAGCACCAGCATCGCGCACATCAGAGAAGACCAGCCAATCGCGATCGTCGGATCCAGAAGCTTACGGACCAGTACAACGATTGCCCCGATAAAGCCAGCCGCTGAAAACAATGTTCCGAAAAATGTCGACACACGGAGCGGGATCACTGTAAAATTCAGGCAGGAAAGAAACAGATTCAGTCCCTTGCGGAAGTTATAGTTAGACGTTCCTACCTCACGTTCAAAGTGCTCGATCTCGATATTGGCAATATTATGTGTTGTGCGGAAAAACAGTACCTGAAGGAAGATATTGTATCCATCATACTTCACGATCTCATCACGCACATAACGGCGGCAGCACCAGAAACTGCTCATCTGGATATCCTTCGGACGGTCCAGCAGATGCCACAGAAGAAATCTGCTGACTGCTCCTGTCAGATTCTTGAATGCAGAAAACTTTCGTTCTTTGAACACGCCGAATACAATGTCATATCCCTCCTGGATCTTGTCCAGAAAAAGTGGAATCTGCGACGGATGGTTCTGCATGTCATCATCCATTCCAATGATCAGATCTCCCTCCGTATGATTCATAGCCGCCATGATCGCATTGTGCTGTCCGAAATTCTTGGCAAGGTTGATTCCCTTGACATTCGGATGTTTCTCTGCCAATGCATGGATTGCATTCCACGTTCCATCCCTGGAATAATCGTTGACCAGCACAAATTCACACTCGTAGTCTTTCAGTTTCTCAAATTCTTCTATAGCCAGTTCTACCACTTTGCCGATGGTATGTTCTGAATTATAGCATGGTATGACAATGGATACCAGCATGTCCTATATCCCTCATTTCTCTATATGTTAAATATAATAACTCCTGCCAGGATCAGTGCAAATCCTGCCAGTTTTCTCTTCGTAAATTTCTCTTTCAGAAAAAAGTATCCCATCACCGACACAAAAATATAACCTGTGGATTCCAGGATCGGTGACATGGAAAGCGGCACATACTTAAGTGCCAGCATCGTCAGGATCACAGAGCAGAAAAACATTCCATACGCTCCTATCACCAGCGGATTCAGATATTCTTTCAGTGGACTCTCGTAGGTTCTGTTGGCTGCTTTTTTCAGTAAGATCTGGGAAACAGATGAAATAAACACAGAAAAAAGCAGAATGCAGACAGATATCTCCAGACGGTTCATGAATTCTCACCGCCTTTCTCTCCATCCTCTCCTGTTACAAGATAAATCCCGGCAAAGATTACGGCTGCACCTGCGATCATATTCCAGGTGACTTTTTCGCCAAAGATCAGTGCTCCCCATATGATTCCCCATATCAGTGTGACCGGACGGTTGGCATAGGCAACAGTCAGCGGCATCCGTTTCAGGATCTGCTGCCAGATGATCGCATATCCAAACATGATCACAAAAACAAGCCCGAACCAGAAAATAAAGCTCACAGAGAATATATGATCTGTATACCGAGATGCCATTTTGGAGCAGACTCCACTCAGTGAACTGAACAGAAGGCTGATATGAAGCATCAGAAAAATACTTTTTTTTGAACTAATGTAATTTCTCATGTTATTCTCTCACAATCATACCGTAAATTCAATGTTTATTTTCGACAAAATCTCCTGCAGACGTTTCTCGCAGGACTCAAGGCTTTCTCCCCGAAGGATCACCTGACCCAGCCGGTCTCTGCCGTTTGTGTAGTGATGTACTTCCTCACCCGGTGCAATATTAAAGGAAAGATCCACAATATCCTCTGCCGGTTCATTCTCATTGTGGATAGCTTTTACAACACCATCTTTCTCTGAAAGCAGCGTTCTGGAAAGATTTGCCACACCGGATGTTTTGCCACGGAACATCTCTTCCACATCCATTCCGAGAGCCAGTCGGACGATCGCCTCGTAATAGTTGATTCCATAATAAATGCTTACCATTTCCGGCAGGCAGGTTCCTCCCGCTCTTCCGGTGATCTCGATCACATAGATCTTTCCGTCTTTTTCGATCAGGTCGCAGTTGACCGGACAGTTATCAAGTCCCACTGCTTTGATGGCAAGTTCTACCTGATGCCGGACCTCTGCCCCAAGTTCTTCCTGTTTCCTGTACGGAACGGAATGACCGATCGGAGTCGGCACATAGCTCTGAAAAGCTTCGATATTGTTCGGCAGACAGTAAAGCAGTTTTCCATCACGGATCATAGCTTCACATCCGAGCACCTGACCCTCGATAAATTCTTCGACCAGACAGTAGTCCTTTCGTGTTGCTTCCATAGTCTTATTATAATAGAAGAAAGTCTCCTCCCTGGTATTGCAGCGAAAGATTCCTCTGCTCCCCATAAGGTCTACAGCCTTGAGGACTACCGGAAATTCCAGTTTCTCAAGTGCTTCTTCCAGTTCTTCCAGACTGTGGATGCAGATATGTCTCGCGCACTGCACGCCTCCTGCCATAAAAGCTTCTTTCATCTTGAATTTATCATTGCTGATATCAGCAGCTCTGGCTGACGGACCGATCAGCCCCATCTTCTCACAGGTGTATCCAAGTGCACGCACGCCTGCATCCAGACAACAGGTTGCAATGCCATCGATTCCCTTTTCCTGTGCTGCTTTAAGGATTGCTTCGGGATTGGTGATGTCTGCATAGACGCTCTCATCTGCCACTGCAAATCCCGGCCAGTCTCCCGGTGTGCTGGCGGCTACGGTTGCTGCGCCAAGCTTCCTGGCAGCTTCATAAAGAGGGAGCTGAGAATAACTCGCTCCCAGGATCATTAATTTTTTCATGCTTATTTATCCTCTTGTTCAAGAAAGTCAAAAAACAGAGGTGTTCCTCCTGTATGAAGAAACAGGATCTGTTTTCCCTGGATCTGATTCTCTTCCAGATATTTAACCATACCATAAAAAGCCTTTCCTGTATAGGTCATATCAAGAGGGATTCCTTCACTGCCATAGATCTGACGGATCAGATCTGCTGCCGGTTCTGACCATGCACCATATCCGCCCTCCATATAGGAATCTGTAAAATGGATATGGTCTTCCAGATCGTCCGGAAGTGTTCTGTGGAATTTTTCTGCATATTCTCTGAGATTTCCGGTGATGACTTCCCTGCCTCTTGCGGCATTTCGGGAAACGGAGATCCCCACGATCCTGCGGTCATCTCCCTGACGCAGACTTCCCGCAAGAAGTCCGGACTGTGTCGCATTTGTACTGGATGCAAGAAAAATATAGTCAAAATGAACACCGTGTCTGTTTTCGTAACAGCAGATCTCGTCATACACAGCTTCGTAGCTTCTCATCGGAACCCATTCTCTGCCCTGGCCTCTGGAATTCCCGTAAATATAATACGGTTTGTATCCCTTTTCACGCAGTTCTGCCATAGCCTGTTCCACTGCTGCTGCGATTCCCGCCTTGCCGCATGGGATCTCTACAACTCCCATCTGCCGGATGATACGGCTGTTACTCGTCTCTCTGTCTTCTTTGATATCCTCAGTATTATGGACCATATAGCACGGGATCTCCAGCTCATGACAAAGCGTTGCAAGGATACGGCAGAGATTGGAGTGATAATTTCCGTAGATGATCATGCTGTCGCAATGCTCTTCCTGCATATCTTCCACAAACTTCCGCGCAAAACGCACCTTGTTTCCACCAAAAGCAAACGGAAGAAGATCATCTCTCTTCATAAAAAATGTATTTTTGCCATCATTATAGCGGAGTTTCTGAACCGGTGTGTCAAAAACATGGATTGGATTTTCCCACGGTCCATGATGAAGGAGTGTTTCCATCTCTTCATAAGACTCTGCCTGCAGGATAAAAAATCCCGGACGGCTGCTGCTGTCTGTGATGCTGGCGGTTTTTACATCGCCCTCGATCACAACTTTTTTGAGATTAGATGGATGATTCTGTTTGATATCATTCAAAAGACGCAGGTCATTTTCATTCATCAGGAAACGGATCGCAGATATATGCGGCTCATTCGCTTTGATGACAGGCGGATTTCCGGCTGCGGTGTCCACAACCATGCCCACAAAATCCTGTCCGGTCGAAAGAGGTACAAGGTCGGAACCAATGCAGTCGCCGCCCATACGTGACCCGATCTCTATAATGCGGATCTCGCCTTTTTTATTGATCCTGAGTTCACTGTGTCCCGCTCCAAATTCCACTCCCAGTGCATCCAGTGCACGAAATACGGTCTCTTCTACCTGCTTTCTTATATCATCTGTCAGTGGAGCCGGCTGTAAATGACCAACCTCGATATAATGCGGACTTCCAGTCGTAAATTTCCTGGTAATTGCAAGGCAGGTGTGTTTTCCCCGATAGCTGATCGTTTCCACACTGTATTCTGCTCCGGAAATATATTCTTCCACGATCGCTTTCTTCTCAAAAGACTGTGCGATCGCGGCTTCGATCGCTGCCGGAAGTTCAGACGGATCTGTGACCTTGGTGATCGCTCTGCTGCCGGAACGATCTGTCGGTTTGACGATCACCGGGAAATGCTCCGGTTCCACGCTCTCGCCTTCTCCGACGCATGCAAAATACGGAACCGGGATCCCGGCTTTCTGGAAAGCGCTCCGCATGGCATATTTGTTGGTAGACTGCCTGATACATTCACTGCTGTTTCCCGGAAGTCCCAGTTTCTCTGCCAGATACTGTACCGTGATATTCGCAAGATCTGAGCCTATGGTAGCAACTGCATCCGGTTTGATCTTCCGGCATTCTTCCAGGATCGCATCCATCTCCACAATACTGATCTCATAAAAAAAATCCGCATCCTCCGCACCGGTTGCGCCCTCTCTCCAGGCGAATACGTGCGTTTCATATCCCATTTCTTTTGCTTTTTGAATCAGTGGCTTCTGAAAATCATTTGCCCCGATGATTACAATCTTTTTCATGATTATCCTTTCTAACATCAAAAAATGCCGCAAGCCTCAGAGACTCCTCCGATGCCTGCAGCATTTCCAGCCTCCGTCTGAATGATCGGAGCGTTTTATTTGGTTTTGTACATTTCGTTGTAATATTTCTGATAGTCACCACTGGTAACATTCTTCATCCAGTCCTCATGCTCAAAGAACCACTGGATCGTCAGGCGAATTCCATCCTCAAAACATGTCTCCGGATACCAGCCAACTTCTTCTTTGATCTTGTCCGGTGCGATCGCATAACGACGGTCATGACCCTTGCGGTCCTCTACGTAAGTGATCAGGTTTTCGCTTACGAGTTCTTTACGCGGATCTCCCTCCGGAAGCATTTCCTGAAGAGTATCAAGAATGATATGGATGATCTGGATATTCTGTTTCTCATTGTGTCCGCCGATGTTATATGTCTCGAACAGACGTCCCTTCTCCTGTACCATGTCGATTCCCTTGGCATGATCCATAACATAGAGCCAGTCGCGGACATTCTTGCCGTCACCATATACCGGAAGCTTCTTGCCCTGGAGCGCATTGTTGATGATCAGCGGGATCAGTTTCTCCGGGAACTGGTATGGTCCGTAGTTGTTACTGCAGTTTGTGATGTTTGCCGGGAATTTGTAGGTATCCATGTAGGATTTTACCAGCATATCAGAGGATGCCTTGCTTGCAGAGTACGGGCTGTGCGGATCATATGGAGTTGTCTCATAGAAAAAGCCGCCATCTTCCTCGAGGGAGCCGTATACTTCGTCTGTGGATACATGAAGGAATTTCTTGTCCGGTTTAAAGGTTCCATCCGGAAGTTCCCATGCAGATTTGGCTGCATTCAGCATGACCAGAGTACCAAGTACGTTTGTCTTGACAAAGACTTCCGGGTTACGGATGCTTCTGTCTACATGGCTCTCTGCTGCAAAATGAACGACACGGTCAATATCATTCTCATCAAAGATCTTCATGATAGCTTCGCTGTCGCAGATATCAGCCTTAACGAAAGTGTAGTTCTCTCTATTCTCAATGTCCTTGAGGTTCTCAAGGTTTCCTGCATACGTCAGCTTGTCTACATTGATGATACGGATCTCGTTGTCGTATTTCTGAAACATGTAATGAATGTAGTTGGAACCGATGAATCCGGCACCGCCTGTTACCAGGTATGTTCTCATATTTTCTTTTCCTCCTGAAAAACGCCCTCCCCCCAGGGGAGAGCGTTTATTTTGTTCTGATTATCTGTTTGCGTAATTCGGGTCTGTCGGGTCGAAAGTCTTGCTCCCTCTCAGTGGTGTAAGAGGTCTTCTTCCCAGAGGTCCCTTGTAGCATTCATCGGCACTGTATTTACCATCGAATACGCGGAGCTTGGAACCATTGCAGTTCTCATATACCCATTTCGCGTCTGCAACGCAGGCACGGATACATCCATGAGATGCAGGGCTTCCAAGTTTCAGATATTCGCTTGCCGGAAGGTTATTTCCATTCATCAGACCACTTGCTACGGAATGAACAAAGATTCCATTTACTACATGAGTACCATACTGTCCCCAGGATGGTCCCATCAGCGGCTGCCAGCGAAGAGATCTTGTCAGTGTGAAGGTTCCTGCTATAGTCAGTGATGTAGGATTACCTACGGAAACACGGATCGTCTTGATCGGATACTTCTTGCTGCTGTCTGTGTATACAGTCATAACACCGTTTGTACGGTCACATTCCAGATAATATCTGTTGCGCTTGAACTCGCTGGTTCTGTCATAAACACGGTTTCCGTATTTATTGAAACGATAGTTTACACCGTCAATCCATGCTGAGGTATTTCTATACCATTTACCTGTTGCCGGGTTGATATAACGTGCCAGGTTTCTGCTGGAATCGATGGTTACCCATCCTGTTGTAAATCTTCCTCTGCTGTCCAGCCATCCCTTGGTTCCTGCGCGGGTAGCACTTCTGTTTGTCAGTGCTGCACAATTGGAGAAGCAGAAGTAATACATCTTACCGTCACATCTGATTCTTCTCCATCCGGAAACCGGAAGAACACCATTGGATGCTGCATAATAATATTTATTATTATACTTGATCCAGGTTCCTTTATACATCTGACCACGATACTGTGTTGTGCTGGATCTCTGGAAGAAATAGTATTTGCCATTTACCTTGGTAACACCACTTGCCATACGTCCGTCTTCGAGGAAGTATCTGGAACCACTCCATGCTTTCTGGTAGTTGTTACCACCATTTGTAAACAGGAACCATCCGATAAATTTGTTGTTAACAACTACCTTCTGCATTCCCTTCTTTTCTTCTACACGTCCTGCAACGCTTCCGAAGTAGTAATATCTGCCGTACTTGGTAGAACCTGTTCCTGCAAGCTGTACCCAGCGATTTCTCCATGTTGCACGACGGCCGTTGGAAGTAAAGTAGTATCTATAGTTTCCAACCTTAACAAGACGGTTTGCATATGCAATACCTGAGCTGTTGGACATGTAATAATATCCATCAGCGCCTTTGACCTGTTTTCCTTTGATAAGATATCCGTTTGCATCAAGGAGATACAGCCTGGAGCTGTTATTCAGAACCTTGTATGCTCCGACACCTTTCTTTACATAACGTCCGTCACTTCCGAAGTAACGCCATCTGTTGTTGTTGATTCCAATCCAGGTATTTCTTGCCATCTTACCCGGAATATCCTTTGAACCGGATGCACTCTTGAACCAGTAAAGTCCTGATTTGCCATTGTATGTAGTGCTTTTTTCTCCTATGAACGGCACACCGGTGCTCTTGAGATAATAATAGTCACTGCCGATCTTGTAGATTCCCTCTTTTTTGGATTCCAGGACACCTGTCTTGTTAAAGTATGTGAATTTCTTTCCATCCCATACCCATTTATTTGTCTGCATCTGACCAAGTGCGGAGTTGTATGGAGCTACAACTTCACTGTAAGCACTGTTTACATCCGGTTTTGTGATCTCTACTTCATCTGCTGTTGCAAAATAATAGCGGTCATTTCCGTTGGTGCCTACAAGGCTTGTTCCTGTGATCAGATAGCCTTTCTCATCAAAAGCGTATTTTGCGGTGAAAACTGTATTTCCATCTCCATCCAGTGTGGTGATCTTTACCAGACCATCCGTTGCTGTGTAGTAAGATTTTGTTGTACTCACTGCATCTGTATCCGTATCTTCGGTAATTTCAGATACTTCTTCTGCTGCATCTGCTGCTTCCTCGACTGTTCCGGATACCTCCGCTGTTTCTCCATCTGTTTCAGATGTTTCTTCTGCTTCTCCTGCCACATCTGCCTCAACAGCCTCATCTGTTGAAACATCAGCATCTGCTGCATCGTCTGTCTGTACAGCATCTCCTGCTTCCTCTGCGGATGCTGTCTTGGTTCCACTGATTTTTTCAAGTTTCCATCTGAGCTGTCCACCAACAGTGATTGGCTCCCATCTGTGATAAGAAAGAACTGCCTCTGTGCTGCTTACTACATTCTCTCCTGTATAAGAAACTGCATCAGCTGTGCTGTCATCAACAACCTGGTCTGCTGATACTGCATCAGAAGTAAAATCTTCTTCTGGGCTGAAATCTACAACTACTTCATCCTCTGAATCAGCTGCATCTGCCACATCTGCTTCCGGTGTTGTCTCTGCATCATTCTGTTCTTCATCAGATACTTCACCGTCCTCTATTGTTACTGTAGAATCCTCTACATCCTGACTGTCCGCTGTTTCATCTGCAACAGATTCATCATTATCCTCTGCAGCTGTAATTTCCGCAGAAAAATCCGCTGCACTGGCAACTGTCGCTTCTGCTGCAGTAGCCATGCACATAGACAGACTCAGTAAAACTGCCACAACTCGTTTCTTCACAACTTCTCCTCCTTATTCTCATAACACCTTTATTCACCAAGACCATTGCTGATTGCACTGGTCAAAGCTTCCATTGCCGCCTGCTCATCAATGCCATCACAGATAAGTTCAATCTCATCTCCACATTTCACGCAGGCACCCAGAACGCTCAAAACGCTTTTGGCATTTGCGCTTCCTCCGCTAAAGAGAAATTCAATTCTGGATTCATACTTAATTGCTTCATTACACAAATTCCCTGCCGGGCGCAGATGCAGCCCTGACGGATTGCTGACTGTTATCTTCTGACTGATCATCTTCTGTATCTCCTGTAATTAATTACCTGTATCTGCTGTGGAAATTCTGGAAACTTCCACGCCTGTGGTAACTTCATCTACCAGTTCATATCCCTTCGGAACACTGACATTTACCGGAACTTCATAACTGCCCTCTTCCTTGCCATCCAGATCAATAGAAGCTTTGATTTCATCTTCTGTCAGATCATCCAGGCTTTCATCGGATTTCTTTATCCGGACTTCTATATTGGCGGTATCAAATGCCACCTGCATTCCATCCGGCTGGTTCTCAACAGTAATGTTCTTGGTTGGAACCTCACAGACATTGCTGCCTTCCGGCAGAATATTCACTCTGACAAAAACATCCTCACTGGAATCACTGGTCAGCTTCAGTCCTTCCGGCAAATAATCTGAAATATTGATCTTTGCCTCAAAATCACTGTCCCGACCTGAAATATCAACCGCATTTCCTGATACCCAGATTGTATTATTCTGATCCTTCAGGCTGTCCAGTGCCTCCTCACTTCCTGCGATACTGATCACATTCGGAGTCGTACTGACACTCTCCACCTGATATCCACTTGCCGGAGTACCTGTGTATTCCGCACTTATTTTAACATCAGTTTGAACTTTCCACAACCTTGCAGTCACATAAACTTTGGAAATATTAAGATAACCTGCATCTGTGTCGGAGAATTCCTCTCCATTCTTGTCAATGATCTTCACTTCTGTTTCCTGGGTCACATCCTCTGTTGCCCCGTCCACATCAATAGAAGCATTCACTTTATCTATTTTATTAATAAGAGACTTCGGTCCTGTAATCTTGATTTTCTCCGGATTGGAGGTCAGAGAACCTACCTCATATCTCTTGTCTGGTTTCGTATTATTGGTAGTAACATTTACCACAAATTCCTGTGTATCCTTATCTTCCAGATGGAGACTCAAATTATTCGGAGTTACCTCAATATTATTCGGTAAAACCTTCTCACAGGAAACCGTAATCGGCACCATCACAGGATCTGTATCCAGGCTTACTGCCTGCTGCAGATCTGCTGTTGCGCGAAGATCCGCGACTGTGAGCTTATCAAGGATCTTGCGCTGTGCCTTGATCGTCACACGGATCGGTGTCTGTTCACTGTCCTGTATACACATCTTACCGTCTGCATCAATATATGCCTCATTTAGAAGCTGTACATCTGAAACCACGAAAGACTTCGTCCCGATCGGATTGTCAATGTTTACAACCAGGAGCCATACGACTACTGCAATAATAAGAGACAGGATTTTCAGAGAGATATTATTTGCCACTTTTTTCTTCATGCTTCACTCTCCCCTTAAAAAATTGTCTCAGTTTATTGTTATCTACAATTTTCTTGTTCTGTGCCCTCTCAAGCACTTCACGGAGTTCAGTGCTGCTGACATTCCGCATCAGCCTTCCTCCCTCTGCCACGGAAACCTGACCGGTTTCCTCAGAAACAATGATCGTCACAGAATCTGTCACCTCACTGATTCCCACACCTGCACGGTGTCTCGTTCCAAGCTGCTTGCTCAGTTCCATATTATCTGAAAGCGGAAGATAACAGGTAGCCGCCACGATCCGGTTCTTTCTTACGATCACCGCCCCATCATGAAGTGGTGTATTGTGTTCAAAGATATTGATCAGAAGCTGGCTCGTCAGGATCGCATCTACATTAATACCTGTCCGGATATACTCATCCAGGCGGATCTCCTGCTCAATTACAATCAGTGCTCCTGTCTTGACTTCACCCATGTCGAAGCAGGCTTTGATCAGTTCGTTAACTGTTTTGTCTGCAAAACGTTCCTTGACTTCCTTGCCGGAATCAAACGGAATAATAGAAGCCATGATCTTCTTCTGTCCAAGCTGCTCCACAACCTTGCGGAGTTCCGGCTGGAAAATAACCACGATTGCCGTAATCAGTGCCCCCGCCAGCCTGGACACGATCCAGAGGATCGTATTCATCTTGAAGATATAAGCGATCACAAGAAAAGCGCCAATGACCAGAAGTCCTTTGAGCAGGGTATAAGCACGGGTAAATTTGATCCATACCATAAACTGATACACAAAAAATGAGATCAGAATAATTTCTATGATATCAATGATATTCATGGATGGTAAATTGATATCCGAAAGATACCTTCCCATTATACCCGTGATATTCTGCATAAACACGCTTTCCTCCTAGTCTTTTTATTTGTTGTTATATTCTGTCTGTTATAAATTACGGTTCTGATCACAGATCCTTCAGTGATTCTTCCAGTTTCTTTTCGAAATCGATGTCATCGAGATCTGCTTTCTCGATAGCAGCCGTATTTTCTGTCACATCCGGTTCTGCTTTTTCTTTTTCCGGAGGAACCGCTCCCTGGAACAATGGTGCAGAAAAATTCACT
The DNA here is from genome assembly GCF_003481595.1 of Blautia sp. OM07-19. NCBI lineage: Bacteria > Bacillati > Bacillota > Clostridia > Lachnospirales > Lachnospiraceae > Blautia > Blautia sp. OM07-19. Next base: position 85,080 of record NZ_QULA01000011.1, read on the forward strand.
ACACGCTCATTCTGTTTCCTGTCATCGCGTGCAGGCTCGCCGTTGATCTTCTTGATGCTTCTCTCAGAAGTTGCAACCAGCGCCTTCGGCACAGCCTTGACATAATAGTAATAATCATCATCCTCATATTCCAGACGCTCTGTTCTTGTATAATCGCCTCCGAACACAAAGAATTCAAGAACAATTCCAAGCAGAACTGCAACTACGGTAAAAATAACCTGTGATGCAACAGGAACAGAAAATCCAAAATACATGCTGCCTGCAAGCATAAGTACAAGATAGAGCACGCCGCCTGCAATGATTGCAATTCTCCATGCATAATCAAACTGTCTCGTACGGATCAGCTGGACTGCAAGAATCACAACAACAAATGTAAGCAGTGTCAGCCACATCTCACCATTCTTCATAATGCCATCTGAAAGAAGTGTCAGTTTGTCTACTATCTGCATATCAGCACTCATAAGTGCCTGGGACTGTACTCTCACATAGCGAACAAAATAGTAAATGATCACGCCACCGCCTGCCGGAAGTGCAGATACCGGTGAACTCAGAAGGCCGCATCCGATTGGCAGCAATGCCGGAAGATCAAATGCAAATGCCAGTGGCGTAAACACCATTACAATGTTCTTGCCTGCGCTGAATCTCAGAAACAGAATCAGCATGAAAAGAAGAAGCACCAGCAGGAAACCGGCAACTTCTATTCCGAGTGCATAACAGTGTGCCACCATCATCGCACATCCTGCAAAAACAATCATTCCTGTCGGAAGGACACTGCAGACAAGTGCCAGAATCAATACTACAAATATATTATCAAGAGCTTTCACATATCCCATGTTGCTGTTAATCCATATAAAATAAACCAGTGCCAGGATAAATTTCAAAAGAGGCATCACATACACTTCATACTGTGCAAATAAGCCTTTGATTTTCTGTTTAAATTCCAGTAATGCTGTCATTTCCGATAACCTCCCGCTGTTCCTCTGGCGGACATTTTCTTTTCTTCCCGCGCATAGATCTTATTCAGCTCTGTAAGCTGGCTGTAATATTCCCGTACACTCTTCTTTGCCTGATAATATTTCACGGAATACTGAATATACGTCAGAATAGAATACGCTGCAAGAACAATCACATAACCGATAATCAGATAGATTCCAAGTGTGACCAGATTCATTCTGTGAATATTCTCCAGAAGATATTCTCCAAAATATACCGCTACTGCCGCAACAATCAGCACATATCCGATCGTAACCAGGAAAAAATTCTTGATCAGTGCCAGCCCGATATAGTCACTTCTGTAATATCTGCTGACCGGAAGATGTTTCCTGCCCCTGCCCTGCTCATACATGGCGAGCTTTGTCATTATCTTAACTTTTTCTTCGTTGATCATAGTCTGCTCCTTACAAAACCGTATTTCTTTCCACCGGACAGAAATACTCATATAGATTAATTGTAACATATATCCATGACCATGAAAAGCCTTTTTTCACCGCCAATGCCCTGCTGTTATCATATCCAGCCCATGCAGAGGGTCACAAAAAACACTCTGTCTGCACCTGCTCCCTTAAGGACATGAGCCATTGCTTCTATCGTACTTCCTGTTGTGTACACGTCATCCATGACAAGTATACTGAGTCCGTCCATTCTCTCAGTAATCTGAAAGGCCTCTCTCAGATTCTGCTTTCTTTCAGCAGCACTCAGTTTTTTCTGCGACCGGGTATTCTTTGTCTTTCGTATGATCTGATCCGGTACCGGAATCTTCAGATTTCTTCCGACCCTGTCTGCAATGTCTGCCGCCTGGTTAAATCCTCTCTCCCGCTGCTTCCGCGGATACATAGGAACGGGAATGATCACATCCGGGTTCCATGCCCGGATGTCTCTTTCCATATATCTGCATATAGAAGCAGCATAGTATTCACCATATTCCCGGCTCCCATAATATTTGTAGTGAAGCAGCGACTGCCGCATTCTGTTATTATAGAGAAAAACGCCTCTCCCTCTGTCGAACTCTCTGTGCACTTTCCGACACTCCGGACAGAATTCCACCTCCGGCGCCACCGGTCTTCCGCATTTGAGACAATAATCCTTTATGATCGGATGCAGCTGGTTCTCACATGCCCGGCAGACAAGTATTCCCTTTTCAGTAAGGATCTGATGACAGACCGGGCAGCGTCTCGGATACAGGATATTCAAAAATTTCTCCAAGTAAGTCCTTTCTCCCCGATGAAGCACTCTTACTCTTCTGTCTCACAGATTCTCCGATCCAGTGAGCTGTATCTCTGCTGTTGTTTCTCATTCCGGATCATTTCCCGGAATGTCTCCTCACTGCCGACAACGGTTACGCACTTACGCGCCCTGGTGACAGCTGTATAAAGAAGATTTCTGTTCAGAAGCATCCTTGGTCCGGACAGAAGCGGAATTACAACTGCAGGATATTCAGACCCCTGCGATTTATGTATCGTGATCGCATAGGCAAGTTCCAGTTCATCCAGCTGTTTGAAAGAATATTCTGCCCATCTGCCATCCTCAAATTCCACCTCGGCTGTCTCGGCAAAGTCATTGATCGTCCTGAGGATTCCGGTATCTCCATTAAATACACCAATACCTTTCTCAATTGGAATACCATACAGGCCCCGGATTTCCCATTCCATCTGGTAGTTATTCCGGATCTGCATGACTTTATCGCCCTCGCGGAAAAGTCCGTGTGCATTTTCTCTTTCTTTCTTTGATGCATCCGGCGGATTCAGGTATCTCTGGAGAATCTGATTCAGCCGTTCCACGCCAAGAAGTCCTTTCCTCATAGGAGTCAGGACCTGAATATCAAAAGGCTTCGCCTCTACATATTTCGGAAGTTTTTCCTGAATCAGTGCAATTACCACGCGAATGATAATGTCTGCATCATATCTCTTAAGAAAAAAGAAATCACGGCTCTTATTGTCAAGAACCACCTGTTCTCCCTTGTTGATCTTGTGTGCATTTACGACAATATCACTCTCTGATGCCTGCCGGAAAATCTTCTTAAGCTCTACCACCGGAAATGCCATGCTTCTGATAATGTCGCGAAGTACATTTCCCGGTCCCACGCTTGGAAGCTGATTCTCATCACCTACCAGAATCAGTCTCGTCCCTGCAATGATTGCCTGGAGAAGTGAATGTATCAGCTGAATATCCACCATCGACATCTCATCAATGATAATGACATCTGCTTCCAGAGGATTCTCCGCATTTCTCTCAAAATGAACTGCCTGACCACTCTTATTGTCATCCTCAGGCATTCCGGATAATTCCAGGAGTCTGTGAATTGTCTGTGCCTCGTAGCCGGTCGCCTCTGTCATTCGTTTGGCCGCTCTTCCTGTCGGTGCAGCAAGCCGGATCTCTGCTCCCTCTCCCTCAAAATACTGGATGATCGCATTGATCGTGGTTGTTTTTCCTGTTCCGGGACCTCCTGTCAGAATAAACAGGCCATGACATGCCGCCTCTGTGACAGCTTTTTTCTGCATTTCATCCAGAACAGTGTCTGTTTCCTTTTCAATCTGTGCGATTCTCCTGTTGATCATCTCTGGATCTTCCGGATAGAGAATATCCAGTTCCTTAAGCATTCTTGCTGTGTTAAGTTCCAGATAATAGTACATGGTCGGATAAACCAGGACCACTCCGTTCTCTTCTTTCTGCACCAGCTTGCGGTCTACAGAAAGATCCATCAGATGTTTTTCCATATAGGAAGGATCCACCCCCAGAAGTTCCGAAGCCCTCTGGAACAGTTCTTCCCTTGGAAGATATACATGTCCGTCTCCTGATGCCTGCAAAAGAGTATACATCATCCCGCTTCGGATTCTGTAATCTGAATCTGTATGGATTCCAATCCTGTAAGCGATCTCGTCCGCAATCTTGAAACCAATACCACTGATATCATCTGCAAGCCGGTAAGGATTTTCCTGAAGTACACTGTAGACTGTTTCTCCATATTTCTGATAGATTTTGGCTCCGAGATTCAGAGAAATCCCATATTTCTGCAAAAACATCATTGCTTTTCGCATGTCAGCCTTCTCAGAAACCTGCGCTGCAATTTCTCTCGCCTTTTTTTCACTGATCCCCTTGACCTCTGCCAGCCGTTCCGGCTCTTCCTCCACGATCCGAAGTGTCTCACGCCCAAAACGTCTCACAATCCTTGCCGCCAGTGCCGCACCGATGCCTTTGATCGCGCCTGATCCCAGATAACGTTCCATTGCCATGGCATCTTCCGGCATTTTTTCGGTAAGAGTTGCTGCCTGAAACTGTTTTCCATAGACCGGATGCTGGATATAATTTCCGGTAAGTTCCACGGAAGCCCCCATCGTAATCACCGGAAATGATCCGACACAGGTCAGTTCTTCCTCATCTTCTACGCCCTTTAATATCATTACGGTATATCCGTTTTCTTCGTTTCGAAAAATCACATGATCGATATACCCTGTCACGCTTTCACTCATAGTTCCTCTCTTCTGCTTCTCAGAATTCCGTACAGCAAAACCAGGACATCCAAAGTAAACTTCAGATATTCCTGGTTTCTGTGTTCACGGATCTCTGCGGTCATTCTTCCATTCTCGCCATGATCTCTGCATATTTTCCAGTTCCAACAGCTACTACATTCACTGCATTCTGTACCGTCAGTGTATTTACCCCTGTTCTCTGTTCGATCAGAGTGTCCATTCCACTCAGCATTGCGCCGCCTCCTGCAAGAACAATTCCACGGTCCACGATATCTGCTGCAAGTTCCGGCGGTGTCTTTTCCAAAACGCCATGAACGGTCTCTACGATCTGATTTGTGGCATCTTTAAGTGCCACACGGATTTCTTCCGAAGTCAGCTTGATGGTCTTTGGAAGACCCGTCAGGATATTTCGTCCCTTGACTTCCATCACTCTCGGATTTGCTTCCTCAATCGCGGTACCGATCTTGATCTTGATCGTCTCGGCAGTGTCCTCTCCAATAAAAAGTCCATGTGTCCGGCGTATGTAGCTCATGATCGCCTGATCAAACGTATCTCCTGCTACCTTGATCGTAGAAGAGACGACAACACCGCCCAGGGAAATCACTGCCACATCTGTCGTTCCGCCTCCGATATCCACGATCAGATTTCCAAACGGTTTCGTAACATCCACACCGGCGCCGATTGCTGCTGCGATCGGTTCTTCGACCAGAAAAACTTCCCGTGCGCCAGTCTGGAAGGTTGCTTCCTCCACTGCCCGGCGCTCGATCTCCGTGATCCCGCTTGGCACACAGATGCTGATGCGGGGTTTGCGAAAAGCTCTTCGTCCCATTGCTTTCGGGATAAAATATTTGAGCATTTTTTCCATTACAATGAAATCCGTGATCACGCCCTGGCGGATCGGACGGATCACCTCTATATTGGAAGAGGCATGTCCCGCCATCTGTTTTGCTTCCTCACCAATTGCTTTGATCTTTTCTGTATCCTTGTCATATACTACCACCGTCGGCTCCTTGAGGATCAGACCTTTGCCGGTGGAATAAACCAGACAACTGCTGGTTCCCATATCGATTCCAATATCATTTGCAGGCATAATAGCCTCCTTCCCAATTTTCTCTATTGCTGCAGGTATTTCTTCACATACTGGCCCGTGTAGGATTCCGGACACTCTGCGATCTGTTCCGGTGTTCCTGTTGCGATCACCGTACCTCCACGGTCACCGCCTTCCGGTCCCATATCTATAATATAATCTGCTGTCTTGATGACGTCCAGGTTATGCTCGATGACTACAACGGTATTTCCGCCGTCTGTCAGACGCTTCAGGATCTCAACCAGCTTGTGTACATCCGCGAAATGAAGTCCTGTCGTCGGCTCATCCAGAATGTAGATCGTCCTTCCGGTGCTTCGTTTGCTGAGTTCTGTCGCAAGCTTGATCCTCTGCGCCTCGCCGCCGGAAAGTTCAGTGGACGGCTGACCAAGACGGATATAGGAAAGTCCTACATCGTACAGTGTCTGGATCTTACGGCGGATAGATGGAACGTTTTCAAAAAATCCCAGTGCTTCCTCGACTGTCATATTCAGGACATCGTAGATACTTTTGTCTTTGTATTTCACTTCCAGCGTTTCTCTGTTATAACGTTTGCCCTTGCACACTTCACATGGAACATAGACATCTGCCAGGAAATGCATCTCGATCTTGATGATTCCGTCACCGCTGCACGCCTCACAGCGTCCGCCCTTGACGTTAAAACTGAAACGTCCTTTCTTGTAACCTCTTGCCTTCGCATCTGCAGTCGCGGCAAAAAGATCTCGAATCTGGTCAAAAACGCCTGTATACGTTGCCGGATTGGACCTCGGTGTACGTCCGATCGGCGACTGATCGATATTGATGACCTTATCAAGCTGGTCAAGTCCCTGGATTTCCTTATGTTTGCCCGGGATAGTCCGCGCACGGTTCAGGTCTCTTGCCAGAGTCTTGTACAGCACTTCGTTGATCAGGGAGCTCTTGCCGGAACCACTGACTCCCGTAACACTCGTCATAACGCCCAGTGGGATATCCACATTGACCTGCTTGAGATTATTTTCCGCTGCTCCGCGGATCCTAAGCCATCCTGTCGGCTGTTTACGCTCCGTCGGCACCGGAATCTTGATCCTGCCACTTAAATATGCGCCTGTGACAGAATCCGGATTCTGCATCAGTGTCTCTGCTGTTCCGATCTCGACAAGTTTTCCACCGTGTTCGCCTGCCCCCGGTCCGATATCCACAACACAGTCCGCAGCACGCATGGTATCCTCGTCATGTTCCACCACGATCAGGCTGTTCCCCAGATCACGGAGGCGCATCAGTGCCCTCAGCAGTTTGTCATTATCTCTCTGATGAAGTCCAATACTCGGCTCATCCAGGATATAGGCAACTCCGACCAGCCCGGAGCCGATCTGTGTCGCAAGACGGATTCTCTGCGCTTCCCCGCCGGAGAGTGTCGCGGTCGCACGGCTTAAAGAAAGATAATCCAGACCTACTTCTGCAAGGAAACCAACTCTCGCACGGATTTCCTTGAGGATCTGCTTTCCGATCAGTTCCTGCTGGCTGGAAAGCTTCAGGTCTTTCAGGAAATCACACAGCTTCTCTATGGAGAGCGCTGTTATCTCATAAATATTCTTATCTCCGACTGTGACAGCAAGTGATTCTTTCTTCAGTCTCTGTCCCTTACATGTCTTACATGGGGTGATGCGCATAAAAGATTCATATTCCTGCTTCATTGCGTCAGAACCTGTTTCTTTGTATCGCTGCTCCACGTTCTTGATAAGACCCGGGAACGCAATGTCATAAATTCCCTCTCCGCGCTGTCCCTTGTAGTAAACCTTGACAGAGTGTCCATTAGTTCCGTGGATCAGAATGTTCTTGATTTCTTCCGGATAATCCTGAAATGGAGTATCCAGACTGAAATGGTATTCATTTGCCAGTGCATCCAGGATCGCTCTTGTAAAACTTCCCTTGTCTGTGCAGGACTGCCATCCCATCACAGTAATGGCTCCCTCTGAAATGCTTAAGGATTTGTCCGGTATCATCAGGTCGACATCGAACTCCATCTTGTATCCCAGACCGAAACAGTCCGGGCAGGCTCCAAACGGATTATTGAAAGAAAAACTTCTCGGCTCGATCTCGTCAATACTGATCTGGCAGTCCGGGCAGGAAAAACTCTGGCTGAAATTTATGATATTTCCATCCATCGTGTCCACCATCAGAAGTCCGTCTGCAAGATCAAGGACAGTCTCGATGGAATCTGACAGTCGTTTCTCAATACCTGGTTTGACTACCAGACGGTCTACTACGATCTCGATATTATGCTTGATGTTCTTGTCCAGTTTGATCTCTTCGGAAAGTTCATACATGTTTCCGTCGATCAGAACGCGGACATAGCCGCTTCGCTTTGCCTGATCCAGAAGTTTCGCATGGGTTCCCTTGCGTCCTCGGACTACCGGTGCAAGAAGCTGGATCTTGGTCCTCTCCGGCAGTGACATGATGTGGTCTACCATCTGGTCTACGGTCTGTTTCTTGATCTCCTTGCCGCACTTCGGACAATGTGGGATTCCGATCCTTGCATACAGAAGACGGAAATAATCGTAGATCTCAGTTACTGTTCCTACGGTAGATCGCGGGTTTCTGTTTGTGGATTTCTGATCAATGGAGATTGCAGGCGGCAGTCCCTCGATCGACTCCACGTCTGGTTTCTCCATCTGTCCCAGAAACTGTCTCGCATAAGAAGACAGAGACTCCATATAGCGTCTCTGTCCTTCCGCATAAATGGTATCAAAAGCCAGAGAAGACTTGCCGGAACCACTGACTCCTGTCAGTACTACAAATTCATCTCTTGGGATATCTACGCTCAGATTCTTGAGATTATTTACATTTGCACCCCGAATCCGGATAAATTTCTTCTCAGTTGTATGTCCCGCCATAGTTTCTTATGCTCCTCTGCTTTCTCATTATATCTAATTTGCACTGTTTCTCTGTAGTATTACTGTTCTTTCACTCATCCAGCAGAAAATCCGCCAGAATCGGATTGCTCACATGGATTCCCTTTCTTGTAAAACGCCAGAACTCACCTGTATGTTCCAGCAGATCCATCTCTTTATATTTTGCCAGAACAGAGCCATAAATATCCTCTATCCTGCATCCAAAATTTCTCTCAAACTGTCTTTCAGAGATTCCCTCTGTCATACGCAGCCCCAGGAACATGAATTCTTCTATTTCGTTGTTTCTGGAAAGCGCCGTAACATCCTCCCGGATCTTCTCCGGTTCTGTGCTGTCTGCCAGATACGTCTGCATATCTCTGGTATTGCTGAAACGCTTTCCCTGAAATAATGATGCCGCTCCCAGACCGGCTCCCAGATATTCTGTGCGCTGCCAGTAACCCTTGTTATGCCTGCACTCGAAGCCGTCACGGGCGTAATTGGATATCTCATATTGATGGAATCCATATTTTCTCAGGATTTCCGCGGTGTCCTCGTACATCTGGTATTCTTCATCTTCTGTTGGAAGGATCAGTTTCTTCTGTGCGAAAGGCGTTCCCTCCTCGATGATCAGACTGTAAGCCGAAATGTGCTCCGGTGAAAGTTCTGCGATGGTTTCCAGATTGTGCTTCCAGTTCTCGCAGGTCTGCCCCGGTATTGCAAACATCAGGTCTACATTGATGTTGGAAAATCCAGCTTTCCTCGCCCAGTGATAACTCTGGAGAAATTCTTCGTAGGTGTGGATCCTTCCGAGCATGTCAAGTTCCTGCTGCACCGTGGACTGAAGTCCAAAACTTATTCGATTGATACCGGCTTCGTGGCAAAGTTTCAACTGCTCCGGACTGACTGTTCCCGGATTTGCCTCCATTGTGATCTCTGCATCTTCACTCAGAATAAATGCCTGTTTTATCTCATCCATGATCCGGCAAAGCTGCTCTCCACTGAGCACAGATGGAGTTCCGCCGCCGATGAATATAGAAACGACCTCATATACTTCTTTCTGTGAGATGCTTCTTATCTCCCTGCACAACGCATCTACATAGTCGTCCCGTGTCTTCTGGTCTGACGGTCCGGAAAGGAAATCACAGTACTGGCATTTGCGGACGCAGAACGGAATGTGCACATATAACTCCAGCGGAATCTTAGTATTCCTCACTGTAATCTTCCTCACTGTCGTCATATTCTGAATCATCCTGGCTGCTGTCATCTTCTGAATAATCTTGGCTGTCTCCGCTGTCGGAAGAATCGCCCTCTGTATCAGAAGACATATTTGCATCCGCAGATGTGCTGTTGTCTGACAAACTGGAATTATCTGCTGTCGAAGCATTATCTGACGTAGTACTGTCTGACACAACCGCAGCTCCACTTGCTGTATTGGCAGATGTAGATCCGGCATTCTCATCAAGATAGCTGTTTACCATCGTTACGCCACCACTTGAAACAACTGCTGCAGAATTTACCTGCTCCGGTGCAGTCGTAGGCGTTGGCTCCGGTGTGATGCTGATCTTGATAACTTCTTCTGTTTCCGGATCTGCTGCTTTCTTCTTGCCGCATCCGCAGCCCGCCAGAAGTGTACACATCAGAAGGACTGCACCTGTCAGCAATAAACGTGATCTTGTTTTTTTCATTATTATCCTCCGATTCCCGAACGATTATTTATCGTCCAGCTTCAGAACACTCATAAACGCTTTCTGCGGGATTTCTACGTTTCCTACCTGGCGCATACGCTTCTTACCTTCCTTCTGTTTCTCCAGAAGTTTCTTCTTACGGGAAATATCACCACCGTAACATTTGGCAAGTACGTCCTTACGCATGGCACGGACAGTCTCTCTGGCGATAACCTTGCTTCCGATCGCAGCCTGGATCGGGATCTCGAATAACTGTCTCGGAATTTCTTCTTTGAGTTTCTCGCACATCTTACGTCCTCGCTCGTAGGCAGTATCTGCATGTACGATGAAGGAAAGGGCATCGACTTCTTCCTTATTAACAAGGATATCCAGTTTGACCAGATCACTGCGCTCGTAACCGCAGAGCTCGTAATCGAGGGAAGCATATCCTCTGGAACGGGATTTGAGTGCATCGAAGAAATCATAGATGATCTCATTCAGAGGCAGTTTGTATTTCAGAAGTGCTCTCGTCTCTTCCATATATTCCATTCCGATGTACTGGCCACGGCGTTCCTGACAGAGATCCATGATTGCGCCGATAAACTCGGTTGTTACCATGATCTCGGCATTTACCATCGGCTCTTCCATGTATTCGATCTCTGACGGATCCGGGAGATTGGATGGGTTGGTCAGTTCGATCATATCGCCGTTTGTCTTGTAAACCTTGTAGATAACACCCGGTGCTGTCGTTACCAGATCCAGATTGTACTCTCTCTCCAGACGCTCCTGAATGATCTCCAGATGAAGAAGACCAAGGAAACCACAGCGGAAACCAAAGCCCAGTGCCACAGATGTCTCTGGTTCGAAGAACAGGGAAGCATCGTTTAACTGCAGCTTCTCAAGTGCATCTCTCAGATCGCCGTACTTGGCACCATCTGCCGGATAAAGTCCGCAGTAAACCATCGGCTGTACTTTCTTATATCCTGGAAGTGCTTCTGCACACGGTCTCTCATTATCCGTTACTGTATCACCGACTCTGGTATCTCCGAGGTTCTTGATACTTGCTGTAATGTATCCAACCATGCCTGCTGTCAGCTCGTCACATGGAATGAACTGACCTGCGCCAAAATAACCTACCTCTACAACTTCTGTCGTAAATCCTGTCGCCATCATGCGGATCTGTGTTCCTTTCTTTACACGGCCATCCAGCACACGGCAGAATACGATAACGCCCTTGTATGCATCATAAATGGAGTCAAAGATCAACGCTTTGAGCGGTGCATCCACATCACCGTTCGGTGCAGGGATCTTCGTAACGATCTGCTCCAGAACTTCCTCTACATTCAGTCCTGTCTTGGCTGAGATCCTCGGTGCATCGTGTGCCTCGATTCCGATCACGTCCTCGATCTCATTGACAACTCGATCCGGCTCTGCGCTCGGAAGATCGATCTTGTTGATGACCGGAAGGACATCCAGATCATGATCCAGTGCAAGATATACGTTCGCCAGTGTCTGTGCCTCGATTCCCTGTGCCGCATCCACGACAAGAATTGCGCCGTCACAGGCTGCAAGGCTTCGGGAAACCTCATAGTTAAAATCGACATGTCCTGGGGTATCGATCAGGTTGAAGATATATTCCTCCCCGTCACTCGCCTTGTACACGATACGGACTGCCTGGGATTTGATCGTGATACCACGCTCCCTCTCCAGTTCCATATTGTCAAGGACCTGAGACTGCATCTCACGCTCAGTCAGCGTACCAGTCATCTCGATAATTCGGTCAGCAAGCGTAGACTTGCCATGGTCTATATGTGCAATGATACAAAAATTACGGATTTTGCTCTGATCTATCATTCTTGGATGTGCTCCCTTCTATATATATGTGCTTCACGAAAATTCTCTATATCGTGGGTCATTATAGCATAGCCATTCGCGTTTCGTCCAGCCATTTAGCCCCTTATTCCCGCTCTGTTTCTATATTATTTCCATCTACCCAGCGCCACCTAAGTTCCGACGCGCAAATTGAAATTCCCCTGTAATCTGGAAATTCTTCTTTTGATATGCCATCACAGTCACACCAGAATATTTTGCCGTCCTCCAATATCAGAGTTACTCCAAGGATTTCACAGGTATATTCTTCATCATACGGAAACAATTTCAGATACTCAATGCCCGAGAATTCCAGTTCGACTATATTTTTCCCTCGATTTATGGATTTGCTATTGTATATATCGGACACCACAGATTTCGTACAGAACGTATGTAGACCCTATATTTATTTCTTCTTTTCCACAATACATGACTTTCTTATAGATGTTATTAGTTTTGGTTGTCTTTACAGTATAGTATGTCCTGAAAAAAATCCTGTTTTCCTTTGTTATCTCACAATTTCCCAGTTTATATTGTTTCGGCAGTTTTTCACCGATGTTACACCAACCTATATGATATCGAAAATTTTTCCATGTCAGACGTTTGAGCCTTCTATGCACTGTACGAAACCCAGAAATATATTCCAGACATATAACAGGCACAATGCCATAAAACATTATAAGTGCCGGAGTGCCTTCAATATCTTTACTGAAGATGCATTCAATCCATAACAAAAGCGTCGCCGCCCCCAAACAGCATACCAATATCCAGACATCAATTACATTTGCCCTGCTAACAGGAATTACATTACCTTTATACAGTACTTTGTTACAGATAGATGATGTTCTTAGCTGATCTGGCAAATAATATTCGCCCAGTTGAACATGCTCTCGATGAATTCGCCTCACCCCATACAGTCCGCCAGAAAAGAAAAACAATATAAGACACTGTTCACTCAACACGTAGAGTTTTAACACCCAAAAAGCACCACACAACAGCAGACAAATCGTGGTTACCTTACTGTTCCTGTCAAACAATTCCTTATACAGTTCTTCGTATTTCCTGGCCTTTTCTAACTGTTTCATACATTCTCCTTATCCATTCTTTATTAAGTATACTACACTTCCATTTTTCGAACAAGTGTTTTCTTTGGGCAAATATAGAAAAATCAGAGGCAGCAAAAAGTCGCCTCCGATTTATGCTCATTCTTCTTCCCTTGTAGTACTCAATCCCAGGATAGAACTGACTTCTTCTTTCATTTCATCATATTCTTTCTTACCACGCCACTTTGAATATAACGGTAAAATCTGAACCTGCGGTTCTTCCTGATGCAGGATAACTACTGGAAGTCTGTATCTTCCCTGTTCTCCATCTTTTTGATCAACGTAGCATAGGCTTAATAAATGCCTCCTCAGTTCCCGGTTTGCATTTTCTATGCACAAGATTGCAATAACTTTTACTTTTTGTTTTTCCGCACTCAGTTCCTGTTTCCAGAAATGTGCAAAAAATTCATTTAATATCTGCATGTTTTCTTCGGAATATTTCTGCATCTGCCCCAACTGTAAAATCTCAACAGACTTCTCCGTTTTCTTCCAGTAAATTATAGAGTGCACTTCCTTTTTGCTATATGCTCCTGCAAAAATATATTGCTGCGAAGTACATTCTTGCTCTATTTTGTTCTTAATCTCTTCAAACGGCACACGATAATAATAATAATAATATGGACTTGCAAATTGAGGATTTCTGGAATATTCCGCTATATTGCTGAAAGGTTTCCATATATGATCCGGTCCCTCTGTGTAACGAAAAGCCTCATTGTAATACCATTTATAGTACAGATCATAATAACACCAAACCACTTCTACAACTACAAAACAGCCTCCAAATATATAGTCACATATTTTCCAGATATTTGCATTCATATACATCGTGCATATTTTGCATATAAACGCTATTGCCCAAATCCCACATAACGCAGTTTCACAGTAAAATTTTCCTTTGAGGTTCGATAACATATTCTTATCTGATGCGTTTTTCCTGAAAAATCCAGCCACATAAAGAGGATTTACTTCACTTATACAATCTGCCCATCGATACTTCATTTCTCTGCCAATATGTATTTTGTGTCTTCCAATCGGACACAAACAAAAGAATGAAAAAAGTGCACCTATCAATGAAACCGGGGCATCACAAAACAATATTGCTGATGCCAAAAAATATACATAAAAAAAGCAATGGCAAATATAATCATTCCTACGCTTACCAGAATTTCCATCTTTTGTGCTCCCAATCAATATCTATTGACCCAAACTGTATTTATACAAAATATTCCTGCTGCCCAATTCCAAGGATGATATTCACCGGTACCTGCAGAACCTCTGACATCTTGATTAGAAGTTCTGCATCAATCTTTGTCATGCCATTCTCTATCCGGGATATTGTGATAACAGATACATCCAGTTTCTCCGCAAATTCTGACTGACTTCCCACTCTTCTCTTCCGCAATGTACGTATGCGATTCCCCATTTCTATACGCTTACTGTCAAACACACACTTCATAAAAAAAGCACCTCCTTCGTCTGATAGCTCTTAATGCAATTATACGAACATTAGTTCTTATTTGCAAGTTTTTTTTCATAACTGGCACTTTTCACAAAAATGAGAAAATTTCAGTTCAGTCCGTTTTATTCCCCATAATGCCAAACAAAGCCGTCCAGGTCTCTTTTCCAACCTCTCCGTCTGGATCAAGCCCATACTTCATCTGAAATGTTTTTGTTGATTTTTTCATTTCCGTGCCAAACTGTGCATCAATATTTCCCATATACATACCTTCTGCTGCCAGAATTCCCTCTGCTATCGCTATAAGCGTACCGGAACTTCCGAACGACAGCACTATTGTCCCAGCAATATTCATGCATTCAGAATCAAAGAGTTCTCCATCAAGAGACAATTTTCCACCATATAAACGATTTACTACATCTTTCCACACAGTCAGCGAGGCTTTCCTCGTTCTGCTTCCATACTGCCCGTGATCGAGTAGGAGACGGCTTTTGCCGCCGACCTCTCACACCACCGGACATGCGGTTCC
>NZ_QULA01000012.1:0-1047 GCF_003481595.1 Blautia sp. OM07-19
ATATGGGCAGCTGCTACACAGCTTGAATGTGATATATCTTGCTGAGTGAACTACTTTTGTAGCAATCTTCAGCAGTTTTAAACGGACGGTATCAATGCGTTGTTTCCGCATTTTTGCTGATAATACCAATCATCTAAACCAATTAAATATGTTATAGGCAAGAGCATGTACCTGGACTCTGTTTGCATTTACAATTCTGTTGTGACTGCTCACCGCAGAAAAATCAAAACCGGATTTGCTTTCTTTGATGAAGTTTTCCATCAGCCGGATAACATAGCTTGTTCCGTTTTCCTCACACTGCTTATAGAGATCAGGAGTTGCAAAACCACTATCGCCGCGAAGCAGGAGATGGATGGTTGGATAATCATTCAGGTACTCGTCGAGAATCGGCTGCAGGAAATCGGTTACACCGGTACAGGAATAAGCTGCTCCATCACGGAGTTGGATTTTTATCAGATCACCAGTGATTCCGTCATAACAAACGAGCGGATGGTAGCCATTACTCCGATAATGGAAGTTAAATGCCCTGCCTTCCTGTTTGCCGTATGCTGCGAGGAGCGTGGAATCCAGATCCAGGATCACTGCCTGAGGCATCTGGATGCTGTAGATCCTTTTTCTAAGTATCTGGCTGATTTCCTGGAACTGTTTTAAAGTGTCTTCATCCATGCGGTTAAAGAATCTTGATACTGTTGGCTGAGATGCTAATGCGGATTTTTCAAGTACAGCTTTAAAAACAGGATCCTTGGTCAGTTCATCCGAAGCATCATCTTCGAAGTAACCGGCCATGATCATATATATCATCTGGAGAAGGTTATCCCTGTCCGTATGATATCGAAACACTGCAGAATCATTGGTCTTAAATGAACGGTTTAAAAGCCGTTCAATGCCAAGTTTGCTTATGAACTCTTTGATGAGGAGTAAGCCTGCATCGGAGGACAAGTCGCCTCCATCAAAATTTATTTTAATTTGCCTATTGCTTTGAAGTGAAAAGGTGTTTACAATACTCATAAAGGGCTCCTTTGTTTGGGATTGTTAAGACTTTGAACA
>NZ_QULA01000012.1:1057-99458 GCF_003481595.1 Blautia sp. OM07-19
GTTTGGGATTGTTAAGACTTTGAACACCTTAATTTTACCACAAATGGATGCTCTTTTTTTATTCACTTAACAAGTGAAAAGCAATATGCAATTAAAATACAGTAACTATGTGGCTTTCAGCCACGATCACGGCTTTGCCGTGAATAATTCAGGATTAGTTATAAATCTTGGATACCATCAGAATCCAACGGACAACATTGGACTGTAGGATACGATAAAACCAACGATCGACATCAGGACAGAGGTCAGGATCGACATTCGTTGGAATTCCAGACGCATGCTGATATAGTCCTTCTGGAGCGTTTTGAGCCGGTCCGTATAAAAATGGATCAGATCAAATGCCTTGATCGTCTGGATATTGGAGAAAGCCTCCTGATTGAAACCATACATTTTGGCATTCATGGCAGCACTTTTCTGGTTGTTGTTCCGCATTCTGCGCAGCAGCGGACGCGACATCAGGGCACTGAACGGGATACCGAGAAGTGCAAACAGGGCAAAGGTCGGATCGTAATACAGAACAACCGCAAGAGCACTGATGAACCGGAAGGTATAGATGATCAGGTTTGGTACCCAGTTCAGAATACCGCTGGAAATATTGGAAGCATCCGAGCTCCAGCGGGTAACAAGGTCACCGGTGTGATATTCCGTCAGAGATTCCCAGTCCGTGACGAGCATTTTTGCAAAAATATCGTTCTTGATCTCGGAGTCAACCTTAAGACTGATAAAGGTCGAAGCATAACCGGATGCCTGTGAGACCAGAAGATTTGCAATCGCAAAGCCGATCATTGCTGCAAAGGTGGACAGCAGACGTCCGGTCTGATGACCTGTGATGATATCGACAAGATCTTTGGAGATCAGGCTGGAAGCAAGTGAAACACAGGATCCCATAACACCCAGCAGTGTATAGAGAATCATAGATTTCCAGTAACGTCTGCCATACTGGTAGATCCATATGGTTTGTTTCCACATTTTCTGGAGGCTTCCCTGTCTGAGATGTTTCATGATAAGCTGGAGTTTCTCTCTCATTGTGGTTCCTCCAGAGCATCTATTTTCCTCTGAACTGTATAAACAGCAGATGGATTTCTGGTGCAGAGCAGATGCAGAATCGGCACCTGTCCGGCAATTTTTTCCGCAAAGTCAAGGTTCATGGAGAAGAAGCGTTCTTTCCAGGAAGGGGAGATCATGCGCTGCATAATCCGGATGACTTTTTCTGAAGGAGACAGCTCCTGAAGAAAATCTTTCTCCGGATCGCGTCCGAGAAGGACGATACCGCCAAGCTCATGATCAGTGGTCGTATAAATCCCGGAAGTTCCGCACCATGGAATCCCGTAGACGATAATTTTGCTGTTTTCCATGCCAAGGAGATTGAGATCACCGTTCAGATATGGAGTCTGCAGAAGATCATGCCACATTTTGGTGTGTGTTGATTTACCCATACCGGAATGTCCGGAGAACAGCCATGCTTTTTCTTTATAAAGAATCGATGCAGAATGAATGGCAAATTTCCCGTGCTTTTGTGCAGCAAACAGGAAAAAGAGCCGGATCGCATGAAAAATATTTTCCTGTGCTGATTCAGAGGTTTCCGGAGTACAGTAGAATCTCACGTAACTTCCGTCCAGACTCATATGTACCTGATGAATGTTTGACATCTGCGGGAAAAGAATCACATAGCGGTCAGGGTTTTCTAAAATTGTCATATCTGAATTGCGAAGGAGGACTTTTCCATAAGATTTGCTGGCTGGCGGAGTTGTAAAAAACTCAATTTCCTGGTCTGCATCTTTCGCAGGATTCATTTCGCGGAACTTATCGAAGTATCCGGAGAAAAGCTGCGAAGCGCCATGGAAGTGAAGGCGAAGCCCTGCGATCAGGATGCATAAGGAGACTTCTTCCGACTGAAGACGAAGAGTTTCGGTCAGCATTCCCATGGACTGCAGCTGCCGCAGAAAATCAAGAATGTCCTCGCGGAGCATGGGAAAATCCTCCTCCGCAAGTCCATATCTGCGTGCAAGCATTTCGGTCAGCATTTCCAGGTCAGCACCTTCATTATGCTGGATCACATTCCACAGAAAAGCACTGGTTTCGTTCAGGATGGTTCCTTTACGCTGGTCGGCAATCTGCTGTCCGAAAGGGAGAATGTAACTGACACCTTTTATTTTACGAAGGGCATAGCCTTCTTGACATTTGAACATAAAAAAATCCTTTCTGAAAAGTACAGTTCTATACAGAAAGAATTATAACATCCGGCAAAATCTCATACAAGAAAATAACTCCAAAAAAGAGGGAAAGCTGCGTTATTCTGTTACCGTGAACAGTAACGTTGTTCTTGCAATAAGCATCTGCTCAGGGTAAAATATTATAAACTGAGATGGATACAGATATCCGAAGGCAGGATCTTTGAAGCCGCTGGGAGACGTATAATAAGTATAATGGAGAACAGGATGATTAAAAAAAGAGCAATACTGTGTCTGAGCGTGATTCTGACAGTGGTATTGGCAGCAGGAGTGGAAATGTTCTGGCTTAGCAGACAAAAGACAGTAAAAGAATATAAGGAAAGCCAGGTGGCTTTCAGGAATCCGCTTATGGGATATGCGAGAAATGCCTGGTATGATAAAGTTTCGGAAGACATTTCTCTTTTGTATATGGACATTACCTGGGCAGAACTGGAACCGGAGGAGGGTGTTTATGACTGGGAGGCCATCGAGAAAAAAAATCAGCTCGCACGATGGAAAAGCGAGGGGAAGCATCTGGTATTGAGATTCGTCTGTGATATTCCGGGACAGGAAGAGCATATGGACATACCGGAATGGCTGTACGAAAAAAGTGGAAAAGCCGGTCAATGGTATGCCGGAGGATATGGGAAAGGCTTTGCTCCAGATTATAACAATCCGACGATCATTTCCTGTCATGAGCAGGCAGTAAAGGCACTTGGAGAGCACCTGGGGCAGGATGGGCTGATCAGTTATATTGAGCTTGGAAGCCTTGGACACTGGGGAGAGTGGCATGTAAACTACAGCGAGGGAATTCAGAGGATTCCGGGAGAAGAGGTAAGAGAACAATATATTCTCCCATGGATGGAGGCCTTTCCGGATGCCATGATTCTCATGCGGAGACCATTTGCTGCTGCAAAAAAACATGGATTTGGGTTATATAATGATATGACCGGACATCCACAGGGAACCCAGAGCTGGCTTGACTGGATTAGCAATGGCGGTGAGTATGATCAGACAGGTGAAAAAAATGCAATGGTGTCCATGAAGGATTTCTGGAAAACCGCACCATCCGGCGGAGAATTTACAAGTTCTTTCTCGATGGAGGAGATGATGGACACAGATCTGTCAGAGACTGTGGAAATGATCCGTGAAGCACATACAACCTTTCTGGGCCCGAAGATCCCGGATGAGGATTATGCAGAAGGATACAAAGAAGTCCTCAAAAACATGGGGTATCGTCTGTGGATTTCAAAGTCAGAACTAAAAAGCACCCGAAACAGCAGCAGTCTGAAGCTTATCTGGGAAAATTCAGGAGTGGCACCACTATATAAAGACTGGCCGGCATATATTTATATTGAAGATGAGAAGGGAAAACTTGTCGAAAAGAAAAATATCGAAATAAAAATGTCGTCTGTGCTTCCGGAAGAAGAAACATCAACCTCAACCACACTGAAGACAGAGAAACTGAACAGCCTTCTGAAAAAGGGATATCGTCTTTCTATCGGAATTGAAGATCCTATGACAGAGAAAGTGGGTGTTCGTCTGGCAATGAATACTTTATATCAGGAAGGAAAAAATTATCTCTGGAAATAAGAGAACAGAGAGAATGCAAAAAAGCTCCAAAAAGAAGGAGGGCCGGGCGTCTGTGCCCGGCGAGTATGAAAAAGAAAAATATATGTAAAAAAGCATTCGCTTTATTTGCTTATTACTATACCGGGAATCTGTGATGAATTTGTGATGAGAGATTGAAGAAAGAGTGATGCTTTTCTAAAGAAGAAATAAATTTTCTTTTGGAAAAATAAAAAAATTCATTCCAGCGAGCAATTAGCCGTTGTAAAAGTAGATTTACTCATTTATAATGAGAATCAGATTCAAAAGAGAGATTATACAGGAAACAGGAGGCAAGCCTTGAAAAAAGAATTAGTTATTGTCATTGATTTTGGCGGTCAGTACAATCAGCTGGTTGCGCGACGTGTCAGAGAATGTAACGTATACTGCGAAATCTATTCTTACAAGACCGATCTTGAGAAGATCAAAGCGATGAATCCTAAAGGAATTATCCTTACCGGCGGTCCGAACAGCTGCTACGAAGCAGATTCACCGACTTACCAGAAAGAACTGTTTGAACTCGGCGTTCCGGTACTGGGACTTTGCTATGGCGCACAGCTTATGATGCATGTCCTTGGCGGCAAAGTTGAAAAAGCCGATGTCAGCGAATATGGTAAGACAGAACTTCTTGTTGATAAGACAGATTCCAAAATTTTCGAAAATGTATCCAATAAAACAATCGTATGGATGAGCCATACAGACTACATTTCCAAACCGGCACCGGGATTTGAGATCGCTGCACATACAGCAGACTGTCCGGTGGCTGTTGCTGAGAATGCAGATCAGAAACTGTATGCGATCCAGTATCATCCGGAAGTACTTCACACCGTAGAAGGCAAGACCATGCTGTCCAACTTCGTACTTGGTGTCTGTGGATGTGCCGGAGACTGGAAGATGGATGCTTTCGTTGAAAACACCATCAAAGAGATCCGCGAAAAAGTCGGCGACGGCAAAGTGCTCCTCGCACTGTCCGGTGGAGTTGACTCTTCCGTTGCAGCAGGACTCCTTTCCAGAGCGATCGGCAAGCAGCTTACCTGCGTATTCGTGGACCACGGCCTTCTTCGTAAAGACGAAGGCGATGAAGTAGAGGGCGTATTCGGACCAAACGGTCAGTTCGACCTGAACTTTATTCGTGTTAATGCACAGCAGAGATACTATGACAAGCTTGCAGGCGTTACAGAGCCTGAAGCAAAACGTAAGATCATCGGTGAAGAGTTCATCCGTATTTTCGAAGAAGAAGCAAAGAAGATCGGAGCAGTTGATTTCCTCGCACAGGGAACCATCTATCCTGACGTTGTAGAGAGCGGTCTTGGCGGAGAATCCGCAGTGATCAAATCTCACCACAACGTAGGCGGTCTTCCGGATTTCGTAGATTTCAAAGAAATCATCGAACCGCTCCGTGACCTCTTCAAAGACGAAGTCCGCAAAGCCGGACTGGAGCTTGGAATTCCGGAAAGACTGGTATTCCGTCAGCCATTCCCGGGCCCGGGTCTTGGAATCCGTATCATCGGAGAAGTAACCGAAGAGAAAGTACGCATCGTTCAGGACGCAGACTACATCTACCGTGAAGAAGTCGACAAAGCAGCCGCCGACTACAAGAAAGAACACGGAGAAGACCCATCCTGGATGCCAAACCAGTACTTTGCAGCCCTCACCAACATGCGAAGCGTAGGTGTCATGGGCGACTTCAGAACCTACGATTATGCAGTTGCACTCCGCGCAGTCAAGACCATCGACTTCATGACCGCAGAGTCCGCTGAGATTCCGTATGAGGTACTGAACAGGGTTATGAATCGTGTTATTAACGAAGTTAAGGGAGTTAACCGCGTATTCTACGATCTGACTAGCAAACCACCGGGAACGATTGAGTTTGAATAGTTGACGCTGGGCTACAAAGCCCGTAACCACGGGGCTTTGCGGCTTTGGGTGTTTGAAATTGCATTATCATTGCATTTTTATATTTCTTTGTGATACATTGCAGTATGCTGATTACTGGTATAATTAGCAATACTTTGAGAAGCTGACTGGTAGCTGAGAACCCCGGTCAGCTTCTTTGCAATCTCAATATTGGTGTTTGGATACAGATGACCATAAGTTCCTAGTGTCGTCTGTATTTTTTCATGTCCAAGACGCTCTTTAATCAGCAGTGGATTTTCGCCCATGCTGATAAGCAGGGAAGCATGCGAATGTCTCAGGGCATGAATTTTGATTCTGTGAACACCAGCTAAATTTGCCAATTTCTCCAATGCTCTTGGAAGTGTTGTTTTGCTGGTGGGTGTACTGTTATAACTCAGGACGAATCCACAATTTGGTAAAACCTTTGCCTGAACCGCCTTCCATTCTTGTAATTCCTTGATGGTATCAGCATCAATATAAATGGTACGGTTG
This sequence comes from Blautia sp. OM07-19, assembly GCF_003481595.1. Classification (NCBI taxonomy): domain Bacteria; kingdom Bacillati; phylum Bacillota; class Clostridia; order Lachnospirales; family Lachnospiraceae; genus Blautia; species Blautia sp. OM07-19. Next base: position 7,264 of record NZ_QULA01000012.1, read on the forward strand.
CTTGCCTGCGTCTTAGGTTCAACGAATTTGTAGTCATTCATTGTTTTATAGTACAGTGTTTTACTAATAATCAGCATACCTGTTTCAAAATCAATATCATCCCACTGTAAGGCGGCAGCCTCTCCAATACGCATTCCAGTCATAAATAAAAGCCAGAACGAGATGAAGAGATAGTGCTCGTAGTAGTCACCTTTGTACAGCAGGGATATTACCTTCTGAAACTCCTCCAAAGTCCAGAAGTCGATCTTTACTTTTTTAGATTTGATATTGCCGATCATGCGGGCAGGATTCTTCTTTGCAAGTCCGAGGATAATCGCCCGGTCAAAAGCTAAACATAACATTCCCTGAACAATGCGTACATAGTTTGGACTGAATTGTTTTGCCAACTTGAGCTGCCAGGTCTGTACATTTATCGCTTCTATTTCGGACACTTTCTTCTTGTAGAAATAGGCAAAGTGTTTTTGAATGGTCGAGTAACGATTCTTGTAGGTACTTTCTTTCACCTGAGTTTTGTACCACGGAAGATAGATTTCTTCAATAAACTTTTTGAAGGTAATGTCTTCCTTCTTATCAGCTAATTCTTCCGTTGATGCAAGAATCAATTTGGAATACTCGGCACGGGCTTCTTTTTTTGTTGAGAATCCGCTGCGGTATTTTTGAATCTGTTTTCCGGTTACAGGATGATATCCGAGATTGGCTCGAAAATAATAAGTGCCGTTTTCTGCTTTTTTAATTGGATCTTTTGCCATGATTTCACTCCTTACTAAAATGCAAAAAGCACGATCATTCTTGCTTATCGGGCAAAGTAATCCCTAATAATTCTTCAACGGCTTCTTTTGGAACCCTGTCTAATTTTCTGGATTGATAATAGGTATGCCCCTTTTCTACCATAAGTTCCTTTGCTTTTTTTATAATATCAGCAGCAAAGGAAGGACCGTAGCCTAATTCAATCAAATCCCTTTTTGTTACAGTTATCATGAATCTCCTTTCCACAGACAGGGAATCAACTTGATACCTGTCTATTATTATATCAAATTTTGAGTAAAAGTTCTCTAATAAAAGCGCTATAAGCTAAAATCCCAAAAGTCTATGTTATTCTTTCAGAAGCCAGTTCCTATGCCCGTTCCGGCCACGTAAAACGGTGTTACTTTGTAACTATTAAGCTGCAGGCGTGCGAAGATGCAAACTATCTGCAGTCACCTATATCAATCTCCCGAAAGATTTCTTTTGTTTTCAAGGTACGGCGAATGGATATATTACCCATTCAATTAAGGAATAGGGGACTTTTCTTTAAGATTGAAAAATTTTGAGAAAAAATGATAAAAATAAAAGCTGCCTTGATTTGGCAGCTACGGAAATCTATTTGCGTTTTAGAGCCAGACGATTCAGCATGGAAATGAGCGCAAGCATATCCTCGTCATCGAGTTGTTTCATCAGATCAGTTGCTTTGTCAATCAGAGGAAGATTGTGCAGCTCTGAATCGAAGAACTGTTGAGGAGTGACTTCCAGATAGTCACAGATATCCAGAAAGCTCTGCATGGTAGGCAGAGAACGTCCGGAAGTGAGGGACTGGATGTAGCTTTTATTTTTGCCAAGATCCAGACTCATCTGATATTCAGATACATTTTTCTTTAAACGCAGTTCGCTGATGCGTTCTCCAATAAAGTTTTTATCCATACATTTACACCTCTCTTCCACATTTTAAACTATTTACTTACAGCAAATTACGGAATAAAATAGAGATATATTTGAAATATAGTGATTATTCCGTAATATAACCGTAATTTACTAAAATGATACAAAAAAAGAAATTATGGATGATAGAAAATGGATTTTGGGGTATGATGATAGCAAAGGAAGTGGATGTCTGTGCGGATTATAGGAAATGAGCAGGAAATTGAATGGGCGAAGGAAGCACTGCGGAATCAATGTAACGATTGTCCCTACTTGGACTGCTGTAATGAAAAGGCGAAAGAGGAGTCAAAGCAGTGTGGAACGGTTCGGTTTGGCTGCCGGGAGTATCTGAAAGAGAAGATTGAATTCGTAGTAGAAAAATAGATGTAGTATTTTGAACAAATATAAACACCATATATAGTATAAGCCTGAATTGACATGAGGAATATCTTGTGCTAGTATACTGATATAGTTTATTTTATGCACACCCTTTTTGGGGAGTTTCGGGATTCATAAGAATCTCCAAACTTACAGGAAACAGCAGGAGCTGATTCCTGGCATAAGTAGTTTATGTTTGTAGTGAGTGTCACGGTATGCCTTTTTTGGCTGCGTGGCACTTTTGTTTTTTCAGGAAGAAACCAGACTTTTAAGAATGAACAGAGAAAAGACTCTCTTTTCATTCTTTTTTTGTGCTTACATTTAGGTTTCGGCATAGTTGCATGCCACAACCAGCTTCGGCTGTTGATGGATAAATATTATTTTAAGAAAGGTGGAATAAGAACATGAATGAAGCAAGAGTGTATGCAGATGGATTTGAGAGATCCTTTGCAGAAGTAAAAGATCTGCTGGAGTTTCTGGCAGAGAGAGGAAGAAATGCCAAATGGATCAGAAAGCCAACGAATACGTTACGGCTGGCACCACTGGAAAAGGAGGCTCAAAATCTGGATGCGGCAGATGCATCCATGGAAGAAATTTTGGAGGATACAGAGAAGAATACGCAGCTTGTACTGAAAATGAGAGGAGAATCCTATCCGGTACGTGACTGTGCCATCCGCACCATTTTAAGCCGCGCAGGTGTCAATGGAGACGGGCTTCGCAAGCTGGATAAGGCAACATATGCGAAGGTAGTCAATTACTGCCTGCGGGTTGCAAAAGGGGATGCCCTGATTAAGATTGCGGACGGAAAGGTTTCCGCAGTACATGGCGGGGATAAACATGATTATTGCATCCTTGATATGAAAGCCATGTTTGAGACAACCTGCGAATATCTGAATCTGAATTTCAAAGGCAGTGTTTACATGGAGGGCTCTGGTATCTATGACCATTCCATTGTATCTGCCATGTGGAAGCTCGGAGGAAGTCAGGAACTTCTGGATACTTACCGAAAAGCACTGGATGCACACGGAATGGATGAGAAGATCCTGTCACCGGCACTTCGTTTTACCACATCTGACGTGGCAGCGAGCGGTGCAAATCTGTATCCGATGCTTTTGACAGACGGACCAAACGGCGTTATCAGTCTGGGAAGTCCAATCAAGCTGGCTCACGATAAAGGGGCAACGATTCTGGACTTCCGGAAAAATCTGGAGCAGGTATGCGCCCGCTATGTGGATGCGATGAAGAATCTTACTCAGCTTATGGACATTGAGATCCGTAATCCGGTGAACTGCCTGAAGCTGCTGATGAAGGAACTTGGCATTAAACAGAAGATCCGGAATGAGGTGGTGGAGCTATTTGTATCCCAGAACGGGGAAGGTGCCTGTACGGCACATGATCTTTATTATGCCATGAATGAAGCCTCCTTTTTTGCAGCCTGTGAAGGAATGTCCGGACAGGGCATCCTGAAGCTGGAGGAGGATATTACGAAGGCGCTTATAAAAGACTGGAAAAAATATGACGTTTATGGAGCAGTCAAATGTTAGGAGGAATTGGAATGAATAACAAAGCAGAGTATACACCGGAAAAGGTTGTGGATATCAGTAACCTGTCAAGAGAAGACTGGTTGGAATACCGCAAAAAAGGAATCGGCGGCAGTGATGTAGCGGCAATCATGGGGATCTCTCCATTTGCCACTATCCGGGATCTGTTTTACAACAAAACAGGTGTGCAGCCGGTCATTCAGGAGGAAGAGGAAAGCAACTGGGTTGCCAAGGAAGTCGGACACCGGCTGGAAGATCTGGTGGCAGAAATCTTTTCCAAAAAGACCGGACTGGAAGTATTTCCGGTACGTGTCATGTTCCGGCATCCATTATATCCGTTCATGCTTGCAGATGTGGATTTTTTTGTTCGTATGCCGGATGGGACATTTGCGATTCTGGAATGTAAAACCTGCAATTATAATGCGAAAGATAAGTGGGCTGATGAGGGTATTCCAGCTCATTATGTGCTGCAGGTAAGGCATTATCTGTCTGTGATGAATATGCAGAAAGCCTTTATCGCATGCCTGTATGGAAATAACGAGAATGAGTTTGTGTATCGCACCATTGAGCGTGATCTGATTGAGGAAGAAGACATCATTGATCAGGAAACGTATTTCTGGCAGGAACATGTATTGAAAAATGTAGTACCGCCGCATAACGGGAATTCCGATCTGGTTCTGGCAAATATCCGTAATTATGGTGGTTTTGCAGACAAATCTATTCCGGAAATTGTGCTTTCCGGTCTGGAATCAAAAAATCTTGAGAAGTATCTTACCCTTTCGGAGGAAAAGTCACAGTTGGAAAAACGGAAAAAGGAAATCGAAGCAGAACAGCGGGCAATCAGTGTTCCTTTTGTGGAACAGCTGGGGCAGGGCTGCAAGGCAGTGCTGGAGGACGGTACGAACCGTTACCGTATTACCTATAATCCGACCAGACGTACTTCGGTTGGGAAAGACCAGATGGAGAAGCTGAAAAACCAGCATCCGGATATCTATGAGGAATATACAAAAACAACGGAGAGCCGTACTTTCCGAATTAAGAAGGAGGCGGCGTAATGAGAAAACCAAATGAACGGATGCGGATAAAAAGCTGGAGGGATATAAACAATGAGGTGCAGATTTAAACATAAGATTTTCCAGAATGAGGAGAATGGGTATACGATTGCCATATTCACCACACAGGATACGTCTGTCCCCCTGTCAGCCAGAGACAAATATCTGGCATCCCGGAATATCATCGGCTTCTCAGCGATTGGATTCGGTCTTCCGCTTACAGACGAGATTGAGCTTGAGATGGAAGGCAGATGGGAGAGCGGAGAGCATGGAACTCAGTATCAGGTGGAAAATTTCATGGAGGTTGTACCACGGACAAAGGAGGGTATCTTAGGATACCTTTCTTCCGGTGCAATCAAAGGTATCGGTCCCAAGATGGCAGATACTATTTTCCGGAAGTTTGGGCTTCAGACACTGGAAATCATGGAAAACAACCCGCAGGAACTCTTGAAGATCCGTGGAATTTCCGAGAAGAAGCTGGCTGCTATTGTGGAGTCCTATGGAAAAAACCAGGTGTTCCGGGAACTGATGACGTTTCTGGCGCCTTTTAAGGTAACACCCAAAAAAGTGAATATGATTCTGAAGAAATTCGGAAATGAATCGGTGGATATTATCCGGCACCGCCCTTACATGCTGAGTGCAGTCAAAGGCTTCGGGTTTCTGGCTGTGGATGCGATCGGAAGACAGTGCTGCTGTGCACTCAATGATCCCATGCGGATATCCGGGTGCATCGGACATATCATGAATCAGGCAATGAAAGAAGGACATCTGTTTAAGCAGCGTCAGGAGGTTATCAGGGAAGCACTGGAAATGCTGAACCGGGATCTGCAGGTCATGGCAGTATCGGAGCAGGATGTCAGTCAGGTGCTTTACCGGCTGGTGCTGCAAAAAAGCATTGTTGTGGAGGAAGAACGGATCTATTCTATCCGGCAGTATGAAGAAGAAACACAGACCGCTTCCATGATAGCCAGACGGCTTTTGGAGAAGCCGGTTTTGCTGTCCATTGAACCGGAGCTGGAAAAGGCACAGAAGACACTGGGGATCACGCTGTCAGAAACACAGAAACAGGCAGTGCGGATGGTGTTTGCACATCCCATCAGTATTATTACCGGAGGTCCCGGAACCGGAAAGACAACGGTTCTCAAGGTGATTCTCTATATCCATCAGGCGTTATGCAGGTCAGAGGTACAGCTTATGGCTCCGACCGGACGTGCGGCAAGACGTATGGTGGAGAGTACCGGCTGTGAAAATGCATCCACGATGCATCTGGCCCTGGGGCTTTTGGGAGATGATACGGATTTTGAACCGGATTTTGAGTACCTGTCTGCCGGATTTCTAAATGTAGATGAGGTGTCCATGGTGGACATGCATCTTGCCTATGAATTTTTCCGGCGGGTTAGCAGACATGCCAGAGTCCTTTTAGTCGGGGATAAGAACCAGCTTCCATCCGTAGGAGCCGGGGATGTGTTCCGGCAACTGATTGCCTGCGGGCTGATTCCGGTCACGGTACTGGATCTGGTTTACCGGCAGGGCGCTTTGAGCAGCATACCTTATAATGCAAAACTGATGCAGGAGAATAAGACTAATCTGAGCTTTGGGGAGGATTTTCAGTTCATTGCCTGTAAAGGAGCAGATGAAGCGGCAGAGATTGTCCGGAGGATTTATCTGGACGAGATTGCAAAAAACGGCATGGATCAGGTACAGATCCTGACTCCGTATCGGAAACGCAGTGCTGCCGGAGTGGATGAATTGAACAAATCTCTGGAGGATTTTGTAAATCCGCCAATCGCAGGGAAGAAGGAACTGCATATCGGCAGTCAGGTGTTCCGGGTTGGCGATAAGATTTTACAGAATAAAAATACCGAGATGGCGAGTAACGGCGATCTGGGCAGGATACTGGACTGTATCACGGATGAGGATGGAAATGCCAGGGCAGTGATCGGATTCCCGGATGGGCGGCAGGTGCAATATGAAGCTGACCAGATGGAAATGATCGAACATGCTAACGCAACAACCATCCATAAGGCACAGGGTTCCGAATGTCCGGTTGTCATCATCCCTTGGGTAAAAGCCTTTTATATGATGCTGAAGCGCAATATTCTCTATACCGGAGTGACCAGAGCGAAAAGCAAGGTTTATCTGGTAGGGGAATGGGCTGCAGTCTGTCAGGCAATCCATACGGATGACAGCGGGACAAGGAACACCATTCTGAGTGAGCGGATCGTACAGTATTACGATCAGTATCAGAGTGAACAGAAACCGGAAATGGAGCAGTTAAAACTTGTTGTTTAAAAATATTTTTCAATTTTTGAAATAAGCGGACTATTACTCTTATATAGGGGAACGTCTGCTTTTCTAAATGAAAGGAGCAGAGAATGAAAGAATTATTGTATAAGAAATCAGAGGCAGTTGCCGCTTTGAACCGTGTGGATGGCTTCCATCCGATGGAACTGGCAAGAAAGATTGGAGAAGAAGGGCAGGAGGAGCAGCTTTATCTGGATGTGAAATACCGGAAGCTATGGTTTCGTCTGGTCAATCCGGCAGGAAAGATCATCAGCCGGATTATCACTTTCACAGAGAACATGGCAGTTGTGGAAGCACGTATCTATCTGGATAAATGTGATCAGGAAGACAATTATGTAGCCAATTCCTTTTCGCAGAAATTCCGGAGCGATGACCCGAAGTTTGGAGACAAATTTCTGGAAATGGCAGAAACAGCAGCCGTAGGAAGGGCATTATCGGATGCCGGATATGGTGTGCAGTTTGCGGATGTGGGAGAGGAAAATGATCCTGCACAGGTAGATGCCGGAATTCCATATCAGAATCCACAGATGCCGGATTCAGGTGCCATGGAAAATGCAGCCATGCCGGATTCGGGTGTCATGCCAAATGCCCCTATGCCAACTTATGGAGAGATGCCAGGTCAGCCGGAATATGCAGGCCAGCAGATGATGAATCAGTTCTATCAGCAGGCACAGGCGGCGGGAAGCACCATTTACCATGGCAGTGGACAAATGCCTGGCTACGGTTCCGCTCCGGCTGCCTCTACGCCGCCAAAGACCGGACAGATGCTGCAGGGAGCATTACAGAATCTGGATACGTCCCTTCCGGTAGAAGAACTGATGAAACACATGAACTATGAAATGGCAGTCGGGACTGTGATTCCGGGAAAGGGAAAATACGGCGGAAAGACCATGGGACAGGTGGCAGTTGAAAGCCCGTCAACGATCCAGTGGTTTGCCGAGCAATATTCCGGACCGAACAATCTGGTTCCGGCGGCAGCAAAGGTAATTTTACAAAAAGCAATGCCGATGGCTGGTTAAGGAAGAACCCCGCAGAGAGCTTTTTTCTGCGGGGGAAAGGAGGAAGAGACCGGGATGTATTATGATATGTCTGGGTTTGATTATGGAATACTGGATGTGGTGCAGGTGCTGCATCTCAGAAAGCGGCGGGGAAACTATTATGACTGCCCGTTTTGTGGAGAGACGCATGGAAAACTGAATATCAATGTGGAAAAGAATGTATTCCGGTGCAACCGCTGTGATGCGTCCGGGGGGATGCTGAAGCTTTATGCGGATTTGCACAATGTTACACTCTCCGAAGCAAATCAGCAGATCCGGGAAGCATTAGGAAAAGGAGAATACCGGACGGATTATATCAAAGCAACGCCGGTACAGGAAGAAAAGGCAACGGCAGAGCTTGCACCCATAGAGGAAATCCACCGGACGTATCAGAGAATGCTGTCCATGCTCACGCTTAACAGGAAGCATCAGGAGGATCTGCAAAGACGAGGATTAAAACCGGAACAGATCGAAGCACAGCGTTACCGGAGTGTCCCGCTGTTTGGAATGAAGAAGCTGGTCAAAAGGCTGGCAGAAGAAGGATATATGGTGAAAGGCGTGCCGGGATTCTACCGGGATACAGACGGAAACTGGACGATTAACTTCAAAGCAGAAAACTCAGGAATCCTGATTCCCATAGTTTCTTTGGACGGGTTCATCCAGGGTTTTCAGATCCGGGTAGATCATGTGACTGACACGAAAAAATATATCTGGCTGTCCAGTGTCAATTATGACCAGGGAGTTTCCTCCGGAAGTCCGGTACATGTGATCGGTGATCTTGCCGCAGAACGTGTCTATCTGACCGAAGGAGCCTTAAAAGGGACCATAGCCCATTATCTGTCCGGCGCTACCTTTGTGTGCGTTGCCGGAGTGAACCAGTACCGGAATCTGAAACCGGTGCTGGAGCGGATGAAAGGATATGGGATGAAACAGCTTTTGGAGGCGTATGACATGGATAAGAAGATGAAAGTAGCCTGCAATAAGCATGACAGTAAGTGTGCGGTCTGTTTTGAGCGTTCCCCTGTTATCTGCCAGCATAAGGCGGAGAAACGGAGGATTATCCAGAACGGCTGCAATAAGGTCTATGAAATCTGCCGGGAGCTTTCCCTGCCGATGAACCGGATGGTCTGGGATATGGACGAGAGCGGGGAGTGGAACGGGAAACACAAGGGGATTGATGACTATTTAGCCGCCATCAAACAGAAGGAAGGAACCGGGGCACAGACTTCGGCTCTTCCGAAAGGAGAACAATCATGAGAAAAAAAGGAAATACGGTTCTTGCAGGACTCATTATCTGCCTGTTGCTTGTTTTTCTCGCAGCGGCAGGAAAACTCTTTGGTGCTTATCTGAAGTATCAGAAAGGGGACGTAAGTTACGAGAAACTGCAGGAATATGTTCAGGAACCAGAGGAAGAAGAATCACCGGAGTCTGAGAAAGAAAAGGAGGAACCTAAGAATAGGTATCTAGAAATTGATTTTGCAGGTTTAAAAGCGGTTAATCCGGATGTCATAGCGTGGATTCAGATTCCGGCACTGGATATTAGTTATCCGGTGGTACAGGGGAAAGATAATGCATATTATCTTCATCACCTTTTTTCGGGAGAATCCAATATCAACGGGAGCATCTTTGTGGACTGCCATAATCAGCCGGACTTTACGGATCAGAATACGATCGTGTACGGGCATAATATGAAAAACGGGAGCATGTTCGGAACTCTGGATAAGTACCAAGACAAAGAGCTATTTGAACAACATCCGGAGTTTTATCTCTATTTGCCGGACAAGATCCTCAAGTATCGTATCTTTTCCTGCTATGCGGGAAGAACCGGAAGTGAGGGATATAGGTATCATTTCCCGGAAGCGGAAGATTTTCAGACGTTTCTGGATACGGTGTCTTCTTATAGGGATTATGATACCGGCACCGAGCTGTCGGCAATGGATCGGATAGTTACGCTGTCTACCTGTGTCAATTCCAGACGGAATTATCGCTATCTGGTACATGGAAAATTAAGCAGTGAGATCATCACAGAGGAATAAAAGAATCGTGCTGGTGTGAGAAGAAATTTCTTATGCCAGCTTTTATTATGGGAGGAAATGTAATGGGAACAGCATTGGTTATGGAACATGCAAACGCACTGGCACAGATGATAGTCAGTGAAAAGGACAAGTTATTTGATGAAAGAGTGGAGGCTCTTGTAAAACTTTATAGAAGGGCGGAATTTTATCTGAAGCAGGGATTTCTGGAGAGCATCGTCTGCGAGTTCCATCGGAAGAAAGTGGAAATGATTATGCAGGCGGAAACAAAAGGAGAGATTACGGAAATACTGAAGTTATCAAAACCGCATTTTGACGGGAAAAAATTTGTCTATACCTCTCCGTATGCTGTGGAAGAGGAAGAGCTTCTCCTTTGGTCTCTGACATCACTGCAAGGTCCACTCCGGGATGAAGGGTATCGAAGATATCGGGAATTATTTGAGAAGTGCCTGCCGGAATTGGTGGAAAAGCTTTCAGCATAGGACAATGACAGAACAAAAGAAAAAAGATACTAAGCATTTTTGAGAATGGTTGGTATCTTTTTTTCTTAGACAAACTGTTATTTGTTACTTAGGAACCGACCGTTAATATCCCCAAGTCATTAATTTCCACGTTCCGCCTTCGCTACGCGCCAACCACCATGACCATGTGTATTCTTCATTAGCGTTCCACGCTCCACCTCCATTTTTAGGTGACCTGAAACTACTATCAAACGAAATACATTGTGTGAAACTCTCTTTATTGTCATTTGCTTCCTCCAATTCATTCATCCAGGCAATATTATCCTCATTATTGCACGCATCATCAGATGTATAAGATAGGCTGTGCAATTCACACCCCTCAAAAGAACTAAATTGTTTCTTTATAACATCAATAGCTTCATCCATGTCATCTTTTGTGTATATAGATGATGTCCCATAATCAATAACTAAATTTTTTGTATTTCCTTTTCCACAACCAGCTAAAGATATAACAAATAAAAGACAAAGAACCATTGCTATCAATCTTTTCATAATCACTACCTCTTCAAATTCATATTTTTTTGCTCTGTCATTCATCCTGAACAACTGGAACTGTTAGTCGTTATCTTTCGTTCTGCGTTCCATTACAAACTGCTCTAAATTTATTCTGTGATTATACTTTATGGATGCATCCTTATCCTTAGAGAGTATAATATCATTCATATCAATTCCATTTAATGCAGCAATCGCAATAGTGTAGTGTACCACATCGGCTAATTCGTTACCTAATTGGGTTTGTAAATCCTCTTGACCAACAGATTTTCTACCTGCCTTTTTATTTAGTACTTCTGCCACTTCACCTATTTCTTCTACGAGTTTCATAAACAGGCTTTGGTCAATCCCACCATTTTTATAATGGTCGAATAAGTATTCTTGCAGTTCCTCTATTGTAATTTTCACAGTATCTTTTCCTCCGCAAATTCATATTTGATAATATGTTCATTATACTGTGTTTTACCAATGATATCAACGATATGGAAGTATACAGGAAGAAAAATTATGGAAATAGTTTTTAAAAAGTTGCACTTTAAGTATCTCCTACGTACAGAATAAGTATCAAGTACAAAGGAGTGAATGTAGCATGATAAAAAAATTAAGAGTAGCCGTGGATCACGGGAACCGGAACATGAAAACCTGTAATTTTGTATTTACCACTGGACTGACAGAACAGGACAAAAAGCCTGCCAGGGGAGAGAAGTATCTGAAATATCAGGGAAAGTATTATACCCTTAGTGAGAAGCGGATTCCGTACCAGAGAGACAAGACGCAGGACAGCCGGAACCGATTCTGGATTCTGACCTTATTTGCCATTGCAATGGAGCTGGAGCAGAAAAGCCAGATCCAGCCGGAGGATGTCATTCAGGTGGAACTTCCGATTGGGCTTCCGCCGAAGCATTTTGCAGAGCTTTGTGAGAGATATGAACGCTATTTCAAAGGGGACGGGAAGGTGCAGGAACTGTGCTTCAACGATAAAGTCTATCACCTCTGTATACAGAATGTAATGGCGTTTCCGCAGGATTATGCAGCCATGATGACGAGGATGATGGAAATCCGTGAGATTCCGAAAGTCGTAGGGATTGATATTGGCGGATTTACTTCTGATTATCTTCTGATGAGAAGTGGCAGACCGGATATGGATTATTGTGATTCTCTGGAAAAAGGTGTGATTACCATGTATAACGATATCATTTCCAGTATTAACAGTGAATATGACATGCTTCTGGAGGAGGCAGATATCGACAGTATCATCAAGGGAAAAACGCAGTATTATGAGGAAGCTGTTGTACAGGCAGTAGAAACCATGGTTCAGAATTTTGTTACCGATCTTCTGAACAGCATCCGAGAGCGGGGCATTGATACAAAATCTACTTATACGGTGTTTATCGGCGGCGGAGCAGTGCTTCTGGAACGATTTCTGGAGCAGGCAGACCGGTTGGGAAAACATACCTTTATCCGGGATATGAAAGCAAATGCCGATGGATATGATCTTTTGTATCGCATGACACAGGCTGGAGTGTGATTTTATGGGAAAGAAAAATCCGTTTGTATTCACTATTGGTTTTGATAAGTCGGATCCAGATCACGTGTATGTGACAGAACTTCTGAATACGACAGAGAAAAAAGCAAAACTGATCGTTGCGGCAATTCTGGCATATACGGGAAGAACGGATGAGACAGGTAATGGCAGTATAAGCATGGAACCGGATATGCTCCGGCCAATGATGCAGCAAATCATCCGGGAAGAAGTAAGAAAGGTATTGGAAGGGCAGGACGTTTCTAAGATAAATAGAGAAATGCCCACAGAAGTTGATTTGATGGAAGAAGAACCGCTGCGGATGGATCAGACTATGAGACAGAATGTAGTGGATGCTATCAGTGCATTTCGCAGGGCATAAAAAAGCAGGAGAGATACACATGCTTATGGCAGTGTACTCTCCTGTTCTTTGTATCAGAATGGGAATAGACAGAAAACTCACAGACTATTCATAGATTACTCACAGATTGTCTTTGTATAATGTGTAGATGATGAAGGATACGGGAGAGCCTTAACTTAGGTTCTTGAATCCATCCAGAAGTCCACGCAGTGTAGAAAGGGCAAGCTGTTTCTGCTCCTCCGGGCAGGAATTTAGTTCTGCCATGATTTGCTGCATGGTAGAATCCGGGTTCGTTTTCTGGTTAGAAAATATAGCATCTATGGAAATATGTAAGTAAGTTGCCAAGGCATAAAGTGTTTCCAACTGTGGATTGCCAATATAGTTTTCAATATCAGAGACAGTCCGTAAAGAAATCTTTGCCTGTTCCGCAAGGCTGTTTTGCGAAAGATTGCGGCGGAGACGTTCTTCCCTGACTGCATCTCCCAATAATTTTTTCACCATCTATATCACCTCACTTAATGCATATATTTTATCGTAGATTAACACTATACGAAATGCGTTAAAGTGCGTTATGATAAGCAGGATAACACATGCACAAATAGAGAAACATGGAAGTAAGTACGACAGACATGAATGGACAGCATAAGATAAAAGCCAAAGAGGAACTGAATCTGTTAAAAAAATCTTATCCATACAATGTGTCGGAGAGAAGTTAGAATATGCAGTATATGAGATACTATCATCGCATATCCTACACAATTACATAGAAAGAGAAGTATCGGCTGGACTACGAATAGAGTGGTCCAGCCTTTCTTTTTTTCGAAAAAATGAAGGCAGTGTCACGTTTTGTTGCCGCTCACCGCCATCCTCGGAATTTTTTGGAACGTGATAAAAAATTTCGGAGGATAAAACAAATGAACAAAAAAACATATACAGGATCAAAGATACAAAATCACTTTACAGCATATCTGATACAGTTTGTCCGTGGAAAACGACATGATTATCTGGAGAAGAAAATCCAGATGGCTGATGCAGAAGAACTGTTGGAGGATATTGGACAGATGGAGGCAAGAATTGTAATCGAAGAATTGCTGGAGAACCAAACGAGGGAGCAGCTTTTATTGCAGGAGGCACAGGGGAAATATCCAGAATGGAATAAGATGTCAGATGAAAGACTGATGAAAGCGCTTCATACGCTGCGGGATGAAGAACGGAAGCTGATTTACCAGCATGTGTTTGAAGAACGTACTTTTGAGGAAATGAGCAGGCTAAACGGGTTATCAGAGGAGCGATGCAAGGGTATTTATTATTATGCAATCCGGAAGATCCGCAAGGTGATGGGAGGTGAAAACTAATGAATTTTGAACGATTACTTTTAAAGGCAAAAGAAGGAAATGCAGATGCGGTACTGAAGATTTTAGAGATATATAAGCCGCTTTTAATTAAGAATGCGATTGTGAATGGCAGATTTGATGAAGATCTGTATCAGGAACTGGTAAGTACATTGCTTCAGTGTATCCAGAGATTCCAAATATTGGAATAGAATGGATAAGCCCGGCGGGAAACTGCCGGGCGGATAATATATTGAAACCGTGAGAAAAGAAGGGTGATTCTTTAGTTGCCTGAACAACAAGGAGTCTGTACGTCCAGTCCATCCAGATAACCCTTTCCCCAATCACACATCGACTCCAAAACAGGAATAATACTTTCGCCAAAAGCAGTTAAGGAGTAAAGAGTTCTCGGTGGCTTTTCTGGAATGACCTCTCTGCGAAGCATCCCAGAGTTTTCCAGATCCCGAAGCTGCTGAGAAAGCATTTTCGGGGTTGCACTGGGAATCAGCCGCTGTAATTCCATATAATGCAGTGGGTGGTTAATGAGATGCCAGAGAATTAAAGGCTTGTATTTTCCGCCAATCAGGGAAAGCGTTGCTTCCACAGGGCAGTTAAAGGATGTGGTCTGTTTCATGATCATGTCTCCCTTCAGGTAGTATCATTTTGGAAAGTATCTTTCCGGAAAGTGCAGTCTTGCAGGACAATCCAATCGTGATACAATCAAATTGTTGATCGATATATCGTAATCATAAAAGAAAAAGGAAGGATTGACAACCATGGATTTTATTGAAATTGCAAAAAAGAGATATTCTGTCCGGAGCTATATGGAACAGAAAGTAGAACCAGAGAAATTAGAGAAAATTATTGAGGCGGCACATGTGGCACCAACAGCAGCAAATCAGCAGCCGGTTCATTTGCTTGTAGTGCAGAGTGAGGAAGGTCTTGCAAAAATCGGAGAAGGAGCGAATATTTACGGAGCACCATTGGCAATTATCGTTTGTGCCGATCATAACAGGGCATGGACAAGACCATTCGATAAAAAGCAGACAGGAGATATTGATGCTGCTATACTGACAGATCACATGATGCTTCAGGCAACAGAACTGGGATTAGGTAGTGTTTGGGTTTGCTATTTTAAACCGGATGTAATCAAAAAGAAATTTCATCTGCCGGAAAATTTGGAACCAATCAATATTTTGGTAATCGGATATTCGGATGAGACTGGAGCTGATCCGGAAAGACACGGCCAGAGTCGGATTTCAGTGGAAGAACTGGTTTCCATGGAAACATTGTAAAGATATATTTTATACATCACTCTCAGGGGAGTAACATCCTCTGGGAGTTTTTTGTCATATTTGTTGCACTTTTCGGCTCTGGTACGTACAGAAATAGAAAAGAAACATATCCCAAAATGTACACATTTTAGAAGTACGTTCCGGAAAGGGGGATTATATCTCAAAAAGGTTACACACACAGTTTTGAGATATGCCAACAAAAGTGTGGATATTTTGGGACAGGGAAAGGAGAAATGTGGATGCAGATATATGGATATCACCGCACCAGTACAAAGGAGCAGCATCTTGATCGTGGCATACAGGAAATTGAGCGGTACTGTAACGAGCATGAGATGGCACTTACGAATATTTTTACGGATCAGGAGACAGGGAAGAATTTTAATCGTCCGAGATATACCGTTTTAGTGGAGGATGTCCTGCGGCCGGGAGATATTTTGATTATCACAGAATTAGACAGGCTGGGAAGAAATAAGCGGGATACGATGCAACAGATTCAACGGTTAAAAGAAATGGGAGTGCGGCTCATGGTTTTGGAACTTCCGACTACGCTCATGGATTTATCTGTGATGGACAACGCTATGGCAAGGATGATGCTGGAAACAATCAATAACATGATGTTGGAACTTTATGCTTCTATGGCGCAGGCAGAGCTGGAGAAAAAGGAGAAGCGACAGCGGGAAGGGATAGAAGCGAAGAAATTGCGGGGCGAATGGGATGATTATGGAAGACCATGCGTGATGAAGCAGGAAACCTTTGACGAGAACTTCCAGAGCGTTATTTCCGGAAAAATGACACCGACACAGCTTCGGAAGAGTCTGGGAATGACACACTCTACCTTTTACCGGTATCGTAAAACTTTTTATGAAAAATATCCGGAACTTTCCAATACCTAGAATGAAAGCCATATTACTTATATAGAACAAAGAATTTCAGGAGGAAAGCAATATGAGTGAAAAAAGAATAGGTACTTTGATTTATGATCCGTCTATGGGAAGATATGATATCCGGTTTGGTATTGAATCCTATTATGGGGGACTGCATTGTGGAGAATGCTTTGATGTGGAGGTAAGGGATGTATGGATTCCGGTTCGGATTGAAATGGACGAGGACTGGTATCTTGTGGGACTTCCGAAGACACGCCTCGGCGGGCTGACTGTTCGGATGTAGAGGAGATAGATGATGGAAGCCAAAAAGAAATATGTAAAGCCCGCCTTCCGATTTGTGACAGATCTGAGGAGTATTCTGGAATGTCTGTATGAAGTATATGGAACGGATGGGGAGCTGCTGCTTAAAGGAGAAAAGCTGTCAGATACAGTAATCTGCCCGTTTATCCGCATGGTTCAAAAGAAATGCAGTGTGGTGGATGCGGAAATCCTGCATTTGATGCTCTGGAAGATATATATGGTAAGTGCGAGGAAAGAAGCATTTGTAGCGGATGCTAAGAAAGAGCTGCAGCCTTATTTGACCAAGAAAGATGAAAAACAGATTGACACCATATATGACACCACATATACTATAGATAGGAGGCATTAAAGATGTCGAAATGGGATAAACTATTGACAAGAATTTGCTCATTATCGAAAGACCTTCGTTTTGATGAATTAAGAAAAGTATTAGAAAGTTATGGATATGAGATAAATGCTCCGAGAAGTGGGAGCAGCCATTATACATTCCGTAAAGCGGGATGCCAGCCGATAACAATACCGAAACACGAACCAATCAAGAAAATTTATGTTGAAATGGTAAAGCAGATTGTAGAAAGTGAGGCGAAAAACGATGAAGACACTGAATGATTATTTGGCAATGTCCTATCGCATGGAAATTGTGGAAGATAAGGATGAAGGTGGATTTGTGGTTTCTTATCCGGAACTGCCGGGATGCATCACCTGTGGAGAGACGATAGAAAGGGCAGTTGAAAATGCAGCGGATGCAAAAAAAGCATGGTTAGAAGCTGCACTGGAAGAAGGGATTGAGATTCACGAACCGGGAAGCCTGGAAGAGTATTCGGGACAGTTTAAAATAAGGATGCCACGCAGCTTACACCGGGATCTGGCGGAACACTCAAAAAAAGAAGGCATCAGTATGAATCAATACTGTATATATCTTCTTTCAAAGAATGATGCGCTGTTAGTAAAATAAATATACAAGAATATAGATGAAAAGAGCCGTCCGGATGGGCGGCTCGAAGTCTTTTATAGATTAAAAATGATATTGCTCCAGCAGGTATAGGGGAAGTGTTTGTACATTCCCAGCGGTTCCGCCTTTGGTATCACCTTTTAAATACAATAGTTTGTGGGCCTTCCCCTGTTCCAATGCCTTCAAGGCAGTAGATGCAGTTCCCTTACCGGCTTTAACTTCAATCAGATAGCGGATGTGAGTTTTCAATGTCTGAGCTACAAAATCAATTTCACCACCTTTATAAGTAGCAAAAGCCGGTGTCTCAAAGATAATTTCTTCCGGGAATTCCTGGCGTTTGGACAAGTTAATGTAAACATAGTTTTCGTTCAATGAGCCATCCATAGTTGATACAGTAGCACCAGTTCTGGAGAGATAATAATATGCAACTCCAAGATCCATGAAGAAGCAGCGGCTTCCCGGTTTGAAATTCAGGATGTCCAGTTCTGTGATTTTGCCACAGAAACCGATGATTCCAGAATGATAAAGCCAGTTGATAGCACGATAGCAGGTTGCTTTAGAAAGATTACTGGAGTAATTCTTTGTAACGAGCTTTTGCAGTTCTTCACTTATACTGTCCTCATCTAATCCTTTCTTTTCACGAAGCAGAATACGGCAGATGCTTAAAAAGATGTTGGTAAAAACACTAATATCTGTGATGTCATCAAAGTACCGCATAGATTCGTTTAAGAAAATGCGGATGATTCTAACAAGCTCTTTTTGAGCTGCTTCCACGTCTTTTGTGTTAAGGTATGTTTCCACAACCTTTGGATAGCCGCCAATCTGTCTATAGATGTCGTAAACATTCTTTAATTCGTCATATAGTTCCGGTACGGTGTCATCTGCATGATCCAGTGGAAGTGATAGATATTTCTGAAAAAGCTGGTCATCCAATGCTTCCAAAAACTCTTTAAAGGAAAGGGTATAAATACGGATACTGGTAATATCTCCACTGGAGAATTTGAATTCCGGTTCCAGTACACGTCCCAGATAACTTCCAGTTACAATGAAATGCGCTTGAAAATAGCGGGTAAATTCTCGGATACGGTTGAATATCTCTGAGGATTCCTGAATTTCATCAATAATGATGACTGTATCGTTGGTATCTTCAAAATCCGGATCGAAGAGTTTAAAAGCATCGTGAAGCGGCTGCTCCGGTCGTTTTGTACCGGGAGTCCAGTCTGTGGCTTTTTTGTAACATTCCATAAATTGTTTGCCGGACAAATCAAACAGGTTAATGTAGATCTTGTGCCTGAAGTTCTCATCCGCAAATTTATTGATAATATATGTTTTTCCGACCTGTCTGGCACCATTCACTTCCAAGGTGCTGTGGACGGTATCGTTTTTCCAATCCAGAAGCTGATCGTAAACTTTTCTTTTCAGATACATGGGAAATGCTCCTTTCTTTCAACTGTTCCTATTATATCAAAATATGAATGGATAATATAGAGGGTAATTTCTGATAAATGATGAATTGTCTAGTCTGAGCAGTTCTTCACGGGTATTCCGGTTTCTGTCATTACTTTTTCGTACTGAAGAAGCTGTTCCCAGGTCAGCCATTCCGGTTTCTGATTTGTGGGAAAACCATTCCATAATTCTTTCATACGAGCAATATGGTTTTGAACGCTATGATTGCATAGGATAGACGGACTGCGATTTCCGTAGCCCAGATAGTATTCACAGTCAGACTGTAATTTACTTAACATCCGGTACTCGAATTCATAGGAACTTCTTTGATACGGAGCCGGATGAAATGTGTACTCCTGCTGTATGGGATGGGAAGGTTCTCCATCAATATGGTTAAAAGATAAAGAATAAAGATTCGGTTCAGCCCCTTTGCCAAGGTCAATATCCTTCCACAACTTTTCGAATTGGTCCTTATATACCGGACAGGAAAAATCATCCATGCCAGTATACTCAAGCACTAATTTTGTTTTTGCATTTTCATTCATTCTATTAGACCATCCTTTCCTTTATTGCAGACATTGAGGTATATTATTGGGCGCTGTTTCTGCATTCCACTGCAGCTTCGCACGTACATCCATCAGGATGATTCCTAACTGGTTTTCTCCGCAGTTATTGACTTTGCCCCAGAAATAGTCACCCCAGTTGTTTCCTTCAACAAGTGTGGACTCTCCGGTTGCAAGAAGTTTGTCCCGGAGTTCCGGGTTCTGCATGAATTTGCACATGCAGATTTCATACATGAACCGGACTTTCACTTTTTCCCAGTCCGGGCGTAATGTAAGATCTCTGCCGAGTTTCTTTGCATCAGAAGGATTATGCATCCGAAAAATACAGAATTTGCGTTGCTCTCTCGCAGAGAGTGTTTTCTGCGCCTGAAAAGCAGCTTCATTGTTTGCATAGGTTTGTCCCATGTAAGAGATTGGTGCCGGATAGAAATTGCTTAGAAAAGCATAATCTCCCCGAAATTCATTGATCTGTGTAGGGATGCGCTTGCTTGTATTTGTTTGATTCATTATAAATTCCTCCTTTGTAAAAGAGGTGCAGCCTTGCAGCTGCACCTCAAAATAATTCTCATCTATTGCAGAGATGGTTATGCAATCATCTCCAGAAATTCAGCTTCTGTAAGAATTGGAATACCAAGGCTCTGGGCTTTTGCCAGTTTGCTGCCGGCTTTTTCCCCGCAGATCAGGTAATCGGTTTTCTTTGTTACAGAGCTGCCAGGTTTGGCACCAAGCTCCAGAATCTTATCGTTGATACCGTCTCTGGTAAAATGCTCCAGTTTCCCTGTTGCTACGATGGTACATCCTGTAAATTTGTTTTCTTTTGTCATAATGGGCTCTTCCTTTCTTTGTTCAAATGTGAATTCGTTCTGTAAGTTTTTCCATAAATCAAGATTTGCTTCATCTGCAAACCAGGAATGGATGTTGTGATTTAAGATTTCGCCAAAATCCTCTAACTGAGTGAAGTCGTAATCTCCGACAGCCGCCTGTTCAAATGCAGCTAATTCTCCGGAAAATACGTTGTCCAGAATCCGGCTTTTGGTTCTGCCAATCATAGGAATATCCATGGAAACCAGATAGCGGACAAAGCTGGTCCTCCGGCTGGCGTTGATGGATTCCCATAAGCGGTCGAAAGATTTCTCACCATATCCGTCCAGTGCCACAATTTCTTCCCGGTGTTCCTCCAGATGATAGATGTCCTGAAAAGAGTGCAGATAGCCCAGATTCAGGAATTTTTCCAAAGTGGCTTCTGACAGTCCTTCGATGTTCATTGCCTTCTTGCTGGCAAAATGGACAAACCTTCTTGTAATCTGGCTGTCGCACTGCGGATTATCACAATGCAGAGTTTCTACGGTGCGACCGTCGCTGGTCTTACGGCTGTAGGTTCTGGTTTTGGAACCACAGCAGGGGCAGACCGGAGGCGTGATGTCGGTATACCTTCCGCGATCCAGATTATCCTCTATATGTGGGATGATCATGTTTCGTTTGGAAACAAGAATCCGGCATCCGGGTACAAGCTCCAGATTTTTGATAAAGGTCAGATTATGAAGGGAAGCTCTGGAAACATCGCAGCCGTCAATCTCCACGGTATCGAAGATGCCGACCGGAGCAATCTCGCCAAAACGGGTTGGAGTCCATTCAATTTCTCGCAGGACTGTCTCATAGGTGTCATCCTCAAACTTATAGGCGAGGCCGTCCTTATAGTGGTGTCCGGTTTTTCCGCAGCTTTTGGAGTAGCTGAGACTGTCAAAAATCATGACAATGCCATCGATAGGAAGATGTAAATTTGCTGCTGTGGATACCAATTCCTGAATGAATTTCTCCGCATATTCTTTTGAAAGTCCGGTTCCTGAAATTGAGAAAAACGGGCAGTAACCAAAGCCCAGGTGTGTTAAACCTTCTAATTTGCAGGCTCTGCTGTCCGGGAAGGGAACATCCTCCATTCCTTCTAATACATTGAACGGAAGAAAGCGAACACAACGTCCGATACAGTTCTTCGGATCAAGACTTCGTACTGATCCGGAAGCAAAATTACGTCCGTTTTTATAAGGTTTTCCATTTCCATCACGCAGAGTATCTTTCAGACGTTCAAAATCATTGGTTGGTATAAAAGACTCACCGGTAATGACCAGACGTTCTTTGTGTGGAATGGTAAGCGGTACATTTAAAAATGCCGGGATATTGTGTGTAATATCTTCCCCCACTTCACCATCTCCACGGGTAGAAGCCTGAATCAGTCTGCCATCTTCGTAAATGAGTTTGGTAGTCAAACCGTCCAGTTTCAGCATAAAGAGAACTTCCTGTCCTTTCATGAAATCTAAAAGCTCTGAAATCAGTTTTGTTTTCTCAAGCGAGAGCAGTGGAATCGGATGGGTGACTTTGGCAAGTTCACTGACCGGATAATATCCAACCGTCTGTGTCGGAGAATTTGACAGGATGAAACCAGTCTGTTCCTCCAGTTCCTTCAGTTCGTCAAAGAGTCGGTCATACTCGGCATCAGATACCAGAGGGGCATCCTGATTGTAGTAGGCATGACGGTATTCATTGAGTTGTTTTACAAGATTCTTAATTCTTTTGACTGACATAGAGTCTCCTTTCTTTTGTGGCGTGCCAGTTCCGGAATCATTTGTTTCCGTAATCCTCCTTTCCCTGCGTTCAGGCATAAAAAAAGAGAATGACGCTTATGTTCATTCTCAAAATAGATGCAGTTTCCTGCAAAATAAAAAAAGCCAGAAGTCCCTGCTGCTTGTTGGGCATAGGAAAACTCCTGACTACGTTTCAAACCTAAACTGCGTGTGATAAATCCTTTCCAGATTGACACAAATAATTGATATAAGAACAGTATAACACTAGATGTAGTATATGTCAAATGAAATAGATTCCTCAATGAAGCTTTTGCCTTATGTTGATGACAAATTTGTCGGCTACAGGAATAAAAGCGTTCAGGATTTCAGATTTGCCCTAAGCGAAGGAATTCGTAGCCAGGTATTTTTTGCCACTTTCGTGGAGAAAGTCGAAAACCAGATAAAATCAATCTCTGTCATAAATGCCTCTAAACTGTTTTTACATCGTAGTGGTTATGCAAGTTCTAAATTTAAAAATAATTTTCACGAATAACTAACTTTTCTATATGCTGAATTGTCATAAAATATAGATTATTAAATTTGAAAGCAGATTGAAGGTGATAAACATGAGAAGTTATAAACGGTATACCAGGCGAAAGAGACTTTTGAAGCAAATCGCTGTGGTTGCTTTAGTGTTTATATTGGGATTTGTGCTTTTGCGGGCTGTTTCGTATATGGCGATTCAGGGTGAAATTCCGATGATTAACAGTTTCAATCTATTTAGAAGGGAAGCTGATACTTCTTTTGGATGGAACTTGATTCTTGTAAATGACGATTATTGTGTTCCCCGTAATTATGAGGTAGAACTCACAGAATTATCAAACGGAGAAAAAGTGGATTCGAGAATCTATCCTCAGCTTCAGCAGATGTTTGATGATGCCAGAGCGGAGGGACTTGAATTATTTGTAAGGGAAGGGTACAGGACAACTCAGGATCAGAAAGATATTATGAATGAGAGAATTCAGCAGTATCAGGATGAAGGCTATTCACGTGGGGAGGCAAAAAAACTTGCGAAAGAATATGTTGCCGAACCTGGAACAAGTGAGCATGAACTTGGGATAGCCGTTGATATCAATGCGGATACGTCCAAGTGTTCTTCGGATGCTGTTTATACATGGCTTGCCAATAATGCATATAAATATGGTTTTATTAAAAGGTATCCTGATAATAAGATAGAAATTACAGGAGTGAACAATGAACCCTGGCATTATAGGTATGTAGGGGTGGATGCTGCCCTGGAAATGCAGAAAAAAGGATTGTGTCTGGAGGAGTATATCGAGACTCTAAAATAAAAATTAAAAAATAATTTATCTTTAACTAACTTTTTATGCTTGTTAGGTGTCTTAGTATATAGGAGGGTAAAATATAGGGGGCAAATGAGGAAGGAGGAATGAGATGACTTCTGACTTCTTATTACTACAGAAAATCAGAAACGGCAACAACCATGCAGGTAATCAGTTTGTTGAAAAATATTATTCTTTTATCTATCAATATTGCTTTCTGCACATCCACAATCAAGAATGTGCAGAAGATATGGTACAAGAAACTTTTGTGAGGTTTTTCGGAGCGCTGATGAGCGGAGCTGAAATAGGAAAGGCGAAGAGCTATCTATACAGCATAGCGGGAAATATCATTAAAAACTACTATAAAAAAAAGAAGGAAATATTATTGGATCAGTTGCCGGATATAGAAAAGGATAATCTGACAGAAATAGAAATCCGGCTTGATGTAGAACGGGCGTTGGATCTGCTTCCGGAAGAAATAAAAGAGACGGCAATCTTGTTTTTCTTTCAGGGGTTAAAACAAAAAGAAATTTCTGATTTATTACATATAAAATTATCACTTGTAAAATATCGTGTTTCGAAAGCAAAAGAATTACTGTCAAAACAGTTGGAGGAGGGAAGAGATTGAAGCAGTATCAGAGAAAAATCAAGGAGTATAAATCCTTGATACAGAAGGAATATATACAGGAAACGGCAGTTTGCACAGTAATGGAACGGTGTTCAGACATTGTGAGCCGTCAGGATAACAGACGGGCGTCATATTTCGAATTTTTATTTGAGCAGTTCAAATTTATCAAGAAAAGATGGTGGGCCCTGCAGGGAGGAATCCTGTTTCTGCTTTGGATTCTGCTGGCGGACTCAGATGGAGGAGCAAATACAGAGCGGACACTGGGGGCTATGTCGGTGATGTTTTCTGTGATGATCGTACCTGAAATCTGGAAGAACCGGAGATTTTCTGCAGTCGAGATCGAAAAAACGGCATTCTATTCACTGCGCCAGATCTGTGCTGCAAGGACATTGCTATTTGCAGCAGTGGATCTGGTTATGATTACAGCTTTTTTCAGTATTTCAGTTTATACACTACAGATTTCGGCATACCGGATCATCGTAGATTTTCTAGTGCCGCTTAATGTTTCCTGTTGTATCTGTTTCCGACTATTGTATAGCAAATGGAATGATATGGAGCATATTGCTGTTTTTCTAAGTATATCCTGCATACTGATTTGGACGCTGATTGTGTCCACAGATTCTATTTATCAGAAAATTTCGGTACCGATCTGGGTTGGCTTGCTGATCATATCGTTTGGTTATCTGATCTTTTGTGTTCACAAATCGCAATGTAACTGCGAAATAAACTGGGAGGTGAAGTCGAGTGGAACTGCAATTTAAAAATGTAACAAAAGCTTATGGAGATGTACATGCAGTAGATCACGTAACACATTCTATGGAGAAAGGTGTATATGGGTTATTGGGAGTAAACGGAGCGGGGAAAACCACTTTGATGCGGATGCTGTGTACAGCGATAAATCCGACAAGCGGAGAAATCTTGTGGAATGGAAAGGATATCTTCAGTTTGGGAGCATCTTATAGAGGGATACTCGGTTATCTGCCGCAGAATTACGGGTTTTATCCGGATCTTTCAGTGTATGACTACATGATGTATATTGCATCCATCAAAGGACTCCGTCCCATCGTGGCAAAGAAAAGGGCTTTAAAACTGCTAGAGCAGGTCGGGATGGCTGAAAAGCGAAAAAAAAAGATGCGCACTTTATCAGGGGGAATGATCCGGAGAGTCGGAATTGCTCAGGCGATGTTGAATGATCCGCGGATATTAGTATTGGATGAGCCAACCGCCGGTCTTGATCCGAATGAGAGAATCCGGTTCCGAAATCTGGTCAGTGAATTGTCGGAAGACCGCCTTGTCCTGCTGTCTACCCACATTGTGTCAGATGTCGAATACGTGGCAAATGAAATCATATTGATGAAAGAAGGAAAATTTTTCTATACAGGAACATCGGATGAGATTATTTTGTCTATGGATATGTCAGTATGGAATTGTACTGTTCCTAAAAGGGAACTGAATAATTATATGAAGAAATATCTGACTGGAAATGTAAGGACAGTTGCCGACGGAGTGGAACTAAGAGTCCTTTCAAAGACGCCGCCGGCAAGGAATGCAGTACAGGTGGAGACAACACTGGAGGATGCATTTCTTCTGTATTTTGGAGAAAAGGCAGGTGATAAAGATGATGTTCAAATATGAGTTGAAAAAGATCTTTTCTAAGCGGGTTAATCAGGTTTTGCTTGCGGCAGTGCTTGTGGTGACGATTATTTATTCCGGTATGGCAATCGGAAGTATGCGCTATGTGGATGAAGAGGGGCAAAATCACACTGGGATTGAATCGGGACGGCTTCTGGCTGAAAATATCAATCAATGGAAAGGGGAACTTACAGCGGAGAAAATTTCCGAAGTAATAAATGATTACAAGACGATATCTGCCAAATATCCGGATGAAATACCAAATACAGAATATGGAAAAACAGTACAGTCATATTATGATATTTATAGTTTTGTAATTGGCATAATGACTCCAGATTCAGAATGGAATGAAAGTGTAGTATATCAGCTTTCAGATGAACAGCTACAGAATATCTATACAATCTATCAGGACAATATGAAGAAAATAGTGGAAGAGTATGGTACTACACCTGAAAAGAGAAGTTATCTGGAAAGCGTTTATAAAAAGATAGAAATACCTTTTATGTTCGAAGCAAAAGATTCCTGGACTACGATGACAATGTACGCACAAACTTATGTACTGTTAATGGCAGTGATCATAGGTTTTTTGGTAGCTGGTATATTTTCCGGAGAGTTCCGCCCGGGAACAGAGGATGTTTTTTTTGCCACTAAATATGGAAGAACGAAGGCAATAAAAAACAAGATTTTTGCGGGAATACTTGTGTCAACGGTTACCTATTGGATCGGAGTGGGGGTATTGTCTCTTATCTCATTTGCAGTAATGGGAACAAGCGGATTTTTCACGCCGTATCAGATTGATGATCCATACAGTATTTATGTTATGACATATGGAGAATATTATTTGCTGATACTTGTGGGCGGGTATATCGTGACAATGTTTTGTGCTGCGTTGACTATGCTGGTGACAGTTAAGATGCATACACCGAATCTGGCGATTTGTATCCCGTTTTTCCTGCTTTGTATGATGTCGTTTATCGCAAGAGTATTACCGGCATTTGATGCTTTTTTCAATTTGCTGCCAACTGTATTGACTAATATTTTTAATGCAGTGAGGACGCCGATTCTTTTTCAGATTGGTTCGTTTGTATTTCGTCAGATTTCGTTATTGATGTTTCTGTACATCTTATTATTTATTGTACTGTTGCCTTTAATATATATAGGTTATAGTCGATATGGGTTAAAGAAGAAATAGTATTACGAACGTCTGATAAAGCTATTGAAACTTTCGGCTGTTACTGCAGAAATTTCATGATCCGGATAAAAAAGAGGGCTACTGATAAATTGCGTAATTGTGCCTCTTTATATAAAAGAGAAATTAAATGACATCACGTGAACTCGTTCGGGATATGTTTATAAACTATTTCCGGATATTTGAAAAAGATCAGGAAGGGTTGAAAAGCAGGTGATACCATGGGAAAGTAATGATTCTTACGTTTTCTGATTCCGAGGAAGAAATTCTGAATAAGATTAAATCGGTTCTAGTCTGTGAAAACACAGTAGAGTTTATGGATAATGTAAACATTCAAAAGTTGAGATTCCCAAGTCTGGAAATAGACCAGCTTCAGCGTTGTGTAATCAGAGAAGATAAGACAGTGGGGCTTACCCGACATGAATATGATCTGCTTCTATATCTTGCGTTATCTCCTAATCGGGTATTCACGAAAGAACAGATCTATCAGCATATCTATGAGGAAGCGGAGTCAGAAGTGAATAACCGAATTTACGGTCTGATTAAGAACTTGAGAAAGAAAATAGAAGAAAATCCGGAAACACCGCACTACATAGAAACGATACGTGGTGTTGGTTATCGCTTTCGGGCATAAAAGGAGCCGTCCGGCAATGGGCGGCTCGAAGTGTTTCTCTTGTTGTTTATTTATTGTTTTTTTCGTTGTATACTGATAAAACGAGGTGATAAAAGTGGCATATAGAATTTTGATCGTGGATGATGACATCGAATTATTAAAGATGTTAAAGAACTATTTTGAAATCAAACGATATGATGTAATGATGGCAGAAGATGGCACAGATGCTTTGGAAAAAATCCATAAGAAACCGGATATTATCTTGCTGGACATCAATATGCCTAAAATAGACGGATTAGAAGTATGCAGACGTATCCGGGGCAAAGTAACTTGTCCCATTATCTTCCTGACGGCAAAAGTGGAGGAGCAGGACAGGGTAAACGGGCTTTTATCCGGTGGGGATGACTATATACTGAAGCCGTTTAGTCTGAAAGAACTGGATGCTCGTATTATTGCACATTTGAAGCGTGAGGAGCGTCATAAAGGGAAGTCTGAATACAGATTCCACGGAGACCTCAGTATTGATTATGGAGCAAAGAGGGTTCAGATCGGTGAAAATGATTTGGAGCTTACGAAGCTGGAATATGCAATCATTGAGTTTTTGTCCATGAATCCAGGACAGGTTTTTGACAGGGAGCGGATATACGAAAAGGTGTGTGGTTATGATGCGGAAGGTGACAGCCGTGTTGTTACGGAACTGATCCGGAGAGTGAGAAAGAAACTGGCGGAATATACGCAGACAGAATACATTGAGACAGTATGGGGGATGGGGTATCGATGGAAAAGATAAGAAATTTATCCTTGAAAAAGACAATGGTTTTATATACGATACTCAGCTTGATTGTCACTTTTTTTCTTTCTGTGTCAATTATTGAGATTGCCGGGCAGATACAGGAGGAGGTCTGGTGGAAGTACGTGGATCAGGACGAGTATTATCAGGCAATGAATGACCGCAATGAAAATTTTGAGGTAGTGGTACCGAGACCGAATCAGAGTAAAATGAGCAGAATGGACTGGCATATTTCAGAAACCTGTGATTTCCTTCAGACGTACGGAGTATTGATTTTTTCTTTTGCCGGATGTGGAATTGCGGTCAGCCTGTTTTACAAAAATAAATTAAAGAGACCGATTCAGGAACTGAAGATGGCATCACAGATGATTGCGGAGGAAGATCTGGATTTTCATATGGCTTATGAGAACGAGGACGAGATGGGGATGCTGTGCAGGGAATTTGAAAGGATGCGTGGGCAGTTGGAAGAAAATAACCGTAGACTTTGGCAGATGATCGAAGATGAGCGGGTACTGCGTGCAGCGATTGCCCATGATATCCGCTCGCCGCTTGCAATCATGCGGGGATATCAGGAAATGCTTTTGGAATTTGTTCCGGAAGATATGCTTGATCAAGAGAAAATGATGGAGATGTTAAGGGGCGGTATGCTTCAGATTGAACGGATGAACCATTTTATTGATGGTATGCGGAAGATGACGAAACTGGAAGAACGGGAATTAAACTGTTCCGTGGTGGATATCCGGCAGTTGATCAGCCAGATAAAAACGCTGGCAGAAGTCATGGAAGAAAAATCAGAAAAGGACTTCACGGTAACGGCAGTGGGAGAGTCGGAAACTCTGGTCGCAGATGCGGAAATCATCATGGAAGTAGCGGATAATCTGTTGTCCAATGCATTCCGCTATGCCAATCAGGAAGTTAGGCTGAAGCTGACAGTGACACCCCAATATCTGAAAATGAGTATCAGGGATGACGGAATTGGATTTCAGGAAAATATCGACAGGGTGACACAGGCGTTTTATCATGAGAATCCACAGGATGACTTAAAGCATTTTGGAATGGGTATGTATATCAGCCGTATCTACTGCGAACGGCATGGTGGGAAACTGCTGATAAAAAATGTAGCAGATGGCGGTGCGGAAGTTGAGGCAGTGTTTAAAAATTATGTATTAGAAGAACAACAGCAGAAATAAATGGCTGTTGTTTTTTTGTTGTGATTTGTAGGCTATGCTGTTTGTAGAAAAAAGAAAGGCGGGATGACTTATGAAAGCAATCATAAAAAGGAATCTGAAAAATTATCTTAAAAATCCGATATTCTGGATCGGTTTGATTGTTGTTTTAATCAGTATGTACCAGACACTTGCACCCTATCTGTCCATTCATTACGTGAAGTCGGATGAAACCTTCAGGAAGGTAAAAATGGCCTCCGATGGGGATGTTATGGAGGGATGTATTCCGGCAACACCGGATAAGGAGAGAGAACTGTGGGAGAAAGAGATTGTAAAGATACTTCAGGACACAGAGAATGGGTTTGGCATGTCGGAAGTAGAGGCGGAGGCAGTGATATCTGAGATGAAACAGATGAAGATTACGGAGGCGTGTCAGTATCTGAAAACGGAATACCACTTTAATGGTGCCAATTATGTGTATGAGGACGTTTCATGGTATCAGGGAAGCCCGGAGGAAGTCAACCGGTATATCAGAGAAAATCTTGAGAAACATCCATTCTCCTATTATTTCGGAAGAAAATTTACAGATTTTGCAAGCCTGCATATGGCATTCTTTGCAACGGTTCTGCTGGCGTTTTTATTTTTCCAGGATATGAGGAAAAATACTTATGAATTGCTGCACACCAAACCGATGACGGCTTTTCAATATATTGCCGGGAAAATAAGCAGTGGATTTCTCATTATGACGGCGGCACTGGTCATTATGAATATCGTATTTATCATTTTGTGTTACGCCACGGCAGTAAAATCAGGATTTGCTATGAACATACTGGATTTTGTTCAGAATTCGATCCTGTATGTCCTGCCGAACATCCTGATGATCTGCTGTGTGTATGCGGTTACAGCGCTGCTGTTTAAGAATCCGCTTCCAGCGGTTCCGGCGCTGGTTCTTTATATCATTTATTCTAATATGCTGACATGGGATAGCAAAGGACAGTGTCATGCAAGACCATTCTCTATTATGGTTCGATTTCCGGGGAATTTTTTTGAAACGGAATTGCCACATCAGGTATATCTCAATCAACTGCTTCTTGTGGCAGCATCCATACTGCTCATGTTTATAGCGGTGTGGATGTGGAAAAGGAGGAGAGTATATTGAAGAAAGAAGTAAAAATATGTATGCCATATTATAAAATTGCATATTCAATCGCTTTTGTTGTGATATTGAGTGCAATCCAGCCTGTTGTATATGCGAATGAAATCGGGCAGGCAGTAGAAAGAGCTGTTTCGCTTCTGGCAGTCGTTTTCTGTGCAGATACTTATCTGGTGGAAGTGCAGAGCAAACGCTCGGAAGTATTCTGCCTTTATAATCTAAAAAAGCAGGCAGGAGTAGTTTATAAAAGACTATTTGTGCAGGTAGCTTATCTGATTGGAATCAGTTTGTTGGCATATGGACTCTTTTATTGGCAGAAACCGGTGAATCTGACAGAAGAATTAGATGGCGGTGCCTTGTTTGGAATTTATTGTATTGCGATTCCCGGAACTGTTTTGTTTTGGAGTGTGCTTTCCGTAACTGTCAGCAATCTGGTTCGAAACAGATGGATTGGTATGGGTGTCGTGCTGCTTTTCTGGTTTTTCTCTATTTCCGGAAAGGCAACTCAGTTTTTGAAAAACTGGGGACCATTTTCCTACGGAACTTGTGATTTCGGTAAGCTGACAGAGTGGAGATGGCTTGGCGGGAAGGTGCTGTGCGTGGTATTTGCGGGGATGATGCTTGCATTTGTTCCTAAGATATTAAAGAAGAGAGGGTAAGATTATGAGTATAAGAATAGACGATTTAACAGTAACATTTAAAAATGGAGTGACAGCGGTAGATCATGTGGATCTGGAAATCTCACATGGGATATTTGGTCTGTTAGGTGAAAATGGTGCAGGAAAAACAACGTTGATGCGGGTGCTTACAACGGTGCTTGCACCCACAAGTGGAAAAGTTCTGTTAGATGGTACGCTATATTGCGAAGCAAATTACGAAAAGATACAGAAAAAGATTGGGTATCTGCCACAGGAAATTGATCTGTATCCGTCTTTGACTGTTCGAGAATGTCTGGAGTATATGGGAGATCTGGCTGGAATTGAGAAAAGAGAAAGCAAGAAAAGGATTGATTACTATCTGGAGAAGACCAGTCTTGCAGACCATCAGAAAAAGAAAATGCGGCAGCTTTCAGGTGGAATGAAGCGAAGAGTCGGATTAGTGCAGGCATTACTCCATGAGCCGGATTTTTTAATTGTGGATGAACCAACAACAGGGCTCGATCCGGAGGAACGCATCCGTATCCGTAATTTACTGGTAGATTTTGCAGAAGAACGCACCGTATTATTTTCAACGCATGTGGTGGAGGATCTGATGGCAACCTGTAATCAGCTTGCGGTTATGAAAAAAGGCAGATTCCTGTATACAGGAACAATGAGGGAATTATTGAATAAGGCAAGAGGGCATGTATGGGAATGCTGTACAGAAGACGAAAGCCTTGCAAGAGAATTAGAAAGAAAATATCATATTTCCAGTAAGCAGTATACGGAGGAAGGAATTAGATTAAGACTGTTAGGGGAGAATATGCCGTTAGAAACTGGATGTATAGCGTGTGACGTAACTTTGGAAGATGCATATATCTATGTAACCAATCGATAAACATTGTTAATGAGGAGTGAAAGCAAAATGCTAAGAAAAGTAGGTGATGTCATGGGAAAGTGATGATCCTTACCATTTCTGATTCCGAGGAGGAAATTCTGTATAAGATTAAATCTGTGCTGGCTTGTGAAGGAGCGATAGAGGTGGTTGAGATTGAAAAGCAACAGCAGCTAGTATTCCGAGATTTAGAAATAGATCAGCTTCAGCGAAAAGTGACAAGGGTAGGAAAGCGCATAGATCTTACCAAATACGAATATGACCTGCTTTTTTATCTGGTCTCATCCCCCAATTGGGTATTTACAAAAGAACAGATTTACCAGCATATTTATGAGGATGCGGAGTCAGAAGTGGATAACCGTGTCTATGGGTTAGTCAAGAATCTGAGAAAGAAAATAGAAGAAAATCCGGAAGAACCGCACTACATAGAAACGATACGTGGTGTAGGCTACCGGTTCCGGGCATAAAAAGAGCCGTCCAGAAATGGGCGGCTCGAAGTCTTTAAACAACAGATTCTTTTGTTGCCTGTTTATAATTACCGGCAGCATCGTAATCTCCGGAGAGGAGCAGCTTCTGGCGAAAGTGTTCCAGTTTGATCTTGAAGCGTTTCCCATCCTCGACAGTTGTAAGCATGGTAAGGGCTTCGATCATTCCCTGAAGATATCCGGTCAGCAGGTAATATCGGCAGGGTTCTTCCGATGGTGAGATATTGGACAGAGTTTCTTCCAGATGTTCCTGACGTTCCCTGAGCCATGCATCCCAGACATCCAGTTCCAAATCAGTCATGGTGTTCCTCCTTCAAATCTGATAATGTTGTAACTGGTTAAGATATAAAGTTTCATGCACATTTTCCTCCGATTTCTGTATGCTTGCTAAGATAAGGATTTGTAAATTCGAATATGGTGATGTCATCCTCATCCAGCATAAGTCGTAATTCTTTTAGTGTGTCTGCCGGATATCCGCAGTCCCGAAACCGATTTATTACATCCTGTTCGGATGCAAACGGTTCTCCGTCTTCCAGTTTTTCCCCGATGATGATACCGGATGGAGTTACCAGGCTTTCCTCATATAAGCGGATACAGTACCGGTCAGGAAAGAAAATGTGAGCGGCATCTGTGTTGTAGTAGATCCGTTCTCCAGGCTCCATGCTCTGCATCACAAAGGAAAGATGATATGCTGCAGCGATTGCCTGATATGATTCGTAAAGCGGTGACCAGGCAGTTGATAAGGACAACAGAATATACGTATCATTCCATTCCATGTAGCTGACATTTCCACGAAGAGATATTCCGGTGGAATCTATTTTCTTGTGGGAAAATAAATTGCCAATCCAGCATAAATCAGGATTCTGGTTCAGAATGATGTAGGTTTCCAGATCCTCCCACAAGTCATATAGTCCTTCCGGATTTCCTTCTGTATAAAAGATTACATCATCACAGCAGATATTTGCCATTACACATCCACCTCCGTTCCAAAAGTTTCACCCATATTCTGGTTGGAAACCGTAAGGTTTACAGGGGATAAGGTGCCAGTGGCAAGCCGTTGTTCGATTGCATCAATCACCTGATCCAGCGTGTCATTGTAAGCTACATTGCAGTCTTCCAGTCGGAGAAACTGCAGGTATGCTTCATGAAGAAGGTTTGGATCATCATGCAGCGTTTCATATGGAAGGTTGCAAAGTCCGATTCCTTCCTCCAGACGTTCCAAGGAGCGGCGGATGAAGTCACAGGAAATAAATTGTTCCCGGTAGATGTTATAGGCAGCTTCAAACTGGTCATAAGTCAAAATAAATGAGACTTTCTTGCAAGGATTAGATGATTGTTCTTTCATGGTAAATTCCTCCATTCATACTATAATTGACTGGTGGTACGGATTCTCTTTGTTCGGGAGTAAGATGTACCAGCAGTTTCCAGTGTAGGTCAATCTCCCGATGAATCCAGGTATCATTTTCATAAACTGCGTGTGTCAAAAGGTTATAAAGAATCGGTTCTTTTTCTATATCATCCAGATCTGCGACTAGACAGGTAGCCTGATTCACGTAGGGCCAGAGTGCCTGTTCGACCATATGGCGTAGTTCCAGTATCAGAGGATACATCTGTCCTACATCATAGGTTTTGGACATGCAGGAGCTGATTTTCTTCAGCATCCCGGAAGTTTGTATCATCTGGTTGATGACGGCACATTGTTCCGCTACATCCGCATCCGGATTCAGGACCAGCCGGTGGAGCAGTACAGATTTCGCATAGGCAGAAGCGGTCAGGTTGATGTTTCTGACCAGTTCTTCATACGGCTGCTTATACTGTGTCTTCAGCACTTCCAGAGGCACATGTTCCCGGTTCTTCTTTAAGGTGGAGAGGAGCCCCGAAAGGCAGCTCTCCAGTTCTTCCATTCTTGTCAAGCACACATCGCCTCCATCTCCATCGGAACACGGGTGTAGCTGAGACGGTAAATACTGTTGCAGGTCTCAAATACCACACCGTTTTCGGATACTTCCAGAATACTCTGCACCGGACTGGTAGCAAAGGTCTGGTTATAACTATAGATCCACGCCCGTTCTCCCAGATGGAGGGGCAGGGACAGGATTCCGGTGAGGACATATTCTTTCTTTTGGGTGGTGTGTAAGGTTATATTTGTATTCTTCATTGATTTCACGCTCCTTTCCTTACTTAATTTTGTTTGCAATTACGGCAGCGACCAGTTTGGCGCATCCCAATTCCATCTCGGATAAGTGCTGTCCGGTTCTGGAACAGAGAAGAAGTGCCAGCGGTTCTTTGCATTCCCTTAAAATCGGGAAAAAAGCACAAACCGGCTGACGGGCGTTGGATACCGGGTAGACAGGGCAGTTCTCAGCAAAGATCTGTTCCTGGCCGCCCACAACCAATTCGGCGAGTTCTTCTGTAACGGGAGTGCCTTCCGGAAGATAGATGCCCGCAGATACGAGGATGTGATTCTCACTGCAAATTGCGATACCACAGTGGATGACACTATAGAGGACGGAAAGATAGGAAGACATTTCTTCTTTTCCATTTAGGCGAGCGGGACATTTTCGTAAAAGTAGCTCCGTGCCCACATTTTCTAATTCCAGTGCATCGCCGTCTGATAGCTTCATTTGTTTCCGGATTTCTGCAGGGATGACGATACGCCCCTGAGAGTCCATAGTCCGGATGAGTGTAATATTCATAACTAAAGTCTCCTTTCTTAAAAAGAGGAGAAGCAGCAAAGTACCGCTTCTCTTCTGAAAATTTAGGCAGCGTAAGGCGGAGCCTGTGCTGTCTGTTGCATTTGACTGTTCTGCTGGTCTGCCAGCATCCGTTTCCCGTTATTGATCAGTGATGCAGCAATCACCGTTTCCCAGTTGGAAATATAGGAATCCGTCCGCTTCAGAAGCGTGAACAGATCCATGTCGGTAAGCTGGATGGCTGTCGTCTTTTCGGACTGGAAGCTGCGTGGCTGCATGTAGGAACCACCGTTCTTATTCTGTGCTTTGATGCCTTTCCCATTTACAATCTGGATTTTCCATGGGCTTTTCATAGGCTGCCCTTTGGAATCATAGGGATGTCTGGAGATATAAAACATCTGGGCTGTGGAATAACCGTTCTGATCGGGATTGCCGTAGATCTTGCTCTGGCTCCATTCAAATTCCTGAAAACCGGAAGTGATCCGGGTTAAGAGGAACTGGATCTGTTCCGGTGCCAGGTTGAAACGGGTGATGATATTCCGGTCTCCGGTACCGTTGGAATAATCCTGAATGGTGATGCAGATTAAAGAATGTACTTTATGCCCGTTTTCCTGATATTCCCCTTTGGCATGTAGCTGTGCATAGTTGCCGAGTGGTGCGTAGCGGAGCCGGTCATAAAAGGCAATGAGTGCCCGGTCATTCTGGATCTTGCAGATCTGGTCGGTAATCCGGTTTTGATAAGTTTCATTCATGAGTATTCACCTTCCTTTATTTGAGATGCTGTTTGACAAGCTGTGCCATATTCTTTGGAAGCTCTTCCAGTTTCGTGATATCCAGGAATCCGTCCTTGTAAATCCTGCGGATATTTTCCTTATCGTCACCAATGGCAGCCGCAAACAGGATGACATCCCGTTTTTCGTATTCTTTCTTGATGCCCCGCAGATCTGCCTCTGCTTCCGTTCCGCTGTAGCCGTAATCGGCTGGCTGACCGTCAGAAATCAGGATCAGCAGCTTCTGAAGCTCCGGGCGTGTGCACAAATGCTCTGCTACGAAGCGGAGAGCTGCGCCGTCCCGGTTCCCGTTGCGGTCGCACATATCCATCAGCCGGTAACAGTCCTCATTGTCCACAGAATCAAATTCTGCATAGGAGTAAAGAGCAACGCCGCCTGCATCCGTGGAATGCCCGTAAATGGTGATAGGGATACCGAGGCTTTTACAGAAATCATAAAGGACAATGGCAGTCTTTCTTGCATGTGTCATCCGGTCACCCCAACCCATCGAACCACTCTCGTCAATCAGGAGGGCAACAGCCAGACGTTTTTCCTCTCCTGGAAGTCTGGTTCTGGTAAAGATGGTTCCGTCTGTCTTATAGAGAGCATGGGAGTCCAGACGTTTTCCAAACAGGAGATTCTTCTGCTTTCCGCCTTGCTGTTCTTCTTTCAAAAGCGGCAGGATGGTGCTTTGCAGCTTTTTGGAAGCCCGCAGGAGCGGGGGAGCAACTGTCTGGTATTCATTCTTCAGGTAATCGGAAACACTGGTCAGGCGATGGATGGTAACATGGATGCCTGCATGGGCATTGCCGTAATGAATATCATTGGCTGTTTTCTGCAGTTCCTCGGTCAGTTCCGTCTGACAGTCTTCCTGCACCTTTTCTGCAGCCACATCGTTCAAGATCCGGAACAGATCCTCTGCAGCATGCTCATAGCCGCTGCCCTGATACTGACTGACATAAGTGACGCCGGGGTTGTTTTCATCCAGAATGGTATTGGTCTTTGTAAGAGCGATGCGCCCGCCTTCTTCCGAAAGCACCTGTTTGGCTTCCTCTATAGCATCCTCTTTGGTACGTGGACCGGAAGGAGCATTGCCCTCATCATTCCCGCTTCCTTTTGGGGAAGCTGGTTTGATATTCTTTGGAATGGCACCGCTTTTTCCGGTCGGAAGAGGAGCGCCGCTGCTGACTTCATCCCCTAGAAGATCTTCCAGAGCATCGGCAGCGGAATCCTCGCCATGCATTTCCAATTCCTCCCGTGTTTTTTCGATGAGCGGCTGGATATAGTTCCAGGTCAGGGCTAAGAGCGCATTGGAAACCAGCATCCGGTCAGTGCCTTTTTCCGATTCCATTGCCGTATCCAGAAGATCGGTACAATCGGAAATGGTATCCAGATAATCCCCCTGATAGCCGGTGGGATTGTTGATGTTTCCGGTCCGGCAATAGGAAAGGATCAGGTTGGCAATGATGGAAAATGGCTGGTATTCTTTGTCAATTTGTTCCTGTATGGAAGGAATCTGTTCGGACATACGCAGGTTATTGAGTTCAATCCCCTGTCGGAAGGTGCCGTGGAATTCCTCACACATACGGTCTTCAATATGGATGTCTTCCAGAATGTTTTGAAAAGTTGCGGCGCATCGTGCCAGTGTCAGGCATCCGGCTTTGTCCTTTTCTTCTAACACTTCTTTGATCTCCTCCAGTGCTGTCTGATAAGCTGGAAGGGATAGCTCCGGCTCCTTCGGATAGAAGGAACCGTTTTCCAGACTCCTCAGATGAACAGCGTGGGCTGTGAAATCAGAATAGAGTAAGTGCCCCACTTCATGCCCGGTGAGCCCTGTCAGGCTCTGGGAACGTAAGAAACGGGTGGGGAAAGACTGGGTGATCGGGTTCGCTGCGTTGAGATGTACCTTATAATTGTCGGTATATGCAACGCCTGCCTGTTCGGAAATGTCCCAGTCCAGCAGTACCTGCAGTCCATACCGGTAACGTCCGGTAACGGCTCTGGCAAGGGAGGTCTGGTACTTCTGATAGGCAGCGGAGAGGAATAACTCCTCATCCGCAATGGAATCCTCTTTTGCCCGGATTAGTTTCTTTAAATTTCTTTGGCTGTGATTCACGTGATATTCTTCCTTTCTTTTCTTAGATTTTTTGTCAGCAGTTCCTCCATCGTGCAGCCGTAATACACAGCAAGGCGAAGGACGGCATAAGCCATCGGGGAGGAGTTTGCATTTTCATAATTCATAATGGTTTTCGGGGGAAGATTTAAGATTCTGGCAACTGCCTTTTGTGATAACTTCGGTGTTTTGGCTTGCCGGAGATAAGACAGATTATCTGCCAGATGCTTTCGGATCTGGGCTTCTGTGAGTGCTGCTTTTCTCATAGGCGTGTCCTACGCAGCAAGCACAGTATCCAGACAGCTTTCTTCCACTTCCGTACGGTTCTCAGCATCGGCAGAGGCAGAGGCAAGCACCGTGTAACGGGCCGATTCCCGGATATCCCCGCAGACCATGTAGGACTGCACCCAGGAAATCAGCTCCCTCATGCCACAGCAGCCATCTGTAATGAGATTTTCCCGGCAGTAGACAGCCATGGATTTGACAATGCGTGTCATCAGACGTACCGTTTTTGCATCCTTGCATCCGGTAACAGCCATGGCACGTTCTACCTGTGTATCCTCATCCGGTTCATCCAGATCAATCACAAGGTTCATTCGGGAAATGACAGACTGGTTCATCTGTTTACAGCCTGCATAGTCATTGTTTGTGGTGATTACGATGGTCGTATCCGGATGACGGTGGATGGTTTCTCCGTTTGGAAGATATACGCTGTTACAGCGGTCTAAAAGGGAGTTAAGTCCAACCAGTACACCGGGATTAGCAATGACCGTAGGCTCCTGTATCTCAAGAATATACCCATAGCGGATGGCTTCGACTAGAGGCGTATCCACATACTGGAAGTTCTGTCCGGAGGTGTGTTCCTTATAATAGCTGTGCATTTCATCAAAAATTGTATCGATCAGCTTCTGGTAGGTGTCCTCGGCAGAAATTTCTTCATCATAGTTTCCGGTCAGCTTCTGATAGGCACCGGAGGGATCTAACTGGATTTCCTGAAAAGACGGGTACTGCCGCTGAAGCCGGGTGCGTTTTCCGTCCACATCCGGAAGAATCTGACCTAAAAGGTCGAATACCTCTGTATTTGCGGAACAGGTAATGCAGCGGTAAGGAAGGTGAAGTGCGGAAGCAATGGCTTTGGCTCCTTCGGTCTTTCCGGTACCTGCCGGTCCCCGTAAAAGAAAATTCCGCATCGGCTGTGTGGTATCCGTTGTCAGTTTTGCGTGTTCGCAGATCCGTTTGATTTCCGGAGGGATGATGTACCACTCTGCCAATGTCGGAACAGATACCTCCTCTTCCGGAGACAGCCTTCGGGATGCGGTCAGGATAAATTTCCCAACAAAATCATCTCTGGAAATGGCTGCCTGTGCTT
Organism: Blautia sp. OM07-19; assembly: GCF_003481595.1. Classification (NCBI taxonomy): domain Bacteria; kingdom Bacillati; phylum Bacillota; class Clostridia; order Lachnospirales; family Lachnospiraceae; genus Blautia; species Blautia sp. OM07-19. The sequence continues at coordinate 46,985 of NZ_QULA01000012.1, forward strand.
TCTTAAATCCACTTCCTGGACGTAACACCTGAAAGTCTCCATGGAGCACTTCGGTTGGTGCATAGACCCCCTTCTGGATATTTAACGGTTTGATCAGCGACAATACGCCGTTTGCCGGAAGGTCAATCTTAACACCACCGGTCGGGAGACCTGATGCATAGCGGGTTCTCCGGTAAATGTTGTCGCAGAGAACGGCTGCTGTTTCCGCAGCGGCGTCCAGATCGGGATAACCGTTGTCCCGGTGCGCTTTTAATTCCTGATACTTTTCATTACACTCTTCATCTGCCAGAAAAACCGGCATCAGTGCGAACAGCAGAGCCGCACCGGACTGTTTGGAGTCTTTAAATTCGTATTTTTCCGGTGTGCTTTCCACATCCGGCGGAGGAGTATAGCAGCCTCCGTAAAACTTTCCGTTTAGCTGGTTGTAGACAACCACCTGAAGATCACCGGTTTTGCTCGGATATTCCGCCACAACAAAATTGTTGGATTGGGTACCGACCGCCCCAAGCTTTTCCGGCGGGGTACTGCCAACCGGGTTTTCCAGCTCCAGATAAGCAAGGACTGCCCGCAGGGTAGCTGCATGAAGCGTGGATTTTTTCCGTGGCTGAGTACAGTATTTGGATGCAATGTCATCAAAGATTGCATGGTCCGTATAATCCTCAAATGGTTCCGGGAGTTTGCGTTTGAACCCCCAGGTTGCTACGATGTTATTTGCCATGATTCGTTCCTCCTTCTTATGAGATCCAGGACAGTTCCAGTGCCTGCTCGGTCTCTTCTGTGGTCAATTCATCTTCAGTAAAAATCTCCGTCAATTCGCCCCAGTAATCTTTGGGCGGGAAATGTTCCAGCTTTCCCCGGACTTCCGGTTCAGTGCCGTTCAGAATATAGACATCTCCCTGCTCGTTGATAAACAGCTTTTCATAGCCCCTTGCCTGTAAGTCACCGACCAATTCCATCAGTAGCGGTTTCCCAATCAGGGAATACCATGATTTGGGATTAACGGCTGGTCTGGAATCCGGATTTCCTTCTGACGGTTCCTTTTTATGTAAGGATTCAATGGTCATCATCTGAAGCGTCAGACTGCCACGGGCATCCATGAGAATTTCCGCAAAATTATAACTTCCGGTATTCCGTGTGCGAATCCGTAATGGTTCCCCATCCAGTATCTGGGAGAGCGGTGGTTCTTTCACAAAATCCCATGTGGCATCCGGGAAGGCTTCCTTGAGCTTTCCGGTAATCTGGAATTTGATCTGTCTCCAGAGAATGGTTTCCAGATCAGGTGTTCCTTCCAGATGACGAGTTCTTTCTGGGCGTTTTCGTAGCTTATGCTCCCTGTTTTTCAGGCGTTCCGTGAAAAGCGGGAGAAGATAACTGAACAGCGTGACTCCGATACCGATCAGGGCAATGCCTGCAATCAGAAGCCGGTTGGCATCCTGTGGTACGAAAAGTGCTGCAAGAAACAGTACAAGCACGACAAACTGTAAGAATTTTTTTCGATTTGATTTTTTCATGAGCTGATTCCTTTCTGATTCATGATTCTTAGACAAGCCCGGAAGCTGGATGGGAAATCGCCGCTTCCGGACATGAAAAAGAGGAACTGCATCATCACAAAGATGATAAATGCAATTCCTCAACATAGGGTTCCTTGAGAGTTAATAGGGCAACTGGGATGCCATCTGTTCCGGCACATTTTGAAAGCCGTCAGTTGGCTGACTGCCCGGCATACCTCCGTAATTTGGCATTCCGGTATAACTGCCCTGCGGCGGGTAGCTGCTCTGTGGCTGACCGGTTCCGTTTGGCGGAGCCTGATACTGTCCGCCATTTGCAGGAGGCGTGTAGGCACCGTTAGCAGGAGCCATTCCCTGCTGTGGATAGCCGCCAGGCATTGCCTGATTCTGGTAGCTGCCATTGGGATTTCCCTGCATTGGGTAGCTGCCATTGCCGGCTGCACCGGGCGTTGCCGCACCACCATTCGGCTGGCTGTTCTGGTTTGCACCCGGATGTCCGGTATTGCTGTCAGAACGGTTGGATGGTACAAAGTGCCAGTCCTTGACATTGATCCTCGGACCGGCATTTGCCTGCCCCGCATTCTTTCCTTTCTGATAAATGAACGGATGAAGCTCCAGATCACCATAGATCATCAGCCCGGTTCCTTTCTTTACGCCTGCTTTTGCTAAGCGTTCTGCAAGGAACTTGTTAAAATAGCACTGATAGTAAATGGTTTCTTCCTTTCCATCCTGGCCTCGCTGTGAAACTGCAATGTCCAGAGAAACATATTCCGTACCGGAATTTTTTCCTTGCTGCATCTCAGGATCTCTTGTGGCCCTCCCTAAAATTGTTAAAATTGCTGACATAAAAATTCTCCTTTCTGCCTCTTTGGGCGTTAAAATAGATTAAAATAAAAAAAGTGCCATTATAGCACCGTATAAAACGGCAGTATAATGACACGATTTTCCAAACTTAAACTGCATATGCTTCTGGATGAATGGTCCAGACTCCCATGACGGGACAGCACAAAAACTTAAATACAAGATTATATTAACACAAGATATAGCATATGTCAAAAAAATTAGAACTATATATAGCATATGTAGACGAGGTGGAAGGATAATATCAAAAGAATTTTGGACATAGTTATAAAAGTGCAATATAATATTGTTTAAATCGGAAAATGGAAGGATGAGAAAAATGGAGCAGAAAAACAGAATTCTGATTGTAGAAGACGATACGGATATCAATAATCTTTTATATACGGCATTACAGAAAGCAGGGTATGAGACGGTACAGGCTTTTTCCGGGACGGAAGCGAGGATGCTGTTCCAGATGGATAAGGCGGGCTTTTCTTTGATTCTATTGGATCTGATGCTTCCGGGAATTTCAGGAGAAGAGGTGCTTGCCCAGATTCGGAAACAGGGCAATACGCCGGTTATTGTCCTGACAGCCAAAGACGGATTGGATGAAAAAATCGGGCTTCTTACCAGTGGGGCAGATGATTACATTACAAAACCGTTTGAGATACAGGAGGTGCTTGCCCGGATTCAGGTTCAGCTCCGCCATATGCAGCAGGAGCCGGAACATAAAAGCGTGTCATATAAAAACCTGGAACTGGACCGTGAGCGCTTTGAAGTCCGGATTGCCGGAGTGCTGCTTCCCAAAATTACAAAGCAGGAATTTGCAATTCTGGAGCTTTTACTGGAGCATCCGAAACAGGTCTTCAGCAAAGAAGAGATTTTTGAATATGCGTGGGATGAACACTATATGGGAGAGACAAAGACACTGGATGTACATATCAGCAATATCCGGAAAAAGATAAAAGCAGTAACGCAGGAGGAATATATTGATACCGTATGGGGAATCGGCTACCGTCTGCATTCTTAATCTTTACTCTTTTTTTACTATTTATTTGCGTTTGATTAGGATTTATCCGATATGATAACAGCAGATAAGAAAAGGAGATGAAAGCATTGAGTGAATTGTTATTAAGTACAAATGGATTGACGAAGCAGTATGGTCATCATAAGGCAGTGGATAAAGTAAACCTTCACATAAAAAAGGGTGCTATCTATGGATTTATCGGACGGAACGGTGCGGGAAAGACGACTTGCCTGAAGATGATCAGTGGACTTGCAAGACCGACAGCCGGAGAGATTGAGATGTTCGGGTGTAAAGGAAAAGAACTGGAGAGGATTCGTTCTCGTGTGGGGTGTCTGATTGAAGCACCGGGGCTGTATGGCAACATGAATGCATATACAAACCTGAAAATAAAATGTGAATTGTTTGGTATTCGGAAAAAGGGATACATCGAAGATATCTTAGAGACGGTCGGACTGGAAGGTGTCGGAAAGAAAAAAACGAAACATTTTTCCCTTGGAATGAAGCAGCGTCTCGGAATCGGGCTGGCACTGGTCGGGGAGCCGGATCTCCTGGTCCTTGATGAACCGATCAATGGGCTTGATCCCCAGGGAATTGCAGAGGTGCGTGATACCATACAGAGACTGCGAGATGAACGGAATATGACGATTTTGATATCCAGTCATATTTTAGAGGAATTATCTAAGATTGCAACGGATTATGGAATTATCCATAATGGAAGTCTTCTGCAGGAGCTGACAAGCGAAGAACTGATGAAACGCTGCAGTGAACGGATTGAAATAGAGTTAATCCATCCGGAGCAGGCAGTCCCGATTCTGGACAGAATGGGATTTACCAACTATCAGGTTACAGATAAGAGCCATATCCATATATTTGAACGATTGAATGAAAGCGCCAATGTCAATATGGAACTGGCAAAAGCAGGAATTTTGGTCAATGGAATTTCCATTACCAGTGAAGAACTGGAAACCTATTTCTTGAATCTGACAGGAGGGAATCAAAATGCTTAATATGATAAAAATGGATCTGTACCGGATGGTCCGGACAAAAAGTATGTATGTGGTATGGATTGTGATGGCGGCAGCTATATTCTTCTCCACATCCATGTCGAAACTGGATATTGATACGATGAACAAGGAAGCGGAACAACAGCAGACAGAAAACATTGCAGAAACAGTGAAACCAGAAACCATCAATATGGGAATGTCCGTATTCCTGCCGACACAGCCGGGAGAAAAAGTAACGGTCTTTGATCAGGTATATGCAAACCTGCAGGCGAAGTTTGTGGCGTTGTTTCTGGTGATTTTTACAGTGCTGTTTTCCAGTGCAGATATAGGAAGCGGTTATATTAAAAATATCGGCGGGCAGGTAAGGAGCCGGAGAAACCTGATCTTTTCCAAAGCTTCCGTGTTGTTTGTGTATACGACTGTTACCATGCTGCTTTATTTCATCATTCAGATTATTGCACAGCAGATGTACTTCGGATATCTGGAGTGGGGGAATGGAAGCGAGTTGCTGAGATACTTTGGTATTCAGATTTTGCTTCATTATGCACTGGTACTAATCAGTATGGCGATTGCGGTGGTTTTGAACAGCAACGTGTTCAGCATGACGATTGTTATCTGCCTGTGCATGAATACCATGATTGTCTTATACGGAGTGATCAATCATTTGATCCAGAAGGCAGGTGTGGAGAATTTCCAGATTTTGAAATATACAGTGACAGGAAAGATTGCACTTTTATCCATGTCACCGACCAATAAGGAATGCCTGACGGCAGTTGTGATTGCGGCGGCGTTCGGAATCGTGGTTACATTACTGACAGCATGGGTATTCAGAAAGAGAGATATCTAAATGATAAAACTAGGGTTCGTGCTATTGATAGCAGTGATACTGGTACAAGGAATGTTATTTTGGAAATACCAGCGGCAGGTGAAAGACATCTGCCGCCAGTTGTCGTTTCTGATGAAGCACGACAGCAACATGCTGATTACCAGAGAAATGGATTTTGGAGGCATTGGTGAGTTGGCAGATGTTTTAAACGAATGGCTGGAACTGAAGCGAAGGGAAAAGAAGGAATACTTGAAGAAAGAGGAGATGATTTCGGATACATATACAAATCTCTCACATGATATCCGTACTCCTTTGACATCCCTTGACGGATATTTTCAGTTAATGGAAACCTGTGAAGACCAGGAAGAGCAGAGACGGTATATGAAGATCATACAGGAGAGAATCGGCAGCCTGAAAGAAATGCTGGAAGAATTATTTACTTTTACAAAACTTAAAAACGATTCTTTTCATCTGGAAATGTCATCCTGCTGTATCAACAAGATTTTGAAAGATACCATATTTTCCTACTACGATGAATGGACGGGCAGAGGAATTGAACCGGAGATACAGATTACAGATAAACTGCTGTTTATGAACGGAAATGAACAGGGAATCCAGAGAATTTTTCAGAATATCATAAAAAACGGACTGGATCACGGGGAGAAGAAAATCAGTATTTCACTGGAAGAAGTTGAAAACAACATCCGGATACAGATAAAAAATCAAGTATGTCATGTGGAAAAAATAAATGTAGATCAGGTGTTTGAACGGTTTTATAAAGCGGATGAAGCACGCAGTAAGACTTCCAGCGGTCTCGGCTTATCAATTGCGAAAGAGCTGGTACTTCGTATGGATGGGAAAATCAGCGCCCGGATAGAAGGGAATGAGTTCTGTGTGGAGATTGTGTTTCCAAAATAAAAGGAAAAATTTATATTAAAGCAAGTGAAAATGGGGAATGACTTTATATAGGTTTCATGGTAGAATTACAGTAGAAAGAGAAGAGTCACTCAGTCATTTGTTGTATGAAAGGATGAGTATAATGTATAAAGTAGAACTTAAATTTGATACAAGCAAGCTCGCTCCGGAAACGGTAAATCAGATGTGTGAACAGGCAGATCAGATTTTTGAGCAGGAGGATTTAAGCTGTGCAGTCAAAGCCCTTGGAAGCAGGATTTATCTTGACCGGGGACGCAAGCAGGACTATGGAAGATTCTGGGCAGCAATCTTTCAGTTGAAAAACTCCGTAGGAATTGCAGAGAATTTGTTAGAGTGTTTCTGGTATAACGGAACAGAAAAGGAGAACCTGATTACAGACTTTATAAGGAACTAACAGATGGACAGCTTACAGAGGAAAGGCATCAATTTTGACCTGAATACACAAGCACTAAAGGAATATTATCCGAAAGGTGACTGGCATAATGCATATGCGGATGTAAGGGACTTTTTTGAAGCAAACGGATTTGAGCATATTCAGGGATCGGGATATCATTCGGTGGAAGCAATGTCAGAAGCAAAAGCCATGGCAGTTATTTATCAGATGACAAAAGAATTTCCATGGCTCAATTATTGTGTGAATGTGTGTACCATATCAGATGTACCGGAACTGTTTGATATCTCGCATGTATTTGCCAGAGAAGCGGAACGGTTGGAAAAGAAAAATGCATGATTTGACAAATTATTTCCAATATGTTATATTCATCTCAAGCAAAAAAGGGAGTAGCTGAACGCCTTGAAAGAGGTGGTTTTGTAACCGACAACCGGTATCGAGAGATACCCGTAGCAAATGAGATAGCAAGACTTTTATTGTGGCAGAGGTCATGATAGGAGTCTTTTTTTATTATGAAATATAGAAAATCTGCCGCAATAGTCTGCTAAAAAGAAAGAGAGGATAAACGATGAGTAACGAAATGATGAAACGGGAAATGCAGGAAGCAGTACAGGCAGGGGAGCGGGCGCTTCAGAGCCTTTACGCAGCAAGGGATAAGTTGGGAAGTGCGAGAAACTGGGGCATTTTTGATATGCTTGGAGGAGGCTTTATCAGTGACTTTGTGAAGCATTCTAAAATGAATGACGCAGCTGCGTTGATGGAACAGGCGAAAAGCGATATTCAGCGTTTTCAGAGAGAATTAAGAGATGTGCAGGTTTCCTTGGATCTGCGCATGGAAATCGGCAGCTTCCTTTCCTTTGCGGATTTCTTTCTGGACGGGCTGGTGGCAGATTATATGGTGCAGAGCAAGATTGCAGATGCAAGAGAACAGGTGGATGATGCCATCAACCGGATAGAAAAGATACTTGCTGATGTGAAAAATCGGATGAATGGGGAGGTGTAGCATATGGGATGCCTGGGAAATGTGTTGTGGTTTGTGTTTGGCGGCGCAGTCAGTGGGCTGAGCTGGTGTCTGGCAGGTTGTCTCTGGTGTATTACCGTTGTGGGGATTCCGGTGGGGATGCAGTGTTTTAAATTTGCGGCGCTTAGTTTTTTCCCCTTTGGAAAAGAGGTGCAGTATGGTGGCGGAGCTGGTTCGTTCCTTTTGAATATCATCTGGCTGATTGTATCCGGTCTGCCTCTTGCACTGGAGCATCTGGCGTTGGGTACAGCTTTATGTGTGACGATTATCGGAATCCCGTTTGGTTTACAGCAGTTTAAACTGGCGAAACTGGCATTGATGCCGTTTGGTGCGGAGGTGTATTAAGATGCGATTATTTGATAAAAGGACACCGCTTCAGAAGGAGTGGGAAAAGCTGGAAGTACAGGAGCAGAGATTCCTTCAGAAGCGTTCAGAGAAAAGGGAGAGCATTCTGAATCAGAAACTGGAGGAAAAGATACCGCCGAAACTTCAGAAAACATTGGATACCGCTTTTGCGAAGGCATTTGCTCTGATTTTCGAGAAAGGAACCGGGGTTATTGAAAAGACGTATCAGCGGACAAAACTGGAGCAGGATTATCAGGTGCGGCAGTATATGGCGGATGTAAAGCAGAATTCCAAATCCCTCCGCTCTTTTTCTAAAAAGGCAAGAGATACGGGAACAAAGAATTTACTGCTATCCGGTGTGTCTGGAATCGGGATGGGCGTATTGGGAATCGGTCTGCCGGATATTCCGGTATTTACAGGGATGATTTTAAAGAATATTTATGAGACTGCTCTGCAGTATGGATACAGCTATGAAAGCAGGGAAGAAAAATATTTTATCTTATTATTGATCCGGGGAGCAGTATCCTATGGGGATACACTTTGTGAGATTGACGGGAAAGTAAATGAATTTATCAGAAACGGAATACTGCCGGAAGAGTATCAGGATAAGGAGCAGATCGAACAAACGGCGGGAGCTTTGTCAAAAGAGCTTCTGTATATGAAGTTCTTACAGGGAATTCCGGTGGTTGGTGCTGTAGGCGGAGCTTATGATGCAGTCTACATGAAACGGATCACAGAGTATGCAGAGCTGAAATACCGGCACAGGTATCTGGCGGGGCGGAAAAAGGCAGAGAATGGACAATTATGTAAAAGGTGTAAAAGTTATAGAGATATATGATGCCGCAAATAAGGAATTGCTGGTAAAGTATGATGATAAGCATAATATAGACAAGGTTATTTCTGCTTTAAATATAAAATCATGGAAAGAGACAGAAAAAAGCATAGGTATGAACCCTAAATATACCATAAAATTTTATTGCGATACTACGAACCAAGATGAAGAAAAAGATATAAAAGAAATTACCCTTTATGAAAATGGGGAATATGCTACGATTTTTATTACTTCTCCTGGCGGAGTAAAACAAAACTATAAAACGAGCATTGATATTTCTGAATTGGTTATCTAATAATATTTGTGTAATGAGAATGAAAATCTAATTCTTTCAAGTTTAACTAAGACATTCCCGGAGCAAATGCTCATGGCATTGAAGCGGATACAAACACTATTGTTTGATAGAAATAAGAGAGGTTATTTATAATAAAATGAGCCGCCAGAACTGTAGGGGTGATGCAGTACGGGCGGCTCATTTTCTATCTAAACGGATGTATCCGGAAGTTCCGGCAGTTGATCGGTGAGTTCTTCATATCCGAGAATATCTCCGGCACATGGCATCGATTGCCCTGTTCCCTGCTGTGGTTTCCGGAAGTACAGCCGATACCGATGTCCCTCTAGGAGTTTGATATTCTTTTCCAGTGAGAAGGCGTATTCCTTTCCGTTATCACTGGCAAACCAATATTGCTGGTTTTTCCCGAAGAGTGTCTGTTCCCGTTTCGTGCAGCTTACGTCCAGTGACAGATAAGCATGTGTATGGATCAGGTGGTAGAAACTGAGTGCACGCAAGATGCTGCAGATTCCGATGAGGAGGCTCATGAGGATAAAGAGCCGGTCATGGGTGGCGATCCCGAAGATGCACCCAAAAAGTACACAGAAAAAGCCGATTGCACTGATGGCAACCAGCTTTGTGAAAAATGGTTTTGGCATAAGGTTCCTTCCTTTAACATGTATGAAATGTGATTTGTTTATTCAGGTACAAATTAGCAATAGCCTGCAGCACTGGATACTGGGTATGGTGAATCTGGACATCATCCACAAGTGTTTGGTAAGTTGTCTCCGGTTCTGTGTATAACTCATCCATAATATCCGATTCGTTGTGGATTACTTTTTCCTGCTCCATACTTGTGACAAGCTCAGCGGTCGTGAGGGATACCTTATCAGCCAGCTTCAGAATGGTATCTTCCATCGGTGAAGAGGGTTTCTTCTTTAAATATCTGCCAAACTCTTTTGCACCAATAGTTCCTTCCAGATAAAGCTGAACGCAGCCAAAGAGCCGGATGGGAAAGGTATCCTTCAAGGGAATAATGGTCAGAATGCCGAGAAGGCGATATAAGGCATCCACCCCTGTCAGTCCAATTCCGCTTACAACCAGACCGCGTAAGGAAAGTCGGTTCAGATAGTGTTGGAAGGATAAGCCTTTCGGACCTTCTTTCTGTATCTGGCGCAGGGTATAGGCATCCTGGAGTTCATGGAGCGTCAGAATCTGGAAGGCAAGACAGCTCCAGAGCAGCAGCTCGTCATCCGATAGTCCATATTCTTGTCCATCGTTGATTACAAGAGGAATGGATTTTCCGCCTGTCGTTTTTTGAAATTTTAAGGTTCCGACAGCAGTATAAAGTGTCAGCATAAAAGTTCCCTCCTTCAAGGTTAAGTCAGAAGTGCATAGAGTGCATCATCCTGCTGTAATAGTTTCCGTGCTTTGCTCTGCCATGCCCGTACACGATTGGCTGGTACTTGGTAGTGTTTTGCCAAGTCAAAGCTGGTATATCCCTGCTGTTGCAGATAGAGGGCTACAATTCCCTTCTGAATAGTTGAGGACTGTCCGGTGCCAAGCTGGGTTAAATGCTCAAGAAGCAAGGTCTGGTTTGTGTCCTTTTCCGGGTGAGTTGTTTGTGTATCCTCGTAGGAAAACAAATCACGATAATGGAGATGTTCATCTTCAGATGATGCTTCGTCCAGAGAACAGAGCATGGAGCGGTCACGGGCAATTTTCCGCCAGTAGTCAAAGATGGCATGACGGATGATAGTTTTGGCATAAGGCTGGAATGATCTTCCTTCCTCAAATCCGACAGCCGACCGGCACAAAGCCAGATATCCAATCTGACATAATTCCTGTTGTTCTTCCTCAGTTACATAGGCAGCGGTGCGGGTCATGGAACGAATCATGATCGGAACCAGATCCATGGATTTTTCCACCAGTTGTTTTTGCTTTTTATTTAGTGGTAAGGTCATCATCAATCACCGCCTTTCAGCTGGCTGCCCGGAGGCGGAAGGGAATATGGTTGTTCTTTAAAACATCTGCGGATTCCCGAATGAGCTGGTCGCACATATAGTTGCTGAACTGTCCGATGTGAGCCTGCTTATCTGTCAGACAGAACTTATCTGCCACCCAGCGATATGCTTCCGGTTTGGAAAGGATGCCCTGTTGCCAGATCTGATCGAAAATTCGATGTGCCTGAATCCGCTTTTGACGAAGCTCCCGGTTGGCGAGCGTTCCTTTTGGTATCTTGGTTCCCGGATGTACCCCGACATAGGAATTGCAGGATGGATAGTGGGAGCAGACATAAACCTGTCCGCCATGAGAATGCGTTCCATATACAAAGGATGCATCTCTTAATATTGCTGTTCCGCCGCAGTAAGGGCAGCGGATGATTTTTGGTTTCTTCATCTGTTTTCACCTCGCTTGTACATACACGATACGTAACGTGTACGTGAATAACCAGTACGTACTGTATACTTATATTGTAAGTAAGCAGGTGATGAATTCCCATAGGACGCAAGCGGATACTGATCCCAGATTCGGACTAAATGGCACGAATCCCCATTTTTCAGATGCCGGGATAGAAAATTGCTCGGATGAGCGGGAATAAGCCGCTGTCTGTGAAACGTGGATAATTAACCGGTGTAAAGATGAACTTCTCACAGAAAATCCGTAGCAGGAATAAGCTGATCAGTACCAGACAGAGCAGGTAAGTGTTCCTGCGCCTTCTGGTCCATGGCTTTTTCGGACGGAATTTCACATACAGGACAAAAATCATGGGAATAAATATCAGGTTCGTAAAGACCTGATCGATACATTGGATGATTGAAATTACGTTTAACATAGGCAGTGCCTCCTTTCTTTACATATCCTGTACGTATAAGAGCCTGAAAGTGCAACTTTTTGTTACCAGTCATATTGCTGGTTCTCCTGAAGCCGGAGCAGTGCCGGAATGGGACATGGCTTTAAAGGCAGCTTCTGAGCGGCCAGATAGGGCAGATAAAGCTCTGTAAAAGCAGCAATGCTCATGCTTCCGGTACATTCGGTTGGCTCCGGTATCCGGGGAAACAAAAGCGCTGCATCTGAAAGAGGGAGGATGCAGGGGCTTCCCGTTTCATCCGGATGGAATAAAAAGCCAGAGTTCTCACAGCTTTCCTGTGCGTTACAAGTGCGGCACCAGACGTAGATACAGGAGTGCCAGTTCCCTTCACAGAGGTTCAGAAAATGACGGATGTGCTTGGCATCTGTCTTGCAGTGGGGGTGTTTCATATTCATCACCTACTAAAGAAGCAGGCAGTTCCATGTGGGAGCTGCCTGCAGGAGTCTTCGTTATGAGTTACTGATGTTTCTTTTTGCGTTTGAAGTAAACGATGCCCAGGACACTTGCACCTGCAAGTGCAGCTATGGCGATTCCGGCATACAGGAGAAGCGGCGTCTCATCGCCGGTCTTTACAGGCGGAGCTACCGGAGGCGTCTCCGGTTCTTTCGGAAGCTCCGTCATGTGTACGGTCTGACCTTCATCCTTCAGATCCTCATGGGAAGCAATCTCATGCTCGGTTTTTCCGTCTGTATAGTAGAGCTTTTCAAAGACAACCACATCCTGTCCGGCAAGAGCAGAAGCGTCGAAGGTAAAGGTAACTTCCACAGAGCCGCCAGCTTTTTCTGCTTTAAATTCTGCCTGAGCGGTAACTGGTTTTCCGTCTTTTAACAAAGCCTCTCCGGTTTCCTTATTCATCAGGGTTCCGATGACTTTGTACTCAGATCCAGGCATCAGACCATGATAAGTGACCGTATCTACGATAGTCGCTTCCTTGGAAGCAGAGACATCCTGATCCCCGTCACTGCCGTCTTTGGCTGTGGTTTTGATTTCCGGGAAGTAAATAGTCTGTCCTTCATCTGCAATGTCTGCGTGTACGGCAACTTCCTTGTCTTTGTAAGCCAGGGATTCAAAGACAACTACCGTTTTCCCTTTTAAGGAGCTGGCATCAAAGGTAAAGGTAACATCTACCGTACCAGCGGATTCTTTTGGCTTGAAGGATGCTTTTGCTGTCACCGGTTTTCCGTCTGCTTCGACTGGTTTCTTTGTTTCTTTATCTATCAGAGTTCCAGTCACTTCATATTTCTGGTTAGGAACCAGCCCCTTAAAGGAAACCGTATCCACCAGCGTGATTTCTTCCTTTGCACAGGAAATATTGGAGTTCGTGTCCGCATCTTTCGCAGTAGTCTTGATTTCCGGGAAATAGATGGTCTGGTCTTCATCGTTGATGTCGGTATGGACTGCAAGCTGCATCTCATCCTGATATAATTCCTCGAAGACAACGGTTGTTTTTCCCTTTAAGGAAGTTGCATCAAAGGTAAAGGTTACTTTGACGGAGCCGGAGGATTTCTTTGCAGTAAATTCAGTTTCAGAAATCACCGGTTTTTCATCCACAAGGATTGGTTCCCCGGTTTTTTTATCCATTAAGGTTCCAGTCAGTTTGTATTTCTGGCCCTTTTTCAGTCCTTCGTATTCCACAACGTCTTCAATGGTCACTTCTTTTGCCGGCTGGCTCATGTGTGTACCGGTCTCGGCATCCAGAGCAGTCGTGCCGATCTCAATGGCATCATCGGTCAGAGTTCCAACCTGTATCAGAACAGAATCCTTATAAACCTTGACTTCAAAGGTTAAAAGATCCATGCCTTTGTTGGAATCACAACGCTGTTCCGCCAGAGTGTAAGTATCGTAAATGAGAGCGCCTTTGGAATCATCCGGTTTGGAGGTGCCGAACCAGATGCCGTCTTCCGAAGACTCACCCCGGTTGGTATTTGCGGTATGTTTGTTCCATTTGGAGGAAGTGCTGGCATAACCGTTGGCATCTGTCACAATCACATGGCTTTCGCCTGTTGTTTTGGAAGTGATCTTAAATGGCACATTTGCCAGACGGTTCTGGCTGCCGTCAGCAATCTTGACAAATTCCAGATCCCCGCGGATGACCTGATTGGAGATGGAATTGTCTTTTGCAGTCAGTTCCACGATTTTTCCCTGTTCTGTGATGTCAAATTCTACAGAGATCTTTCCGCTGTTCAGATAACCGGAAGGTGCAGTTGTTTCATCCACACGGTAATGTCCGAATGGGAGAGCATCTTTTGCAGTTGCAGCAGAACCGGATTTATCGGCAGTAAGTGTAAGGACAACCTGATCTTTCGTGTAGGATGTTCCGTCTACTAATACCGGATTTTCATTTAACGTAGTGATCGCAAAGACAGTACCTTCCAAAGTGGCAGAACCCTGCGGTTTTGCTTCTCCGGTCTCGCTGTCACGTTTCTGGATCTTCACTCCGCCACGGATGACAGATTCTTCTATGGTAGAAGACTGGTATACCGAAACCATTTCCTGCTTACCGTCACCTGTAATTTTCTGTACGAAGACAGTTGGATTGAGCTGGTATCCGGCAGGGGCTTTGCTTTCCTGTACAGTTATGGTACCGAGCGGAAGACAGACGGTCTTGCCATCACTGGTATAGTAAAAGGCATCGCCGCTTACAAAGGAATCTTTGGTAAAATGCATCTTTCCGGAAACATCTGTTTTTAATACCCAGGTACGTGCCGGTTTCTTTCCAGCTTCCGCAGGATCACTGTCAGACTGCTCGGTATAGAACTTGACTGTAAATTCTGCGTCTGCAAGGGAAGCTGCTCCCTGTGGGGAGGCTTTCTTTGTTTCGGCATCCAGCTTTTCAAGCACCAGATCCATGGGATTATTCTGCGGGATCTCAGTTACCTTTGCAGCAGAAGTCTGTTCTGCTTTTACCGTAACTTTATGAGAGGAAGTATCCACAATATAGCCTTTGGAAGCAGAGAGTTCTTTTACAGTGTAGTCGCCTTCCTCCAGTTCGCCGGATCTAGCATACCCGTTTTCATCGGTGGTCAGTTTCTGGATGAGCTTCTCACCCTGATAGATCCCATACACAGCACCCTTTAAGCTGTAATTCGGATTCCCGTCCGATACGCTTCCGTTGGCAGAAGATTTTTTCAGTTCGATCCAGCCGTTTGGAACCTGATACCAGCTTCCGGCAATGGTCTGGCTGCCCTGTCCCGGAACGATGAATGCCCGGAAGCCTTCCGGCGGGTTCGGAAGTCCCTGAATGGCACTGGCTACTTCCAGTGCTTTATCAATATAGGACTGCGGGGCGCCATGGAAAGCTCCGGTGTCAGCGGAATTACCGGCATAGATGTAAGCGACAACCAGATGTCCGATGACATAGCTGTTATCATCACTCCAGCCACTGAAATATTTATCCTTGACGACTTTATCGTAGCCGTAACCGCCGTTTAAGTAGTAGAGCGCTTTTCTGAGCGGGGAGTTCTGGCTTAAAAGGTCATAGGAATAGGAACCAGAGGAAGGTGTTTTCTTCAGTGGTTCCACGCAGTAGGCAGTATTGCTCCCGTCAAAGCTCATGCGGGAGGTAAAATAGCTGCCGTAAGGGATATTGGCACCTGCCTTATAGCTGATGGTGCCGTCGGCTGCATGAACCGGAAAACTGCCGGAAAACAATGCGCCGACTGCGACAAGGACTGCCAGCAGCATAGCCAGCGTCCGTCTGGTATAGGATTTGTATGTCTGTAACATAAGTCTCCTCCTTCTTGAAGTTCAAATGAAAAGGGCAGCGTCAGTGCTGCCAAAAGTTACACAGCCTGTTTCTTCTGTTTCGCAAGGATTTCCAGAAGCTCCTGCCGATCTGTGGTAATCAGCTCCTTTTCCAGATTGGAAGCCTTAAATTCCACAGTGATGTTATTGTTGTTGGTTGAGATCAGACCGTTGCCCCGCTGGAAATGGGTGATGTTCATTACTTCTGTTTCCGATAGATGCAGGATAGTCTTCACCCGCTGTGCCTCTTCATCCTCCATGTTCAGGATAATCTTGGTCTTGCAGTTATTGATGATACCCTTGCCGTACTTCCCGTCATCCAGAGCAAAGAAGTCGTTTAAATCCTGTGTGGCAAAGATGCCGGCTCCGGAGTAAGCACGGATGATCTTGGCAATCTCCAGTACGAATTCCGCTGCAAGCCGGTTGCTGGATGCACCGATGAGTTGCCAGACCTCATCGACAAAGATGGCTTTCTCTTCGGTACGGTTTTCCTTCGCTTTATCCCAGACATAATCCAGGGCAACGAACATGCCGACCGTTAAAAGATCGCTGGAACCGGTCAGTTCGGAGATATCCAGTACCGTATATTTATTGGTCAGGTCCACATTGGTCTGCTGGTTAAAGGAAGAAGCAGAACCGTGAACCAGGCGGTTCAGGATATGAGCCAGACGTTTGGTATCCTCGCTTTCCAGCAGGACATTGTAGACATCCTCCAGAATGGGCATCTTTTTGTACTGCTCCGGATGCTGCGGATCTGTCAGGGATTCATTTTTATGTGTAATCCCTTTTCTGGCATAGGTTTTGATTAGGGCTTCATCCAGAAGCTGCTTCTCCTCATGGGACATATCCGGGATCAGCAGACTGAAGAAGATGTGAAGCCTTTGGATCTTGCCTGCCAGTGCGGAGGCATCCAGTGTCGGTCCGTCCAGCAGTTCATTTACAGAATTGTCTACCTTCCGGATTTCCATGATGTTGATACAGTTCTTACTGGCAGGAGAGATCTGGATAAATTCTCCGCCGACATTCCTTGCAGCCCGGTAAAATTCGTGTCCCTTTAGCGGAGCGATGATGAACACCTGGATGCCTTTTCTTCGCATCCTTAGTGCCATGGTCTGCATGGTGAAGGTCTTTCCTGCTCCCGAACAGCCTAAGATACAGATGTTGCTGTTCTTGTACTGCCTGGAATCAAAGATATCCGCAATGACCAGGGAATTGTTATGCTTGTTTACCCCAAAGAGGATTCCGTTATCATCGCAGATACTGTAGCTGACGAAGGGATAGCAGCTTGCCGCCCCGGAAGTCAGTACGTTCCGCTTGGACAGCTTAAAAAGCTTCTTGTCCAGATTTGCCAGCGGCAGAGAGGATAAAAATCCCTGCTCCTGTAAAAAGTAGCAGGAGTGTAAGTTCATATCCTGCGAGATCAGGAGCTTTTTCATTTCCTGAATCCGCCACTGCAGTTCTTCCAACGTGGAAGCAGTAATGGTGATGAGAAGATTCATGTAATAGAAATCTTCGTTGTTGGCAAGTCCCTGCTTCAGAAAATATCCGGAGCGGATGGCAGAATCCAGATCGTCATAATCAGTGTTGGTATCGGACGCATCCTTTAATTTGGAACGGTTGATACGGATCTGCTGACCGAGACGCTGCTGAATCTTGTCCTTTGGCTGTTTCTGGAGAAAGAAATCAATATCAATCCCTTCCCCGGCATTGACAAGGAGTGACAGCCATCCGGGAGTTACCCGGTTTTTGTAGCCGTCAGACGGCACAAGCAGGTAGGAATGGTAAAGCCCATTGATCTGCACATAATGGGAGTGCTTGAAATCCACACTTTCCGGTGCGAGAAACTCGTTGATCCGGATGTGATCCAGTTCCTCCATGCGATTTTCCTTTGTATAGGCGGACAGTACAGTGCTGATCCGGTTCGAAAGCGGAACCTCCGTACAAAGGGTACGGTTTAAAAGGGTGTAGAGAACATCCGTAGTAAATTCATCCTCATTGTCATGGGAGACCACTTCATTCCCGCACTGGTATAGAAAGGTTTTGGCGGTCTGGGAGGCTGTCTCAAGAGCAGCAAGGATTTCCCGTTCCTCTTCCTTTCGGTTTGCGTTGAATGGTTCATATTCAAAGATCAGAAAGAACCGTCTGGATACTGCTTCTCTGGAACTTAAGTTCTGGACAAACTGGATGTAGTCACGCTGCAGTTCCTGACAGTGGGGATCGGTTTCCCGCTCCAGCTCCAGCTGGGACTGCTCCAGATGCTTATTGATGTCTGCTTTTTTGGAGATCATCTTGATCTGGAGTTTGACAGGGCTGATCTTTAAGTAACTGATAAAGCTGTAGATAATGCCCTGCTGTTCCCTGGCACTTCGAAGCAGAAAGTTGATTGGTTCAATCTCCAGGATCTTCACGTACCGTCCGTCTGTGGTATAGACGATTCCGTTTGCGATTTTTTCCACCGGAAGATAATCCTCCAAGGTCTGGTCTTTCTTTCGCTTTTTCCGGGAAACGGGTTTTGACGTGGCAGATGAGGTGTCCTCCTTGGAAACCACCTTTTTTTTCTGCTCTTTTTTTGCAGCCCGCTTTTCGGAAACTGCCCGTTTTTCTTCCTCCTTTCGTCTCCGGGCTTCCGTTTTTTTCTGTATTTTTATCTGTTTCGCCGCCTCTTTTTTCTGTCGGCTGGCTTCTTTCTGCTCCCACTTCAGATAACGGATATCTTCCTTTGCCTGTTTTTTGATGCCCCGCTTGGTGGAGGTATCAAACTGCCGGTGTTCTTTTTTTTTACTTTTTGGCGGAGCTGGTGCGTCCGGTTCAGACTGTGGGGGAGCCGATGCCATTACTTTGGAAGGCTCTGCCATTTTTTCTGCTTTCCGGTGTTTCTTTGTCTTTGGCTCTTTGAAACGTGGTTTCCTGCGTGGCTTTCCTTCCGGAAGACTGTCGGACCTCCAGATTACCCTGCGGTTCACTACAAAACGCAGGGCATTCATCAAAAAGGCAGTGATGCTCTCCCCGCCGATTCCAATCAGGGCTACCATTGCCGCTGGAAGTGCGGTCATGCAGAGAATGATGATGCGGGCAGTCAGGGACAGCGGCAGGTGGAAAACAGGGATACCGATTGCCAGGGAAAGAACAATGCTTTCTATGGCATTGCGGATGTCAAAAGTTCCGTTTAGGATCTTGCCTTTCTCAATGAAGTTGGAAGGGATAAAGGAAACCGGTGTTTCTTCTGGCTGTGTCATGGCTGCACCTCCTTTTTCGTATCTTTCGCATCTTCGGAAGGCACAGAGGCACTGCCGGATTCTGTGTCCGGAGCTTCCGGGCTGTCAGAAGTATCCGGATACCCGCCTTCCTGCAGGTGTTCAATGTCCTGCGAAGTCAGGGACGGCAGGGAATCATCGGTTTGCTTTTCGTAAACAGTCGTATCTGCAGAGACCTGTACCCCGTCTTCTCCAAATAAAAACACACCCGTCGGGGTGTGGTAGGTAACCGGAAGCGTATCCTGATCGGAAAGTGAAAACATCAGGCAGACGGTTGTTTCGGTAGGGTAGCTGGTTTTTTCCGGCAGGAAGGTGATGCTTGTCTGTTCTTTTTTGACATACTCTTTTAGGTAGACAGGAAACTGCCCTTTGAGAGAAGCAATCTGGCTGTCGGAGAAAAATGCTTTTAAAGCATCAAAATCCAGATATTCCGGCATGGGGGTATCAGAATTTGTTTCTGTTGTTTCCTTTGCCGGTTCCCTGCCTTTGTTTCCGGAAGCTTCTTTTTTCTGGCTTTTCCAGAAACTGGGGAGAACCAGTCCGGCAAGCAGCAGAAACAGCATCAGAAAAATGGAAAGAATCACTTTTGTTCTGTTCATAATGGCTCCTTTATTTTTTGTCGAAGATCCAGTAGGCATTTGCCGTAGCATGGATTTCCGACATCATATCAAATTCACGGTTAATATAGTTCTTTGCGTCACTGTCATTGGGATCATTGACCAGTACCTTGCCGTTTGCCGTAACACCTCGGAGTACGATGAAGTGTCCGCCGCTGGTGAAAAGTCCTGCCCGCTGAGAGGAGATGACCGGACAGCCTTCGGAGAGTGCCTGAAGTACCGTATTGGCATTGCTGGTCTGTGTGACGCTGCCACAGCCGAAATGACTGGCTGCAGCCTGAAAGTAGCTCCAGTAGGTTCCAACTCCCGGCTTGTAATAGGAATTCCCGCACCATGCCACCGCATCCGGAGGGGTAATGGTATTCCCGGTCAGGTAGCTGGCGATCATGGCAAAGCTGGTAGGCCCGCAGCCGGAAGATGCGATGGAGCCGCCGCCATAAGGAATGTTCCCGTAATCGGTCTGGAGATAGTGCGGAATCTGCATTCCGTTTGCCGGATAGCTTCCGCCGGTATTGGTAATCTGATAATACCGGAGAACATGCTCCACATATTCCTTGTCCCCATACCGGTCATAATGCCAGTTCGGACGGGCACACATCATATCCGAATAAGCAATGGCGTTTTCTTTGGTATAACCGCCGTCACGTTCCATTGCCCAGTCGATATAGCCGGAGCCGTAATTGTAACCCTGAAGCGCCAGCTTGATGCGGTCCAGGTCGGTAGGTCCGGTACATCCTGCTTTATCCAGTGCATACTTTAATTCCTGAATCCCACATTCGATGGAATAAGCAGGATCGGTGATGCCGTTGGGGACATGGGGGTATTTCTTATTAAAGCCGCCTTCTGCCGCCTGCATGGGATCGCTTCCACGCCCGCCGCTTTCCTGCATCATGACTGCCATGAGGAGTTCCACATAAGCTTCCATGCCGTATTTCTGTGCGACCTGCTGGATGGTAGCCCGGTAAGCCAGCACCTCATCGCTGACACCTACCGCCATGGCAAGACCGGAAGCGGAGCCGCCAAAGAACATGGTCAGGTTTTCCACATAACTGTCTGCCGTTTTTTTCTGCTTATCGGTCAGATGAAAGACGTGATCTGCAAAGTAGGCATCTCCGGCATAGCTGACCGTGTAGGTATGGCGGGTAAAAGTAACCTTTCTGGGTGGTGCATTTTCCTCTTCCGCCGGAACTTCCACCGTGGCCGTTTCTGAAGTAACGTCATAAGAAAAAAGCCCGTCCTCGTTTTCCCGGATCAGGCTTTTGAGTTTGCTGATATTTATATTTTTATAGTCATCCTGGCTGGCACAAAACTGTGCGATGAGCTGGTTCGCATTTACGATGATACTGGAAGCGTAAGGATCGCTGATAGAGGCAGTATCTCCTTCCGGGAGTCTGGCAATTTCCGCATTGATCTTAGCAAGCAGTGCATCATGGCTTTCCTGAAGCACCTCCACGATTGCCTGATTGGAAGCCCGGATATTTTCACTGATTACCGTGTTGCTGGTCAGTGCTCCGGTATTTTCAGAGAGGTCTCCGAAGACGAGTCCCGGAAGCATGACAAGGAACAGAATGGGAAGCATCAGTACACCGCCGACGGCTGCTCCAGTTTTCGCAAGGGTGCGCCTGTGCCGGAATACTGTACCGATGACAGCAAGAGGACTGCCCATCAAGGCTGTTTTTGGCATGTTACATACGCTCCTTTCGCTGTGGGGCTGGCGGCAGTTTCTGGACAATGGATTCATTGTAGGCTACTTTGCCGCTGCCGGAAGTATATGGTGTTTTTTCGACCGTATCCTGTGCATACTGCTTGTACCAGGTGGAACCATCCACGGACTGTACCGTAGAGTAGGAGCCCTGAGTAGGAGCTGCATACTGGTCGGCATGGTACAGGGCAAAATCCCGGTTTCCGGAGCTTCCGGTTTCGGTACCGGTGATCCTTCCGCCACCGATTTCTACATTATCATAGGAAGAACCGCCGCCCGGATTGATGCCCATATAGGAAGTAAAGGCTTTCTGTGCGTCTGCTCCCTTGATGGAACCTACCTGACCGTAATTTCCCTGTGCAATGTTGCTGATGACCTGATTGGCAAAGTCTCCGCCTTTGTTCAGGGATGACTGGTAGAGCATGTTTCCGATACTGCTGTGTTCGGTATAACCGGTTGCGGAATTGACCGCTTCTCTTTGTACCTGTCTTCCCACTGCCCCGGCAAGCCCGCCGGATAGGAAGCTTCCTGCGACAGCCGCACTTCCGGGAGAAGAGGCTTTGTGGTAGCCGCCACCACCATGGGAACGCATGGAACCGGTCAGGCTCCGTCCTGCAATCAGAAGTTCAGCCATCATGTTTCCTCCGGTATTGCCGACATTGATGCCAAGCGATGCCAGAAAAGAATCAATTTTCTGGGATACCTTTAAAAAGGCAATGGCACACAGGAACCAGACGAAGACATTTCCGGTTACCGCTTCCTTTCCCTGACTGGCAACTGCCGCTTCCACGTCTGCTTCCGTAAGCTCCGCTGCAAAGACCGGCATGGAGCAAAACAGTACCAGACAGGCAGTTAGTACCAGGAATGGTATGAGTTTCTTTCTAAGTTTCATTTTGGTCCTCCTTTCTTATAGGGATAACGGATTGGCAAGGAAGGTGCCGACCATAGAAGTAAACAGCCGCAGGCACCACGCATTCATCAGAAGCAAAAAGAACTGGCCGCCAAGCATCCGGCACCAGCTTTTGAAGATATTTCCGGTTGACTGGCTGGCACCCATGGAAAAAGCTGCCGGGGCTGTGTAGACCAGTACCCCCAGAAGAATATAGCGTTCTGCCGCTTCAAAGAGCAGTTTGATGTAGTTCCACGCCAGAATCAGTACCAGAATCAGTGCAATGATGGCTACCGCCCCATTTGCACAGACTCCCAGGATGACTGTGACTACGGAGTTAAAATCCGCAAATTTTAAAGGCGGCAGGTCTTCCGTCAGAATCCAGTTGTACGGTGTTCCTGAAATCTTCAGGAGCAGATCCACAATATCTTTCGCATAGAAGGTGAGAAAGATAAAGAGGAAGGAACGGATGGACAGCTTAATGGGATCTTCCGCTTCGATACCGGCTCCCATAAAGTAATTTTTAAAGAGCTGCCATACCCAGTTTAAGAGGATCAGCCCGATGCCCAGTGCCAGAAAGACCTGATACATGGTCTCGGCAGCAGGAAAGTAGCGAAGAAACGTATCCATGGAACAGCCCAGAGCACCGAGGACTGAAGTGGTGATCAGATCCAGAATGTTCATGACCTGTTCGGCAATCCATTCCACGATTCCGTCAAGTATTCCCATAGTGGCATCTCCTTTCGTCTATCCGTTCCATTTTCCGCCTGCAAAGAACGGGGTGATGTAAGCCATGATAAAGCCAAGCCCGTTTAAGATCGCCCAGGTAATGACGATACGCTTGAGCCATGCACGTGATTCGTCCACGGTTTTTCCGCTTTTGGAAAAATTCATCATCAGAAGGGCAACCGATGCCGTTACGACTGCAGCAATGGTGGAAATGAGGATAATCTGGTTATAGACATCCTTCATGATCTCATTGGCTTTGGTCCAGATGGTAGCGGCAAAAACCGGCTGTGTGTATCCGCAGAGGACTGTGACAGCCAGAAATGCAGCATACAGGCATCTGCCATAATTGACATGCCGTTTTGTGTCCGGCGGAGCGTTTTTCAGTTTGTGTTTCACGTAAAAGTACCTCCTTTTTATAAGAGCGGCAGGAGAATTACCTCCCCTGCCTTTGCTTATGGTTTTCCTGCCTCAAGAAAGGACGCAGCCCGGTCAATGCAGGCTGCGTCCTAAATCAAAGTATGAAATTGTAAAGATCCTCCTATCTTACAGAAAAAACGCAGCTTATTTGCCGCAGGAGAGGCTTCCCATACGGCAGTGCTGCGTTTCGTTCTGCATATAATTTTGACAATATCAATTTTAACATGGGTAAATTACCGCTACAATCGCAGGACTGTGCCAGTTACAGACGATGGAGTGCCAAAAATGTGACCAACGCTAAAAGCGTTATAAATGCAATCCTTATGGATACTGTAAGCGTGATTTGCAACCAATTATACTGGATTTACATGACTAATGCTTTAAGCGTTAGTGAATACTGGAAGGAGGAGGTGTGCGTGTGAAAGGAATGGGAAAGGCAATCCGCAGGTACAGGGAAGAGGCAGGAATTACGCAGGAGAGACTGGCTGAACTGGTGGATATCAGTACCAACCATCTGGGTGCGATTGAGCGGGAAGTGAAAACACCTACGATGGAAACATTTGTAAAGCTGTTGAATGTATTAGGTGCGGAACCGAATGAAGTGCTGAAGGAAGTGATTCCTCTTACCAGAATGGAACATACTTCTGTAGTGGAAGGAAAGCTGGAAAGGCTCACACCGAAGAAGCAGGAAAGCGTGCTTCGGATGCTGGATGTGATAATTGAAGAGATGATGAAATAGAAGCTGTCTGCGAAATTGCCGCAGGCAGTTTTTTTGAAAGCTGTATATGCAATAAAACACATAAAAATATGCGATTTATGATGAAAGTGATTGCAAGATTTGATATAGTAATCCTAAAAGCATTATAAAACTAATTCTTAAAGGATGACTATAATATGAAAAAGGGATATGTGGGATTATTGGCATGTGCGTCAGGAATTCTGATCGGACTGGGAATCAGCCGGCTGGATCTGACAGGTTATCTTGAAAAAACACAGGAGCAGGAATATCACCCGGTAGAAAGAAAGGTGCCTGAATCAGTAGAAAGCAAGCTGAAAGATCCAAAACAGTGCTGGCTGTGTGGAAGCGATGAACGGAGTATGATGGATTATTTCCGGAAGTTTGACGATCTGGGAGTGATCTGTACCAATCACTGGTATGTGATGGATATGCATATCCGGAATCATGATGAGGACGGGAATCTTACCGGCCCGCAGGGAAACGGGCATATGGGTTATACCGGGACAGGAGAAGGCGGCTGCTTTTTCCATACGGAGCAGATGTCGGATTACGGGATTTCCGAAGTATCGGTGGATTACGGGGAAGATAGTATCTTCGATGTGAAAAAAGTACAGAACCATCTGTGTCAGGAATGCCTGGATAAGCTGGTGGAAAGCATGGAGGTATTCTGTGAGGAAACGCAAAAACCCAAGCCCCGTGATCTGGTACTGGTGGATTTTCAGACATTGGAGCTGTACGCCATTCAGGAGCATAATGCGGGATACTTTATCCGGGATTATTATGTGGAAATTGAGTCGGAGGAAGATGGGGTGGAAGTAAAGGCATTTTACTGCCCGAAGCTTAATAACGGGAAAAAGGATGGAGAATAAATTGAGGTTTGCATTGGTGAGGAGTATAATGTAAGTACGTGTTATGTATTGGAAAAACTTGAATTTAGCAGAAAGAAGGATTGTTATGAAATTTATCAATACTAGAAAATTCACATGGATAATTTGTATAATAGGATTTTTGCTTGCTCTTGTAAGTATATTTTTCTTACCGAGTATTATTCCAGTACATTTTGCAAATGGGATTGCGGATGATTATGGAAGAAAAATACAAATATTTTTATTTCCTATATTACAAGTGCTTATCACTTTTTTGACTGGACGAGAAAAAGTAAAATATTGCCTGACACATTCAAAAACTTTCTTAACGGACATTCAGTTTAATTGGATGATAGATGGTGTACTTTTATTGGTAATGTTTGCAGAAATATGGGTTATCTATGCTTCATTTGCATAGAAATACTTGCATAACAATTTACATTTGATTGAGCAGATAAAAATGATTTGAGGTGGTAGCAATGAAAAAGCGATTGGGAATCATAGCCGGAATTTTAGGAATTGTATTGGCAGTCATTGGCATTGTACTGAAGCAGAAAGAAAACACAGCCGTTTCTGTTATTGGTGGTGCGGATGGCCCGACTTCTATTTTCATAGCAGGGAAGTTAAATGTTGATAATTTTATTTTTATGATTGTAGTTGGAATTATTTTATTGATTTTGGCAGGAGTTATTTTTTACAAACGTAAGCATTAAGTTACAGTTTTTTAGACTGTGTATGGCGGAAGAACCGGGAAAGTGTAGATATATCATGGGGATTTTGGAAAAAAATAAAAAAAGTAAGGGTACAGCGTTTGTCTATGATGAGAATAATGATTACTATAAGATGGAAATAAACGGGATTGAATTTGTCTGTGACAGTATACATTCCGATTATGAGAAGCATGCAGTTGAACTGGCACAGGCGTATGAGAAAAGGCTGCCGGATATCGTGGATTATCTTATGCCGGATATAAAGGAGATGTTTGGAATTACAAATCCAGATGTAATAGCAAACTCACTAGGAAAGCCGAGTATAGATTTGGATAGAGGAACACTGACTTATCTGGAGCACACAATGGACAGCCTACATATTATTGAAATGGAATTTGACGGTATCTTCACGGCATTCTATAACTCCTGTATTGATGGATAGGACTTTAGTAACATAGAGCTGCAGTTGTCTACAGCTTTTATCCAGACTTCGGATGTTACAGAGAAGCAATCAGAAATGGATTGATCGATTTCTGAAGCAGTATCCGGTGAAATCCTTGAACATATGAAGGAAAAGTATGTATGTTAATTTTATTTTTATTGTAGACAAAAGATAGGACTGATATGATAAAAGAACAGGTTATTACAAATAGAGGTGGAGTATTTGATGCAGAAAATATTATTACTGGAGGATGACTTGAATCTAAATCGGGGAATTGCCCTGTTACTTTCACGGGAAGGGTATGAGGTTCGTCAGGTTTATACAATAAAGGAAGCAAAAGAAGCATTTCAAAAAGGAGATTATGCTCTTGTTATCAGCGATATTACATTGCCGGATGGTACAGGACTGGATTTTGGAAGGATGGTACGTGCAGGTGGAGATACATATCTTATCTATCTTACGGCTTTGGATCAGGAAATAGATATTGTAAATGGTTATGATACAGGGGCAGATGATTATATTACCAAACCATTTTCACTGATGGCTTTGGTGTCGAAGGTGAACGCATTGATGAGACGGCTTTCTAAGGTACAGGCACAGATTATGTCTTCCGGAGAGATTACGGTGCATATGAAAACGATGCAGGTGTATAAAGGGGATGAACCAGTTACTTTAAGTAAGAAAGAATTCTCTCTGTTGCTGTATCTCTGGGAGAATGCAGGACAGATTGTTTCAAAAGAAAGTATCCTGGAGCATGTATGGGATATAGACGGTCAATTTGTCGATGATAATACGGTTACTGTCAATATAAGCAGACTGAAGAATAAACTTGGAACAGAAGAGATAGCGAATGTGAGAGGACTGGGATATATATGGACCGGAAAGGTAAACAAAAATTAAAACGGTATTTTATCGTATATGTAATCTTTGCAGTATTTTTTACAGTAGGAATGTATCTGATAACAAAGTATGAGGAAAATGCGAAAGCAACGCAGATAGCACTGCTCCTTGCAGAACATCCTGAACTGGAAGGGGAAATAGTTGCAATCTGGGAAAAGTCAGGAACAGTAGATTTTATAAGAGACCGGGACGATCAGAAGATAGAAAGAGTCGTACAGATGCTGGAAGAAACTTATGGTTATCACTCAGGGAGTGGATCTTCAGATGTGGTTATAAGGATTATCTGGGGAATTGGATTACTAGTGGGAGTCATAGTATGTAGCCTGTTCTTGTACCTGGACCGAAGAAAAAACTGGAGCAGATACGGTGATGAGGAACAATTACAGCAATTATATGAATGTCTGCAGGAATTCAGAAAAGGAAAATTCCAAACATATCCTGAAGAAACATCAGAATCGGAACAATGGTTAAAGGTGTGGGAATCTGTAAAGGAGCTGGGGCAATATTTCGAAGATTTGAAGGAACGTCTGGAGCAGGAAGAAAATGGTACGAAGAGTCTGATTACAGATATTTCCCATCAGTTGAAGACTCCGCTTGCATCACTCCGGATGAGTCATGAGCTGGTGGCAGAAAATCGGGTTACAGGAGAAGAACAGAGGGAGTTTCTGGAGCAGGAATCACAGGAACTTACCAAACTGGAACAGCTCTTGAATGAACTGGTAAATCTTTCAAGGCTGGAAACACATATGATCCAGATACATTCGCTTCATGAAAGCCTGAAGAAAACGCTAACAGAGGCTGTCAGTCAGATTTATATGAAGGCAAGAGGAAAAGATATTTCCATTCAGGTGGAGATGGATGATGATATAGTTGTGAACCATGATTCAAAATGGACGGTAGAAGCATTAACGAATATCCTTGAGAATGCAGTCAAATATTCACCGGAACATACAACGATTACAGTGAGGACGCAGGAGCTAGCAAGCAATGTGCTTATTGAAGTAGAAGATGAAGGAATGGGCATTCCTGCGGAGGAACTGCATAAGATCTATCAGAGATTTTACCGGGGAAGGAAAGCAAAGGAACAGGTAAAAGACGGAGCGGGTGTCGGTCTGTATCTTGCCAGAAAGATCATAGAAGAACAGGGGGGGACAATAGCAGCCAAAAGAAAGGCTGAGAAAGGTATGATATTTAAAGTGACACTGCCGCTCATAATAGGAGAATAGTCGGAACCCTTACAAAACTGTTATGGTTGTTGTAAGGGTTTTGTAATGCAGGAATGTTATAGTAGGGGTATGAAATGGAAAGGGGACTTGAAGATATGAGTAGTATTTTAAAAGTAGAAGATCTAGTAAAGTATTATGGAGAAGGCGAGAATCAGGTGAGAGCCGTGGATCATACAAGTTTACAGATAGAGAGAGGCAAGTTTACAGCTATCGTAGGACGTTCCGGCTCCGGAAAATCTACACTTCTGCATCTGATTGGAGGGCTTGACAGACCGGATTCCGGCAAAGTATGGATTGATGGAACCGATATCTATTCTCGAAAAGATGATAAACTGGCACAGTTTCGAAGAAAGAAGATAGGATTTATCTTTCAGGATTTTAATCTGATTCCATCGCTGAATGTGTGGGAGAATATCGTTCTTCCGCTGGGACTTGATAATCGCAAGGTAAAGCCGCGGGAAGTGGAAGATATTCTCAAAAAAATCGGACTGCAGGATAAGAAAGATGCGATGCCGTCTGCTTTGTCTGGTGGACAGAAACAGAGAACTGCGATAGCCAGGGCATTGGTGACAAGACCGGCGATAATTTTGGCGGATGAGCCGACTGGAAACCTTGATTCCCAGACTGAGCTAGAGGTTATGAGCCTATTGAAAAGCTGCGTGTCGGATTTCGGGCAGACGCTTATCATGATTACCCATGATGAAACGATTGCCCAGATGGCGGATGAAATGATTATCATTGAAGATGGCAAGGCGGTGAGAAGATAATGAAGATGACGACCAGAGTTGCATATTGCAATATGCGGCATTATAAGAGCAAAAACATACTGATTGGAATTGCCATTATCCTGACAACATTACTGCTGTTCGTAATCCCATCAATCGGAAAAGATATGGTGGAAGTGAACTTTGCGGTAATCAATAAGATTTATCCAACATGGCATGCCCTTTATCGGAACGTGGACGAGAGTACAGTTATGAAACTGGCGGCACATCACGATGTGAAAACTTACGGACTCCGCAGCGATGCGGGGTACATGAATCTGGAAGATGCGACGGTTTCCATGATGTATATGGACAGAACAGGGATGGAACTTTATAAAGTGAAGCTGAAAGAGGGGCAACTTCCGCAGAAAGAAAATGATATTGTGGTTTCAAAAGGAATACTGGAAGCATTAGGACAGAATGGGAAAATCGGTGACACCATCACAGTACCTTATCAGATTCTGAAAGATGACGGACTGGATTATACGAAGGAGAAAGAATTTCGAATCTGTGGCTTTTTAGCAGATAATGAGAGCAGCAAAGAACAAAAACAATATACATCATTGGTTTCAGAGGCCTTTCTGAAAGCGGAGATACCGGTAGAACAGGTGAAATATCGGTTTTTACTTCAGGTGAATGGACAGAAAGGAAATACGACTGCAGATTATACAGAGACGATACAGAATATTGCCAGACAGTTCGGGATTTCCGAGGATGACATGAATATTAATAAAGAGTATCTTGCAGCAAATTATGTGGATCCGGCTACAATTCCGGTGATTGTAGGAATCATGCTTATTGTTGTATTGGCGGGCATTATCACAATTTATAGTGTTTATTATGTATCTATGAACCAGAGGGTTCGGGAATTTGGAAAGTTAAAGGCAATCGGGGCTACGAAACGGCAACTTAGACAAATCGTACTAAGAGAGGGAATGGGAGTGGCGTTGTTTGCCATTCCGATAGGACTTTTGATCGGAACAGTTGCTGTGAAAGTTGTACTTCTCCAGTTTGTAGAACATGCAAAGGATTCAAACGTACTTGTGACAGAGGCATACAAGGTTGTAGCTAAAGGAGAAGTCCAACTTTATTATTGGTGGATTTATCTGTTGGCAATTGCAGTGACTCTGTGTACAGTGTATCTGTCACTGATGAAGCCTATGCGTATGGCGGCGAAGGTATCAGAAATAGAAGCTATGCGTTACCAGGGAGGCAGTAAGCGACAGAAAAGCAGCAGGAAGGGATATCAATTTCTGAATATCGGACGACTGACCAAGAGAAATCTTGCGGAGAATAAAAAGAAGAGTACTATCACGATTGTATCTATGGCCGTTACCGGAATATTTGTCATGATGGTAGCAACGGTGCTGTCTTGTGCAAATCCGATGGAAAGTGCAAAGAGTTCGATTGTGGGGCAATATGAGATTTCTCCAATTGTGGAATCCGGGAATAAAGAGCATCCTGAATATGAATGGGCGGAGGTTCAAAAGAATAATCCATTAAATGAAGGACTAAAGCAGCAGATAGAGGAGATTGACGGTGTTGAGCGGGTAGATGTGTTTACCGCGTTGAAGGTATCAGGAGGACCTTTTGAAGAAGAAATTGGAACCGAATTTATCAATGGAGTGCCGGAAGAATACGCAGAAGAGCTGAAAAAAGGAATCACTGAAGGCAATGTCACATACGAGGAATTGAAATCCGGGGATAAAGTGATTCTGGACCGTGCGCTACTTCACTGGTATCCAGATATTAAAGTGGGAGATAAGCTGAAACTCAATATTCATGATGGAGATAATACCTTTCAAAAAGAGATTGAAGTGGCAGCAATTGGTGAATATGGAAGAGGTCTGACAAACTATAACTGTCTTATCATGGCAAAAGAAGGGGCAGAGAAACTTACCATAAATAATTCTTCCAGCTATTTTCAGGTGATTGCAGATAAGGATTATGATGAGGCACTGGAAGCATCTCTACAGGCTATTGTGGATGGATCAGGCAGACTGCAGATGCGTACCTGGAAGAATGAGTACGATACATGGGAAAATGCCATACAGATGACTAGAGGTGCATGTTATGCATTTATCATCATTCTGGCAGCAATCAGCATTATGAACTTGATTAACACAATGATCAATAGTGTCCATGTGCGAAAAAAGGAGCTTGGCATGATGCAGGCAATCGGAATGTCGGACCGTCAGTTGATGAAGATGCTCCAGTTGGAAGGTATATTCTATACAGTAGGCACTCTTATTATCAGTATCGGAGTGGGAAGTCTTGCAGGATATCCGTTGTTTTTATATGC
Organism: Blautia sp. OM07-19; assembly: GCF_003481595.1. Taxonomy (NCBI): domain Bacteria; kingdom Bacillati; phylum Bacillota; class Clostridia; order Lachnospirales; family Lachnospiraceae; genus Blautia; species Blautia sp. OM07-19. The sequence continues at coordinate 78,159 of NZ_QULA01000012.1, forward strand.
AAAGCGTACAGGAATGTTTGATATCAGCACATACCATTATCCGGTAACAGCAGCTATTATTATAATTTTAACATTGTTTGTGATACAGATGTTATTGGCAATATTCATTGCAAAGTCAGTAAGGAAAGATTCATTGATAGAGAGAATTCGTTTCAGTGAGTAAGAATATAAATTTCTGATGTTTAATGCAGGTACTAATCAATGTCGTAATAAAAAGGGGGACTTGATTTCTCAAAGCCCCCAGTGTATAATGAACTCAAGAAAGGTATTCAGATGCAAAATCTGATGCCCTCAGTTAAATTTTATATTCTATGTATAAGACATAGCATCCAAAACTTTCCTAGGGTCGTGGATGCTATTTCTTATTATGTCGATCTATATAAGTCAAAGCCGCAAAAATTACCAATAGTAAAGTCAATACTTCCATTGTATTCATGGGCATCACCCTCCTTTGTTACTAGAGGGCAAGATCGAAATGCATCCGTCTTTCCAGTTCAATAATACCGAATCAGTATACCACGTTCCTTTTTATGGAACAACCTATAATTTTAAATGGTCTGCTTGATGATGCGGGTGATGATGCCGAGGGCAACGTTCCGTTCCTCATCAATATGCGTCACCACAAAGGATACCTGATCCTTTTTCCCGACTGTCCGGCTGTCATAGCAGGAGTGGGCAATGGCATTGACACCGATGGAGAGCCGGACAAAGACGGTGCCTTTATGGATGTCTTCCACAGTTCCGGCGTATTTTCCCTGAATCTTACATTTTTTCATGTTTTCCTTGCTGGTGTTGCCTTCCACACTTTTGACATCTGCGTGGACAATGACCTGCTCCGGTGAGTCTGCCCGCACATCCAGGATGCGTACCAGGATGTGATTGCCTACCTGGAAGCGTTCTCTGGCATCACCCATCCAGTCGAAGGACAGGTCTCTGGCAAGAATGGAGGTTTCCACACCGAAAATTTCCGCCCGGACTACCTTTTCCGCAACGGCAATGACTCTTGCCTGCACGATACGGTCTTCATAAACTTTCGGCATTCCGGAAGCATCTTTATCCAGATAGAAGATCTGGCGTTTCTTCAGCATCGCTTCTTTCCGGCTGGCGACAATGCTGCGTGTCTTCGGATCTAATCCCTTGATCAGAAAATCAATCTCACATCCAAGCATATTGTTGAGGATTTTGTTCTGCCGCAGAGCAAGCTCCCCATAATCGTGTGCTTCATCCTGCATGAGATGGATCATCATCTCAGTTACTGGGATGACAGTACGGAAATCCTTGTAGTAAACCACGGCAATGAGGCTGCCGTTTTCTGTTTTCTCGATACCGCCAAGCATTCCGGTTAAGATCCGGCGGGTACGGTAGGCATTCTGGATCTCATGCCAGGTAAGGTCTGAAATGGACTGGGCTGTTTCCAGCTTCGCATCGGAATCCAGAGTTAAAATAGGTGTGTTGGTTGTTTCGTTTGGCATCATAGTGTCTCCTTTCAAATTATGACATGATAGAATCTTTATCTAAAGGAACCATGTCTGTGTGATCCGAATAGTTATCTGCTGAGAAGTCATCCGGGAAATCGTGATAGCCAGGTTCCTGATAAACGCTTTGCTGGTCAAAGTGCGGTTCAGCTTTTTTCTTTTTCTGCTTTCCATAAGAAGCGGTTTTTTTCGGGTGGGAAGCAGGAATAGTTGGAGTGTACGTATATTCTTCACTACATGCTCCTTTTCTCCATTCCGGAATATGTTCGGAAGCCTTCCGGGGAATGAGTTTTTGGGCATCCGGGTGCAGGGTGTAATCGTATTTTTCTACCTGCAGTACCTTCTGACCACGCAGGATAATCAGTGCAGTATCCAGCGGGAGCCGCAGGATCTCATCCGGAGTTAAGAGCTTTCGTTTCCCGATGGATCTGGTCTGGCGGTATTCCGGTGTATAATCGGATACCCTCCAGCTATTTAATTGTTTGGCTTCGCTGCTGACACCAACGGTCACATCACCGGAGCGGTTAGAGATAAATGTAGCAGTTACCTCATCCGTACAGCCTAAAAATAGCTGAGTGTCGCAGTTCCCGATGATTTCCTGCCATTGGTTTAAGGGATACCGGTTCTGCATCTGAGGCAGGTTTTGGAAAATGCAGGAAATACTGAGGTTTCGACTTCGGATCACGGAAATCTTTTTGTTGAGCGATAGGATTGCTCCCGTATTCGCCAGCTCATCAGCCAGGATATGTACCGGAACCGGCAGTTTTCCATCTTCCCCATAGGTGTCTGCATAACGGACCAGTTTGATAAATACGAAGGTCATAAACAGGGAAGAAAGAAAATCAAAAGTGCTGTCTTGATCCGAAGTGATGCAGAAGTATGCACATTTTTCTTTTCCCGGCAGCGTCAGGTTGATCTCATCATAGGAAGTGATCTGGCGGATCAGCTTGTTCTGGAATACCTGAAGTCTGGAACCGAGTCCGATGATGACGCCGGAACGTACCGTGTCACTTGCCTGCTTATAGATGCAGTAGGGGACTTTTGCCGGATGGGAGACCGGAAGCAGGTCAAAGAGGCTGTTCAGTTCTTTTTCCGAACTCATGGTCAGGAGTTTGTATACCTGTCCGATATTCTTTGCCTCCGGTGGGAATCCCTGATCCACATAGAGAATCAGAGCTTTTAATAAGTTCATCTCGGCATTGTCCCAGAAGTGATCGCCTTTGGCAGAACCGGTATTCTGGATGATGACATCAGCAAATACCTGTGCCATGGTTTCCTGTCCGCCAATTTCACCCAGACAATTCCAACTATCCGAGTTTTCCGGGTTTACAAGATTAAAGGATTTCACGATATATCCGGCATTCTCAAGGTAAGTGGCTGTACTTTCGTACAATTCCGATTTTGGATCGGTGATGATGAGGCTTTCCCCGCGGGCAACACACTGGAAGATCATGTTGCGTGCAAAGGCCCGGCTTTTCATGGAACCGCTGGCACCGTAAACGGCAATATTCCGGTTCATGCGGGTATCCTTCGGGAGACAAACGGCTTTTCCGTTCAGTTTTCCAAGAATGGTTCCCTTGTGTTTCTTGACATCATTCGTAAGCTCCAGTACCTGATGCATTTCCTCCAAAGTCATAAAACCGGAAGTCCCATAGGTTCCCTTTGTGGAATAATTCAGGTTCCGGCCCCGGTCTGTTATTTCCCCGTTTCGGTCAAATCCCATACGCATGAGAAGGAAGGTCAGGAGTCCAAAAGCTGCCAGACATAGAAAAATCCCATACAGATTGTACGGGAAAGCAGTCAGGGCATCCAGACAGGCGAGCGGGTGCGGGGAGGGGATCTGCGGGGCAGTTCCGTTTCCGGCAAAATTGCCGGCAGATTCCCAGGTCTGATAGTTGCGGATAAATTGAGCAACATAGCCTCCTGCATAGAGGGTGCAGAAGGTGATCGGAAGCATATAAATGAGCTTCCACCATTTACGGTTCATGTAAAAACCCCCTTTTGAATTTGCAAAGGTCAATACTGGAGAAATGGATTGTGGCAGTTAAGTATTTTTTCAGGACCGGAATCTGAAAATCGAAACAGATCAGGTTCCCGGATCTGCCGTATACATTTAAGCCGGTATTGAACCGGTTGATTCGCTGCATGTCAAAATCATAAGCAAGAAGGATGGGGTTCCCGGAAGCATCCGTGGCATCATGTTCCAGTGGAATTGAATCGCTGCGGCAGCCCAGATCGGACAGCAGGAGGTTGTCCAGCTTTTCCATGATCTCAGGGTGAACCAGCAGTTTTAAAAGCACTTCCCCTTCCGGAGTATTGGGAAGGTAATGGAAATGCTCGAAGGAGGTGTCCAGCATAAACAGGCTCTTTTTGTAGCCTCCGGTACTGGTAAACAGCCGGAAAGCCATTTCCATGTCGGTTCCGGTCATGATTGCCCGGATCTGTGGATGTCCGTTGTAAGGGTAGCCTTGCAGGTAATGCTGCAGGAAGGCGTTTAAGCGGACTTCCGTTCGATATTCCCATTTCAGGACTCCGTTTCCCGTGTTATAAAGGACATAGACACATTGCGGTGCCATCAGGATGCCCATGCTGCGGGAGTTCCTAATCTTCGTGGTCTCCGGGCCCAATTCCTTAATTTCTCTGGAAGCGTAAAAAAGAGGAAGGCTTCGCATACCGATGGAACCAGCTTCGCGGTGATTACAGAAGATGTCAGGTTTTACATCCGGATAAAAGGGAATCCCGGCATGAAGGAGTGTCAGATACGTTTCGGCTTTCTGATGTAAGCGGATACGTCGGGATACTTCACTTCGGATGAGGTTCGTCTCGGTATTGCCGGTCAGATAGCACTGGAAGCGTAGCGGCGAGACAGATAACAGCATCTCTTTCGCAGCTTTTGTAAGACGGTAGCCTCTGAGAGCATCCCGGTAGTGGGTACGGATGAGGTGTTCCGCCTTCAAATCCGTAATGAGTTTTTCCGCATAGGAGGCACTTGGGATGAGTCTGTTTAGCTGGTCTGCGGGAAATTCCCCGCACATCCCTATCATTTCCAGTAAGCGGTATTTCGTAGTGTCAGGTCTTATCAAATAAGCATCACCTCAATTCAGTTCTTACCCATGCAAGCCTATACTTGGGTAAATCTCCGGTGGTTTGGAGATAAAAAAAGCAAGAAAACAAAGTTCCCTGCGGTGGTTCTTACCGATGTCGGATTTCTGCCTGAGAAGTCAGGAGATTTTCCGACATGCTTTCGTGATGATTTTTCTGGTTCTGCAGCCATTTCGGAAAGTCAGCTTTTTCCATAACCGATACCAGTGTACAGTCCTTTAAGCCAAGCTGTGTCGTGTAGTAGGAATCACAGAAAAAGCCGCTGTCATCTGTCAGAACATAAGTACAAAGTGTATCCAGAATCTGTTTAAACTCCAGATTGTCATAATCCCGGATACGTCTTTGAGGAAGTTCCCTGTCATATATTTGACTGAAACATATCACGCAGTCACGATAGAGGGGCAGGGCATTTTGTTTTACATACTCCCGAAGCATATAATTAAGCGGTTCATGGAGAAATGCAGTGTTTGTGTGGACTCTTCGTTTCGGAAGCAGTCCGGGAAGCGTAATGGTGAGAATCCCCTGCTGTTCTGCAATCCGCATTCCCTGTGCATCTGCCACTTTGGGAAGATAAGCTGCTTGATTTGGGGAGAGAGCCGGACAGACAAGGTTACGCATCTGGCAGGCAATCCGCTCCGCCCGAAGAGCAGCACTGACGCTCAGTTCCTCAAAATTTTTATCATAATTCTGGATATCAGTGACCTTCAGAGCGTAAACGGTATTCGTCAGTTTTTGCAGCTCCCCTTCCAGTTTTTCAAGCCGCTGGTAAATGGTTGGTGTATTTTGCGTCATAATAACCTACTTTTTCATGTAGTAACTGACAGCACCGGATTCATTTACAAGGCAGTAAGCGGCTACATCATCAATGGTGATTTTGGCAGCCTGGCTTTCGGATTCTAAGACAATCAGGCGTTTGGAACCATGTGATGGGATACTTTCCATCACATGATTGATCAGAGCCTCCTGTTCTTCACCGATATAGATGATTTCGTATTGTTCATCTTGCGAAAAGAAATTGAGCTTGATTGGAAATTCGCCACTGGTGTGGTATACAACACCTTTCTTAAAATCCAGCAGTACCCAGAAGCATGTAATTATAGCATAGTCAGGATTTTCAGCAGACTGCTGGCTGTCACAAAGAAGGTCATGCTCTTTATCGTAAATGATGCGCCCTTGTTTGATGAGGCTGGTAATCAATGACTTGATAGACTGCTCATGTCGGGAGAAAAGTTGTAAAACCTGGTCATACCTCAGAGTATGGTAAGTGGTAATGAACCGTAAGAGCTTGGCTCCCTCTCCTTGATAGATTTCGTTCCTTGTTTTCATGATTGACTCCCTTCTATATATAATAGGAAACTTTATACATATGGCTGTACGTACAGGATACGTTTGGTATTGTAAGTATAGTGTACGTACAAAGTACATAGAACCTGCTGTCAGCGATTGAATTTACAGGTACAAAAAAAGCACCATCTATGGGTGCTGGAAATAAGGAAAACTATAAGCAATACCTATTGTAGCATGGGTAATTTTACGCTTCAATCGCAGAAGCAGGTCATTTCTGTGCCATTTTCACTGGTTGGCATAAAAAAAGCAGGAAACCATTTTGATTCCCTGCATGGTGTATTGTTGTGCTTTTGTGTAGTTCTAATGATTACTTGTCTTTATAAAATGCTTCGAAAGCTTGTGCGAAGAATTCGGCTGTACCATTGCCGTATTTTTCATCTATCATAGGTTTGATTTTTTCATTACGGTAATATTGAGCCTGTGCAACCATCAGACCGTGTTCTTTCTTTATCTGTGAAAGTTGTTTCATAAGAAAACCGTATTCGGAAACAAGTTCTCTTACTTCAGAAGAATCTGGTGAACATACTTTTTTAGCTGCTAATTTGTATAAAAGATTGTCAAATTGTTGGTTGTAACTTTCTGCAGCCTCTTTGCTAATAGGATTGTTGGCAACAGACAGGAATTGCTCTTTTCCTCCATACCACTCAACAACTTTAGCATAGCCTTTCTGCATTTCTTCTGATGAAACTGTCTTAATATAATGCTTTTTCCATTCTTCAATGCTTCCAAACTCTTTTACAGCAAGTTCTTTCATATTGTCAGGCATATGTTCAAACATAGTTTGGAACATTTCTTCAACTTCCGTTTTACTAAAAATCGCAAAATCCATTTTATTCTCTCCTTTCAGGATATCATCAATGCTGGCAATCAGATGTTCCATACGTTCTTTCTTTGCTACCAACATTTTTCTCTGCATTTGCAAGATCTGGTTCCTTTCAAGAGCAGGATTCTCCAGAACAGCTTTGATTTCTTTCAAAGGAATGTCAAACTCACGGAAAAACAGAATCTGCTGTAATATTTCCAATGCCCTATCGTCATAAAGCCGGTATCCCGCATCACTTTTTTGTGTTGGTTTTAAAAGCCCGATTTCATCGTAATAGTGAAGCGTGCGAACGCTGATACCTGTAAGTTCTGATATTTCTTTGACTGTCCTCATAGTTGCTGACCTCCTGTTCCTGATAAGATAACTGTACGCTATGACGTTCCGTGAGAGTCAATATATATTTTGCATTTTTTAGTATAACATTTTTATGATATTACGAAAAGCCGAGGAGATAGGCGATATGTATTACTCTGGAAAGAACTTGTTGAGCGTATCCAATGTCTCTTTTGCAGTAAATCCCCAAAGGATGGTACTGAGTGCTTCAATCGCAGCCCTGCGTTTCCGGTAATAGGTGCGGTAGGAAATATTGGTGATGTGGTGAGCCAGCTTATCCAATATCTCATCTGTATTTTTCATTTCCTGTGGAGAGAGAAAAGCGTAGTAGAGAATCCAGTAATACTGTTCCCCATGCTTGTGATTGTTCCGGAGGAGATCGATGGATGATTCCAAAAGCTTCAGCATCTGGTTGCTTCTGGCAATACTTTTTGCCCGTTGTTCGATGTCGCTTCCGGTAAGATCAGCCCCGGCAGCATAGATGGAGTCCAGAAATTTGTCGATGTCATTGTCGTATTGGAGCTTAAACTGGTGCTCCATCTGGTGTACGACTACCTTCAGGCTGTAGGTTGCATCCCGGTATCTGCGTAAAAACTGATAGGTGTCGTGAAAACGTGGATCTTCTTCGGGTGAAGGAAATCCCTGTGTATTGCGGTTTGCCATGTCTATTCCCCCCCTTTCAGTGCAGAAGGCTCTGCCACGGCAGGCATCTTTTGGGCAGACTCATCCCCTGGACTTACGGACAACTCAAACCGATAAGCGGCATTTCCGTAGGGACAGATAATATTTAGAGTAAATGTATTAAATATATCTTTGCAGGCTGATAATGGAGATAATATATAGCGGGTTTTGGAGCAGTGGCAACATGGAATCCCTTGTGAATCCAATAGTTCTGCGACTTTTTGCACGATAAATTTCATGTGTGAATCTGGAACGCAGGAATCATTTTTTGTAACGGTGATTTGTGAGTCTGTGACAGTTTCTGAAACGCTAACAGAAGCAGAATCCTCAATAGTGATTTCTTCAGGTACATGGATTGGTAATTGCATCTTCATAGCGATCTCCTCCTTGTCAATCATAACGTCGCTGATATTAAACATCACGGACAGGTAATTGTTGAGATAAATTACGCTTCCGTGTTTTCCTGTAAATGAGATAAGTGTAATGTATTCTTTTTCCTCCAGTTTCTTCAAGAGTCGTGATACCGATGCCTTTGACAGACTCCACCTTTCACCCAGTTCATTAAAGCTGGTAAGGGGATTTCCGGTATTATCCCGGTAATAGACAATGGGACCGGAATCAGATCCCAGGACAGAGGAATCGTTGTAAACTGCATGAATCCACAGATCCAGAATAACATCCATTTCCGAGCATTTTCCAATGCCAATTAGTTCGTGAACTTTGGCAATCGGGAAAAAGAAAAACCCTGTATCTTTTTTACAGGGATAGTTGTATTCCAATACGGTATTGTCTTTGGGCCAGTCTGATATTTTGAATTTGACCAGGCGGTTTTTGCCGAGAAGAGAGTAGGTAATGTAATTCTGCTCTTCAAAAAATCGAAGGATGGACAACGCTTGATGTTGGAAACGGCAGCGAAACCATTCCTGAAGATCTGTGACTGTGCAGATCCACTCTCCTGGACCAATGGTATAGGTAATGTGTTCCATCCGGCGGTAGGATGTGCGGTAATTTGCATAGGAGCATAATACCAGATAATAAAAAAGAAAAGAGCCCCCGGTAGTTCGGATGCTCTTGGTAGTGATTAAAGTTTGTATGAAGTCACGGTAAATGCGACAGCGTGGAAATTCCACGATTTGTTTGAGTTCTAATTTGTAATTCATGGTGATCTTCCTTTCAAAGTATATTTAATTGTAATCGGACTTTTCATAGTGTTGGTATCAAGAAGAAGCCGATGGAAGTATAGCAAGTAGTCGTGTCACTCATTGCATTTTTATTGCATTTTTAAAATTTAGATTATGTGGCTATGTTGCTCTTAACTGGTTAAAAAGCCTTTAAAATCGTCTATATGCGTTAATACTCCGTACTGTCTGTCTGGAGTTTGAGTAAAAAAATGGAGCTCGGAAATCCAGCATTCATGCGGGTTTCCGGGCTCTTGCTATGTGGTTTGAGTACAGATTGAGTACAAAAATCAATTATATATGCTCTATGTGCTGTTGAAGCCATGTTATTACTGGTTGCACATAATCATTCCATTTTTCAGATTTTGAAGCAAGTTCGATTATTTTTGATAGACCAATAGCTTTATCATAATCAAGCCTTTCAATGGCGTCATTTATATATTTATGGTCATCGTCGACGCTATGTATATTAGTCAATACTTGTTTTATCTCATTATCGTTTGGTATGATTTCAGAGGAAGTGGTTATTATCATTTCGCGTATCCACTTTTCAGGTTTATAATTATTTGGTAAATTATATTGAATTATATGCGATAAAACATTATTACGCTCGGTATTAAATGCTTGTCCGGTTATCTTGTCTTTTATTTGCGTTAGCTTTTCTTCGTCTGTTTTATATACATCGCCATCAAGAACAGCAATAATATTTTCACTTAGTTTATTATCTAATTCAAAGCCTGAAAGTATAGTAAAAGAGTTACTTGCAGGTCCAAAAGTAAAAATATCAACATATCTTTTGCAATTCATTGAATGGCAAATCTGAGAGATAATTGTTTTTGATAAATCATCTTCCACATATATTTTAATGGGTTTTTCTGATTTACCCATTAAATCTTGAATAGAATCAGAAGAGATATAATTGCTAACAAGAGTTTTTTGTGAAGTCTGAGTAATGTATTGAATACCAACATAGTCTCGTAATTCATTCATTAAAATGGAATGTGTGGTAAAAATAATTTGTAACTGACGTTTGCTGTCATTAGCTATTTCATACATTTTTTTAATTAGTCTGCGTAAAGCATTAGTATGTAAAAGTAAATCAACTTCGTCTATTAATACTAGTGAATATTTGGGGACAGAGTATAGTGCACTAAGAATTTTAAAAACACGTTGTTCTCCAGCTCCCATACTTAAAGAAACGTATGTTCCGTTTTGCTCACTTGATACACCAAGGTAGGTTTTACCTTTTTTTGATTTCAAATATTTGAGATTATCATAAGCAATATTTAGAACATAACCAGTGGATGAAATGATTTTACTACTATCCTTTAATTCTTCATCTGTAGCAAAACTTATAAATGAATTGGTATGCTCCTGCTCGATTGCTGGAACACATGTTTCTATACCAAAATATTCTATATGCCTTTCTGGTCTACGGTTATAATGTGGAGTCCAACGTTCATCCTTAGCAAAAGAAATAGTGCTTCGTTTTGGCTCACCTTTCAGTTTATATGAGTGAGTGACTTCAAATTTGCTGTCATTCCACAATGCATAAGGGTTGGGGGTAAAGAAGTAACTAAATTTGTAATCTTCTCTTGTTTCTCCATCAAGAGGTTTGTAACAACAGGCTAATGCATGTAATATAGTAGATTTTCCAGCACCATTAACGCCCATAATTGCTGTTAATCTTGTGTCAGAGAAATTAAGGGTTAAATCTTTTAAATTTTTCAATTTGTCAAAATGTATTGATTCAATATACTGCTCAGAAATTTGCATAAATTCCTCCCTAATTATCTGTAGTATCTATTAGTGGATAATGGCTTCTCTGCAATTCCAATTCTACTTTTTCTTTTGTCTCAGCTATCTCATCTATAGCTACCTGTGTGGCTTCATTTGGATTATCACCAGCGGATTTCAAAGCACTCTGGTAGATAAAATTCATTTTTTCCCATTTCAATAAGTCATTAAAAACCTTATAACTTCTGATATTCAACAAAGCATCCCGCAAAGACAGCGTATGTGTTTTTCCTCTGGCCGTATATCCGATTTCAAGATAAGAGGAAAGAACCGGATTCAGATGGATGGATACGGTATCGTCCTTTAACAGCTTGTCTTCTCCTCGCTCTCCACTGATCTGGAGGATGCCGGAATTGCAAAGAACCATAAGTACGCCCATCAGATCACCGACTGTTTCCAGACGAAGTCCAGCAGTATCACTGCCATTCAAAGCATTATAACTGACACCGAGTGCAGCTGCAATTTTCTCTAACTGAGGAGGTTGTGGCTGCATTTTATTGGTTTCGTATTTTCGGATAGAAACCGGATGGATACCGGTCAGCTCAGCCAGTTTATCTTGCGTGATTCCGATTTGCTTTCTGCAGTATTTGATTTTTTCTCCTATGGTCATTCTTATCGTCCTCCATGTATCGAGATGGCTACATTATACCATGTTTGAAAAAATTTTTCTACTAGCATTTCAAAATACTTGACAATAGCGAAGTCGCTACATATAATGAGAATATAAAATGTAGCGATATAGCTATAAAAAGAAAAGGAGGATGCATATATGGCAGAAAACAACAAGATTTATATTACTGCAAATGAACTCGCAGAAATGCTGGGTGTTTCTGTAGGTCATGCTTACAAGTTGATTCGTAAGCTGAATCAGGAACTGGAAAAAGAGGGATTTCTGGTGATTGCGGGTAAAGTTCCCAGACGCTATTTTGAAAAACGCTGGTATGGTTTCAGTGCATAGGAGGTGGTCGAATGAAAGCGGAAAAAGACAAGAAAACAGGAAAATGGTTGATTCAGTATCGTTATACAGATTGGCAGGGGAAACGCCGGAAATCCACCAAAAGAGGTTTTGCGACCAAAAGAGAGGCGGAGGAATGGCTTCGAAATTTCCTTATTAAGCAAAAAGCGGACTTTGATATGAAGTTTGAGGATTTTTGGAAGATGTATTATGCAGATATTGAGACACGTCTGCGGGAGCATACCATGAGAACGAAAAAGTATATCGTGGAGTTGAAAATTCTCCCGTATTTCGGGAATAAGCGGGTAAATGACATTACTGCAGCTGACATCCGTCAATGGCAGAATGAATTGATTAAAATGGGGTATTCACCCACTTATCTGAAAACAATCAATAATCAGTTGAGCGCAATCTTTAATTATGCGGTTCGATATTACGATTTGAAAAGTAATCCCTGTGCAAAAGCCGGAAGTATGGGTAAGAGCAAGGCAGAAGAAATGGATTTCTGGATAGGAGAGGAATTTAGGAAGTTTATCGACAGTGTTATGAACAAAAGACTTTCTTATATGGCATTTATGACCTTGTACTGGACGGGAATGCGTTTGGGAGAACTTCTGGCTCTGAATCCTAAAGATGTAGATCTGGAAAAGAGAACAATTTCTATCACAAAATCATATCAACGTCTTGGCAAGAAAGATGTGATCACTCCACCAAAGACACCGAAGAGCAAGAGAGTGATTACCATTCCAGAGTTTCTGGCTGCAGATATCAAAGATTATATGGACAGTTTATACGATTTGCAGGAGAACGACAGGCTGTTTCCCATTACAAAATATTATCTGGAGCATGAAATGCAGCGAGGAATTAAAGAAAGTGGCGTAAAACGGATAAGAGTACATGATTTGAGGCATTCCCATGCAAGTATGTTGATCGAACTGGGATTTTCGCCATTGGAGATTGCGAATCGGCTCGGACATGAAAAAGTGGAAACTACGCTGAATACCTACGCACATCTTTATCCAAACAAGCAGACAAAACTGGCTGAACGGCTGGACAGTGAATACAAGGGGGATTTGTAATGAGTGGATTAGATAAAGACAGAAAACGTAATCAGACAGTTTGTTTTCGAATGACACCAGAGGAACGCAGAGAATTAGAAGCTCGCATTAAAGTGAGTGGACTGCCAAAAGGGAAATATTTCATTCAGTCGGTACTCCATCAGGAAGTAAAGATTGCGGTTGGTAAATATCAAAGTGATCGGTTAAGCCTTGAAATACGGAGATTGTGGGAACGTCTGGATCATCTGGAAACAGAGGATTTATATGAGGTACTGGCAGATTGCCGGGCACTAATGCAACAGGTAATTGAAATCACTGGTAATGATTGTTCAGTAACATGGAAAGCAAGTGATTTTAAAACAGAGATATTGGAAGATGAAAAGTAAAAGCCTTTAAGTGTCGGCAAACACCTAAAGGCGGAGACTTGGTAGAAAATCCAAATCAAATACTAAGGTTATTCTACCAAAGTCTCCACTTTCTTTCAACAGAAAATGGAGGTAATTTTGGATAACAGAAGAGATGAACCGAATTTAAAACTGATTAATATGGAACAAGTAGAGATAGAAAAAATAGACTGGCTGCTTTATCCCTTTATTCCCTTTGGGAAAGTTACGATTGTGCAGGGAGATCCTGGTGAGGGCAAGACCACAATGGTGCTGCAGATTATTGCAAAGATGACAAAAGGCGAGGCGGTATTACCATCGGACAGTGATGAATCAGCCTTGAAGGAAAAAACAATGGCTCTGGAGCCGGTAAATGTGATTTATCAGACTGCAGAGGATGGATTGGGCGATACCATTAAGCCCCGACTTCTTTCAGCAGGTGCAGACTGTTCCAGAGTGATGGTAATTGATGATAACGATCAGGCGTTGACTATGATGGATGCCAGATTAGAAGAAGCTATCATACGGACAAAAGCACGCCTTGTAGTTTTAGACCCGATACAGGGTTTTCTGGGGACTGATGTAGATATGCACAGGGCAAATGAAATCCGCCCCTTGATGAAGCGTGTGGCGATGCTTGCAGAGAAATATCATTGTGCGATTATTTTGATTGGTCATATGAACAAAAACAGTAATGGGAAATCGTCATACCGTGGACTTGGCTCTATTGATTTTCAAGCAGCAGCCAGAAGCGTACTGATTGTCGGAAGGATCAAGGATGAACAAGAAATTCGTGTGGTGTGTCATGTGAAAAGTTCCCTTGCACCGGAAGGAAAATCCATTGCATTTCGTTTGGATAAAGATACGGGATTTGAATGGATTGGGGAATATGACATCAGTGCCGATGATTTGTTAAGCGGAGATAACCGGGGGCAGAAAATTCATGCAGCAAAGGAATTTCTGCAGGAAGTCCTGACATCTGGTTCTGTAGCACAGACAAAGGTGGCAGAAGAAGCGGAAAGTCGGGGAATTAAAAAGAAAACACTATGGAATGCGAAGAAGGAACTTGAAATTGAGTCTGTGAAGATTGGTAACCAGTGGTTCTGGATGTTGCCTGAATAGTATTGGGAAGATGGCAAGATTACCATCTCTTTAAGAACAGGGAATCTTGCTATCTTGAAAGGAGCTATGAATGAAAAATGTACAAATACCACAGGAATTATTTATGAAACTGCTCCGATATCATCTGCTTGATGATGATAGTTGTACTGAAGATGTGAAAAAAGGATTGGAACAGAAAATGAACACTATGGTGGAACGTGAATTATATACGAAATCAAAAACCGCTCCAACAGAGGAAGAACGGGAAAAAGCCCGACAGGAGTATCTGGACAGGCGGGGAATACAGGCTGACTTTCGATGGTAATTCTTCTTTGAATGCCATATGACAGGGGCGTGGCACGCTCCTGTATAAATGGCAGACAAGGAAAAGTTGCAGATGTGAGGACGGAAGTTTTTGTAAGACATCTGAAAGGGAGCCCTGACAGGGCATCCTTGGTAAGGATTTTGAATGTATCTGGAAAGGAGACTGGACAATGAGAGAGGGAAGACTTGGTTACAACAGTAGTAACGGAAGATATGGCATCTTGTTATCGGACTTATGGATTGATACCGGATTGCATTGTGGGGAATGCCTGCAGATTTTGCTGGATGGCAAATGGGTACAGACCCGGATGGAAATGGATGCTGAGCGGAACTGGTATCTGGTGGGCACACCGTATCGTGGTGACCTGGAATATATTCAGGCAAGGATATAACAGGGCACAGACATACCGACCGAAGGGAGAAAAAGGTCTTCGCTCCGCTTCGGCCGGTGCAGAACAGACGTCCCCCGGACGTCTTGCACCCCGGCAGGGCGCAAGGGTACTTTTGATGGACGGTACGGCTGTCGAAAGTGCTTTTGCGTTACTTTTGAAAAAAGTAACAAAACCGCCCTAACGGGCATGAATACAATTTATGTGCCGTATCCGGCACTATTTAGAGAATGTGAGGTGAAAAAATAGGATGATGAAAAGAACAATCAGCGGTATGACAGGAACAGGTTCTCTTGCGCATAACAGAAGGGATTTTATTGCAGAAAATGTTAATCAGAACAGAGTATATCTGAACATTTGTTACCGGGATGAAAATCTGAAGGATGTTTACAAAGAACTGTTTGATGAATCGGTAGAACGGTATAATGTCGGGAAAAGAAATGATCGGAAGATTACGAATTATTATGATAAGATTCAGCATGGAAAGCAGGAGAAGTTGTTCCATGAAGTAATTTTCCAGATTGGAAATAATAAAGATATGGCTGCCGGGACACCAGAGGGAGATCTTGCGGTGAAAGTATTGGATGAATATATGCAGGATTTTCAGAGACGAAATCCAACACTCCGGGTATTTTGCTGCTATCTGCATCAGGACGAAGCTACCCCACATCTACATATTGATTTTGTACCTTATGTGACCGGATGGAAGGGAAAAGGAATGGATACAAGAGTCTCGTTGAAACAGGCGTTGAAAAGCCTTGGATTTCAAGGCGGTGCCAAGCATGATACAGAATTGAATCAATGGATCAATCATGAAAAAGAAGTTCTGGCAGAGATTATGGAGCGGCATGAAATCGAATGGGAGCAGAGAGGAACTCATGAAGAACATCTGGATGTGTATAATTTTAAGAAGAAGGAACGTGCAAAAGAAGTAAAGGAGCTGGAGCAGAAAATAGAAAATTTGACAGCAGATGTAGAAGCGACAGAATCAGATATAAAGGCGCTTAATCAGGAAAAAGCTGATGCAGAAAAAGCCAGAGATCAAGTCAGGGAAAGCAAAGAACAGGCGGACAAAGAACTGAAGCATATGGAGAAGCAACGGAATCAGTTACAGCCAATCATAAATAGTATTGATAAGGAATTAAAGAATTCCGGGCAAATTAAATTAGTGTTGCCAGAAGTCGGGGCACTGGAACTGGCGTCTACATACCGCAATAAAAAGATTAAACCTCTGTTCGCTAAGATGAAGAATTATATTGCAGGATTAGCTGCAAAGGTGATAGAACTTTCCAGAGAAGCAGAAAAATGGAGAGATAAATATCAGCAGTTGAAGAAAGATTATGATGATCTAGAAAAGGATGCTGATAAGGTGGCGGATATGTGCAATCAGTTGTGTGATGATGTAGATAAGCTGGAAGTAATATCAGATAAATATAAAAGAGCACTACGGATATTTGGCAGTGATACTATAGAGTCGGCAATTTGGCGTGATATTCAGAAGGAAAAAGCACTGGAAGAACAAAAACGAAAAGAGCAGATGCCGAGAAAACTGAGTGACAGGCTGCAATGGGGCAGAGAAAGAAGCCAGGAGCACAATATGCAGCAGAAGAAAAATAAAATCAAACACAAAGAAATGGAGTTGTGAGAATATGAAAAAACATATATAGGATGCGAACGATATGTAAGTTAGCTACATTATAGTAAGCACAGAGAGCAGTCGGAAGGCTGTTCTTTTGCTAATATAAGAATGGTGTTTGGAATGTGAGTGTGATAAAATGAGAAAAAGACAGATGGTGTTTAGCAAGGAGATATGTAATGTTTGGAACAGTTATTATAGATGCGTATAGAAAAGAAGAAGCCTTGGAAATGGCAGATGCTATCGATGATTTATGTTCTCCGACAGATAACTACGGTTGGGCTTCGGCAGGAATTTATTGTTTTTGGGATTACTATGCGGAAGCAGTTCTCTATATTGGATTAGCAGGCGACCTAGCAGAAAGATTTAAACAGCATAATGGGATTTTACCAATTAAAGAGGGATCGAAACAAAAACAAATTGAAGATTATTTTTCAAGAAATGAACGATTGGGTTACACAATATTTGTGCAATCGCCGTTATCTCAACCGTTGGTTCATAGAAACAGAAAAGTGTATGAGAAATTTGCAAAGCAGCAGAACTCTCCAATTGAGGATATGTTAAGTGAGCAAGGACGAGATGATATAAAGAGAGTAGAAGGCATATTAATTGAGTCATTCCGAAGAAAGTATGGTCATTTTCCTCTATGGAATAGTATGGGTGGTTCTATGGTGGGACAAACAAAAGTAATGGAGAACAATATTAATATTGTAAATAGTTTTTGTCAACCAGATAATTACGTAATAAATCCTATAGTATCACGCTCTACAATTCGAGAATTGTCTAGGAATCCAGAATGGGAATGGTACGAGAATTATTTGCATGCTGCAAGAATGAATTTACTTATATTAGGAATGGAATATGACGAAGCATTGGAGTTTATAAATAAAAATGATACACTTGGTACATATGAACGAATGAAGAAAAGCGGATATTTAAGAAAACGATTGATTGTTTAGATTTTTCTTCAAAATGAAAAATCGTAATTCAGTTTATAGAACTGAAAATTATCGGGAATCATGAGGTGAATGTATGCATTTGGGATTTTCATATATTGGATTGATTTTTCTTATCATGTTGATGATTCCAAACTTATATTGGACGAAGAATCAGCCAAAGGATTACGAAAAATATGTACATAATGAAAACAAAATCTTGCTGTTGTTTGAGAGAGCCGGCGAAGTTTTAGTGACTTGTTTGTTGCTGATTTTCAGTGATTTTAATATTCAAGGTATTACAGCATGGATGATTTGGTTAATTGCTGCATTTGTGCTGATGATTATGTATGAATTATATTGGATACGATATTTTAAAAGTGAAAAGACGATGAAAGATTTTTATAGCAGTATAATGGGTATTCCTGTTGCAGGTGCTACTCTTCCAGTTATAGCGTGTTGTTTGATTGCTATATACGGACGAAACCCAATGTTATTCGTGTCTACAATAATACTGGGGGTAGGACATATTGGCATTCACTTAAACCATAGGAAAGAGTTATAAATTCTGGTTATGATAAGAAATTTACAAAAGTGTCTCATTGCATAAAATCGGAAAGATGTATATTCTTAGATCAGGAGGTGGCGGATATGGCTAATGAAGATAAGAAGGATTTTAATGCAATGCTGCAGGATAATAAAGATATGCCAAAGTTTCAGATAATCACGGATGTAAAGAGCATTGAAAAATATGGTGGAAACAAAATGTACTTTGCACCGCCCATTGCTTATGATGAAGTGATGAAAAAAATTCCATATGGTAAAGTGATTACAGTTGGAAAGATAAGAGAATTTTTTGCAAAAGAGAATGATGCAGATTTTACAGAACCTATAACTGCCGGAATTTTTGTATCTATTGCTGCCTGGGCAAGCCATCAGAGATTGAAAGATAAAACTCCTTACTGGAGAACGCTGAAAGCAAATGGTGAATTGAATGAAAAGTATCCCGGAGGTATCCAGGCACAGAAAGTAAGACTGGAAGCAGAGGGACATATCATTATTCAAAAAGGCCGGAAAAATATCAGATATTACGTAAAAGATTACGAAAATTTTTTGTTTGAAATGGATTAATCTGTACCAGACACGCAATGTCTGGTGGAAAATCAGGTGATTCTCGGTTTGTGTCGTGGGATTTTTTGAAATAATTGGTAAGCTGTAGGTGAAAGAGAGGTAGAAACATGGACACAAAAAAGATAGGAGCTTTTTTGAAACAATGCCGTAAGGAAAAAAATCTTACACAAGAACAGCTTGCAGAAAAGTTTGGCGTATCGGCGAGAACCGTTTCCAGATGGGAGACAGGATCGAATATGCCGGATCTAAGTATATTGGTTGAACTTGCTGATTATTATGACATTGAAATAAAAGAGCTCCTGGATGGAGAAAGGAGTTCGACCATGAACAAAGAGATGAAAGAAACATTAAACAAAGTAGCTGATTATGAAGATTGGGTAAAGCAAAAAGCTTTAAAAGCCGGAAATCTTGCTTTTGCATCTATGTTCCTGATCAGTGTTGGAGCTATTATCATACAGCTTCTATTGGCAGTAAATCTTCGTCTGGTGCTGGGTGAAACGTTAATTGCTCTGGTAGGCGGAATTGTATATGCGTTTATTATGGTACATAATGGCATTTGGGATAAAGGCTTGTCTGCGAGAGAGGCACTATGGAGAGATTTCCTTACCAGTGTGATCTGTGCAGGAATTTTCTCTGTGTTTTATGGTATCTGCCTGAGAAGAATGGGGGCAACCGAGAAGCAAACGATATATTTCGCTTTACTTTTTCTGGGTGGAATTACAATCGTGGCATTTATTGTTCTCAGAGTATTATCATATTTTAACCGGAACAGACGCCGGATTTCAGTTAATGAGGAGCAAAGAGATATTCCAACGACAAAGACAGGCAGTACAAAAATTTACAACGCTAAAGATATAGTAGAAGCGGGAAGAATTATAGAACTTTTAAAAGAACAAGGAATTGCTGCTTTTTCACAGGAAGCGAGTGCAAGCGTCGCTATGCATGGTGCACCGGGATTTGGTATGTATGGTGTGGATGTATTGGTGGAAGGTGATGAAGCGAAAAAGGCAATACAGATTATCGAAGCCGCAGATGATTCTCAAAGCAAAGAAAAATTTTGACATTTCTATGGAACCGTGATAATATGATTATAGAAAAAGAGTGCTACCGATAGACGGTTAGTCCGATATAAAGTTAGACAAAAATTGCCGCTTAGTTTACCAGACTGGGGCGGCTATTTTTGTGGTTTATGATTATCCTTACCGAATGTGTATCCGATACTAAAGCAGGTTAAGCCGAAGCCCACTACTGCTATAAAATCTAAAATACTCATTGGCTTAGCCCTCCTTTCCAGTGGATTCCCGTTCGGGTTTCTATGTAATCAGAGGGTCACAGTCCCTCTGCTGAAGGACTAACCGCCTACCGTTGTATGGTAGCACCCATGCACTGATTATAACAGTCAGAGTGTATGGCTGCAACAGCAAATTAAAGTAAGTGCAACTATAATAATTGAATTATGTAGGATACTTGCCGATATTGAAAAAAATAACAGTGGAATAAACTTCGGATTGGGAAGTAAATGATATATGGAAATTTTAACTACTAGGGAATGGGCAACTGTGATCTGGGCATTTATTTTATTTGTGTATGCAATGGTACATAGACAGATTAGAGAGGCATTTTGGAATGTTGTAAAAATATTCTTTGGTAAGAAGTTAAGAATACTTTGGGGGATTATTTTCCTTTATGTTTTGGGTATAACTTTAATATTTTATCAGTTACCGTTTTGGGATAATGCTTTTATTAAAGATATTATAGTTTGGTTTGTCTTTTCAGGTTTGATATACTGCATGAATGCTGTTTCAAAAGAGGCAGATGAGGAATATATTAGAAAAGTTTTAAAAGATAATTTGAAATTGACGATTGTTTTGGAATTTATTATTAGTACATTTACTTTCAACATATGGGTTGAATTGGTAATTATTCCGATCACAACAATAATTGTAATTATGAATGTAATTGCAGAGCGCGAAGAGGAGTATGAGAAAGTACATAAGTTGCTAGATATGGTTCTTGCGGTGGCAGGATTTTGGATGCTATACGAGACTATAAAGATTGGAATACATGAATATAAAGAACTGGATGCATTAAATACTTTTATTAGTTTTATGATTCCTATTGTGTATTTAATACTAATTATACCGTTAGAATACATACTTGAACTTTATTCAAAATATGAAGTGTTGTTTGTCAGGATGTCATTTAAGGAAGCAAAAGATAAAAAAATTCAAAGAAGACATCGTTGGCTTGTGATAAAAGTATGTAAACTTTCAGGGCATAAAGTGATGCTCTTTCAAAAGAAATATTGGTGCAAAATGTATAGTAGAATGTCTGTAGCAGAATTTGAGAATCTGATAAAAGAATTCAGGGGCGAATGCAATAATGAGAGATAATTTCTGTATTTCGGAATAAATAATTGGATTGATATATGAGTACATTTTGAGTGCAATTTTTATGCCAGTCAAAATTATGCCTGCTAATATGGCGAATACAACAATGAAAAGTAGCGAAAACGCTATTGAAATTACAGAAATCAATCTCCTGTGAGACGAGTTTGAATAATTAAAAATTTCTGGAAAGCCTTATAAACAGGCAATGTCATTAACTTTATCAAAAAGCAGAAATCGTAAGCATTTATAAAACTATGATTCC